>CABUGI010000057.1 GCA_902491055.1 uncultured Collinsella sp. | reverse complement strand
CGCAGCGCGTATGCCCGGACGCGATGCTCTCCGTTGGTTCATATGTGAAAGGAACGCAATATGGCAACCAAAGAAGAAATCTCGATGGTTGGATTCGAGATTGTCGCATACGCAGGTGACGCCCAGACCGATCTGCTTGCAGCGCTCGATGCTGCTCGCGAGGGTGATTTTGAGAAGGCCGAGCAGCTGCACAAGGATGCCAGCGATGCACTCATCGGCGCCCACGACACGCAGACCAAGCTGCTTTCGCAGGAGGCCGGCGGCGGCGAGATGGAGATGACCTTCATCATGGCTCACGCTCAGGATACCCTCATGACCACTATGATCCTGGAGAAGCAGACCCGCTTTACCATCGATGCCTATAAGCGTATCGCCGAGCTCGAGGCCAAGCTCGCCTAACGAGCCCGCACAACCTCGTCCCCTTCCAAAAACCCTGCCGCTATCCGCGGCAGGGTTTTTCTGTTCTCCCCCAAGTTGCGGTGAAATAGGGATTGAATAGGGGCTGGCGGGCGCTAAACAATCCCTATTCCACCGCAACTCATCCCGAGATAGTCATTGGGGACAGTCTTGGTGCGCTCCGTCCGTCTTGCCGTTCGGTTTTTCGTTGGGTGGGTATACTTCCATCCGCAATACAGGCCGGAATGAGGAGGTATCCAAATGCCGGACAACGGATCGATTCAAAAGAGAGACGCACATGAGATGGCCCATGGGCGTCCTGTCCAGATAACTGAGCATACGACGGTAACCGAGCTACAGCCCAGCCTGTCCGATGTCGTGTGCGCAAACAAAAAGCTGCAGATTGGCTTTATCGTTGCGCTCGTGGTACTGGCGTTGCTGTCGGGCTTTGTGGCCCGTCCGCATTTCGCCGATACCAAAACTTGGGACTCCACCATCGAGGTCATCGATCAAAAGAAAGGTAACGTACTGGCGCTCACGACCTCGTGCGTGGCGCTGTCTGCGGGCATCACTGCGCTGCCGGGCGATACGGGAACGCCGGTTGCCGAGCAGCTCGCACAGCTTTCGGGTAACTTGGGCATCGTGCTTGCCGTGCTATACCTCGAGAAATACCTGTTGACCATTTTGTGGTCGGTTGGCTTGGGCATCTTGATCCCGTTTGCGCTGGTGCTCTTTGCGGCGTCGCTCGGCATTCACGGGCGCTGGAGTACGAGCTCCGTCCTGCGCCGCGTGGCGACGCGCGTGCTGGTGGTCGCCATGATCGGCATGGCGTTGGTGCCTGCAAGTGTATGGGTGTCGCAAAAGGTCGACGAAACGTATCGAGTGAGCATCGAAGCGGCTGAGCAAAAGGCGACTGACGCTGCGAGTGCGGAAGATAGTGATAACTCCAAGGCAAGCAAGAAAAAGGCCGAGTCCACAGAGTCCAAGAACGTGCTTGAGCAGCTTGCCGACGGCGCCTCGGGTCTTGTCACGTCGGTGACCAGCAGCGCCAAGCAGATGACCGATGAGATTGTGCAGCAGGCGACCGATCTCATCGAAGGCGTCATCGTGATGATCGTGACCTCGTGCGTGATTCCATTGCTGGTGCTCGCGGCGTTTCTGTGGCTGGGGCATGTGCTGCTGGGGATTGATATTTCCGGCCCGGCGAACTATTTGACGGGCCGCTTTCTGAGTGCTCCGTCCAAGCACACCAAAAAGGGTAGGCAGGCCGAGTAGCTAAAACAGCTGTATTTGCTGGGGCATACCGCAAAGGGACGGCCGGGACTCGTTCTCGGCCGTCCCTTTTGTTTGTTGAAGACGTGCCAGGACGAAGCTTTCACGATCCCAAACGGTCAACAGTCGTTCGCGAACGGTATTTGTTCAAAGAAGAACAAAGATAAACAAATAGTTGTTGCAGTTGATGTTCGAATGTGTTCAAATAAACATGAACAGTGAAGAACCGCACATTCAGATGCCCGGACCTGATCGCGATTCAACACTTCCAAACAGAAACTACGCGCCAGCGTATCTCTCAAGGAGGATGTCATGAGGGTTGTAATCGCTTCCGATGCCGACGGTATGTCGATGAAGGAGTCCATCAAGGAGATGCTCATCGCCGACGGTCACGAGGTCGTCGACTATTCCGAGACCCCTGCCGCGGACTTTGTCGATTCCGCCACCGCCGTTGCCAAGGACCTGCTGGAGCACAAGGATTCCCAGGGCTTCGCATTCGATAAGTACGGCGTCGGCTCCTATATGGCCGCCGTCAAGATCAAGGGCATGGTTGTCGCCAACATTTCCGACGAGCGTTCCGCCTACATGACCCGCGAGCACAACGGCTCGCGCATGGTCACCATGGGTCCGGGCGTTGTGGGCATCGAGGTCGCCAAGAAGATCGCCCGCGAGTTCCTGCGCGCCCAGTACGCCGGCGGCCGTCACCAGATCCGTGTCGACATGCTCAACAAGATGGCCTAACGAGAGCCACCGAGAACTCGAACTTCTATCTCAACTTGTGAATTCAGACGAAAGGACGTTCTGATGAAGAAGACCATCGCAATCGGTTGCGACCATATCGTTACGGACGAGAAGATCTATCTGGCCGACCGCCTGGAGCAGGCTGGCTACAAGGTGCTCGACTGCGGCACCTACAGCCACACCCGTACGCACTACCCCATCTACGGTAAGGCCGTGGGCGAGGCTGTTGCCAGCGGCAAGGCCGACTTTGGCGTGGCCCTGTGCGGTACCGGCATCGGCATCACCAACGCCGTCAACAAGGTTCCCGGCGCCCGCTGCGCCTTGGTCCGTGACATGACCTCTGCCCTGTATGCCCGTCGCGAGCTCAACGCCAACATCGTGGGCTTTGGCGGCAAGATCACCGGCGAGTTCCTGATGGCCGATATCATGCTTGCCTTCCTGGAGGAGCCCTACGAGAAGACCCCCGAGCACGACGCCCTGATCGCCAAGATCGATGCCTGCAATAAGGCCGACGCCGAGACTCAGGCTGACCCGCACTTCTTTGACGAGTTCCTCGAGAAGTGGGACCGCGGCGAATACCATGATTAGCGGGTATCCGGCGTAATTAACTAGTCCGTTGACGGCTCGCGTTTCTGTGATGGGGCGCGGGCCGGTTTTCTATCAGCCCTATTGACTTGGCGGGCTGTCGTAAGAAAGGGAAGGCTCCTATGGAGTTTGTTCTTGATAACGGTTCTATCCGCGTGGCACTGAGCACGGCGGGCGGGTCGTTCACTTCTATTACGGCCAACGGCCGTGAGTACCTGTGGCAGGGCGACCCGGCGGTGTGGTCGGGCCAGGCACCCATTTGTTTCCCGATCTGCGGCGGCCTTCGTGACGGTCGCGCAATGACCATGGGCGGCCGCGAGGTCAAGCTCGCCCGCCACGGCTTTGCTCGCAAGCAGGAGTGGAAGCTCGAGGAGCAGAGCGACAACATGGTTGTGCTGAGCTTAAGCTCTGCCGACCATGCCGAGTTGCTCGAGCAGTACCCGTATCCGTTTAAGATCGTTGCTCGTTACACGATCGATGCGGAGAAGGTGGCCGTGTCGTACGAGGTGACCAATGAGGGCACCGAGGACATGCCGTTCTTTGTGGGCGGTCACCCTGGCTTTAAGTGCCCGCTTGACGAGGGCGAGTCCTACGACGACTACGAGCTCCGTTTTGAGCAGCGCGAGGCCGCCGAGCTCTGTACTGCCGTTCCCTCGACGGGCCTGATTGATGTTGAGCATCGCAGCAAGAACCCGATGGTTGGCCATGACCTGCCGCTGACCCACGAACTCTTTGACTTCGCAGAGACCATCTTTGACGTGCTCGAGAGCCACGTGGTTACGTTGACCAAGAAAACCGAGGACAAGGGCGTGCGCCTGACGTTCCCCGATATGCCATACCTGATTGTGTGGAGCAAGCCCGAGGGCGACTTTGTGGCCGTGGAACCGTGGGGCGGCCTGTCCACCTGCTCCGACGAGGACGATATTCTGGAGCACAAGCGCGGCTGCCTGGTGGCCAAGCCGGGAGAGACCGTCACCCGCGGCTTTGAGATCGAGATCCTTTAACAAGCTATCGTATGTTTGGGGCTGCGCGTGCCGTGCCCCGGAAACAGGAGTTCAATATGATTCTGACCGTTACCATGAACCCGTCGATTGATACGCGCTATCAGCTCGACAAGTTGATCATCGACGACGTGAACCGCGTGACGCCCGAAAAGACTGCTGGCGGTAAGGGCCTCAACGTGAGCCGTGTACTGCTGCAGTTGGGCGACGATGTGCTCGCGACCGGTCTGCTCGGCGGCCACATGGGTGCCTATATGGCCGAGCTTATGGATGCCGACGGCGTCAAGAACGACTTTGTGCCCATCGCCGGTGAGACGCGCATTTGCCTGAATATTCTGCACGAGGGTAATCAGACCGAGCTGCTGGAGAGCGGCCCACAGATCGCCCCGGCCGAGCTCGAGGCCTTTACGGCCAAGTTTGCCGAGCTTGCAGCGAAGGCGGACGTTGTGACGCTTTCGGGCTCGCTGCCGCGTGGCGTCGATGCCGGCTACTATGCCGAGCTCGTCAAGATCGCCGAGGAGGCGGGCGCCAAGGTGCTGCTCGATACCTCGGGTGCATCGCTGGAGGCCGCGCTGGAGTCCGACGCTAAGCCTGAGCTCGTAAAGCCCAACCTGACCGAGATTAACGGCCTGCTGGGTACGTCCTTTACGACCGATGATGTCGATGCCCTGCGCGAGGCGCTCGCCGCCGATGACCGTTTTGCCGGTATCCCCTGGGTTGTCGTTTCGATGGGCGCTGCCGGTTCGGTTGGCTTCCATGAGGGTCGCGCGTTCCGCGCCAAGACGCCCGCGATTGCGGCTGTGAACGCAACGGGTTCCGGCGACTCGACCATCGCCGGCTTTGCACATGCCATTGCTGCTGGCGCCGACGACGTCACGGTGCTCAAGACCGCCAATACCTGCGGCAAACTCAACGCTATGGATCCCAAGACCGGTCACCTGGTCATGGACCGCTGGGACGAGATCTACAACAACGTTGAAGTAACGGAGCTTTAGGGTTACGCGGTTCTACGAACCGCGTAACCAGCCGACGCTGCAAGCCCGCCAGAGCGGCAATCTGCCTTTCAACTTCGGCGGCATGACCAGAAGGTCAATGCCGCCTCGTTTCAAGGCACCTTGCTCGCTCTGGCGGGCTTTCGCTGTCGTGGCCAAAACATCGGCGTGGTCATTGGGGACGTTCTTAAATGACTGCGGCAGATAGAGACGTTCCTTTTTTGCCGGCAGTTTGGGACACTCCTTACGGGGCACCCCCTCCACAGCGCCTATGCCAGCTTGTCGATTTGCCCAATCTCCCAGAGCGGAATATTGACGAGCGTGCCTTCGTCTCTATATGCCGCTAACGATGTTCTCACGCAGCGCTCGAGCTTGAACTTCTCGCAGGCAATCCTCAGGCTCTTTGCTTTGAGATTCTCTGCCGCCTTGACCTCGAGCGGAAGCACGGTCCCCGCATGGTCGACGGCAAAGTCAGTCTCTGCATTGCCGGAGGAGGATGACCAATACGCGGGAGTATTGCCTTGGAGCAAAAGCTCCTGTGCGACGTATTGCTCGGTCAGCGAGCCTTTGAACTCCGTAAAAACAGCGGGCCCGTTCAGAACAATGGCTGGCGTGAGGCCGGAGAGTGCTCCGAGGATGCCGGTGTCGATGCAGAACAGCTTGAAGCCCGAGAGATCCTCGTAGCTTGTGAGCGGTGCTCTTAGGGCGGAAACACGTGGTACCTTATGAACGATTCCATAGTCCATGAGCCACTGGAGGCTTTCCTCAAAATCGCGTGCGCGCGCCCCGGGACGAAGCGCGCCATAGACGAACTTCTTGTTTTCCTTTGCGAGCTGGCCGGGAAGGGATTTCCAAACCAGCCTCATGCGCTCGACGATGCGGGCTGGCGCATGCTTGCCAAAATCGGATTCATAAGCTTCGATGATTTGCTGCTGAAGCCTGCGGGCCTCGATGAAATCGTGGGAGGCGGCGAAAACGGAGACAACTTCTGGCATGCCACCGACAACGAGGTATTCCTTGAGCAGGCGCTCGAGCTTTTCGGAAACATTCGCCAGCAGGTCCATGTCTGCGGCAAGGATGGCATCTGCGAGCGGATCGCCATCGACGGCACGAACGAACTCGACAAACCCCATGGGGCGCATGGTAAGCTGGTCGATCTTGCCGACGGGGAACGACTCGTTTTCGCGTCGGAGCGCGAGCCCCATATAGGAGCCGGCTGCCATGATATGGTATTCCGGCGCCAGCTCGTTGAAGTATTTGAGCGAGGTGATGCCACGCGGTGCCTCTTGGATTTCGTCGAAGATGATGAGCGTGTCTGTCGGCGTTATGGTCTGGCCGCGCAGGAGCTCTATCTGGGAGATGATGCGTTTGGGGTCAAGGCTTCCGTCGAACAGCGAACGTGCGCCCGGTTCGAGCATAAAGTCAAAACGGATGACGTTTTGATACTGCTGGCCTGCGAATTCGTTGAGAAGCCAGGTTTTTCCCGTCTGGCGGGCCCCCTTAAGCAGGAGGGGCTTGCGGTTTGCCCTAGATTTCCAAGCAATGAGTTCGTCCATTAGCTGTCGCTGCATACTGCCCCCTAACGATCATGGTTAGTATAAGACCGTCTTGGTCTTTCCATCGAAAAATGTGGGAGTAAACCACGTTTTTCCATCGAATAATGTGGGAGGTAACCACGTTTTTCCATCGAATAATGTGGGGTTTAGGTCGGCACCTGGGGCGCTCCTTCTCTGCCGGCAGTTTGGAACACTCCTTGTTTTGGTGCAAATTAGCTACCCTTGCATCAGAAAACGGCGCCCGCCGGCGATGTTGCCGGCGGGCGCCGTTGTCGTGTAGGTGGCTATGTCGTGGGGGCTGCCGTTGAGCGTCCGGGTCTGTGCTCTACAGTGAGTCGATAAAGCGCTGTTGGGCGGCGCGGCCGGCTTCGTCCCACTTAAAGACGCCGGCGTTGTCGAGCACGTGGCCAAACACCACGCCGACCTCCTCGTGCAGGATATCGATGGCGTTGTCGGCCGTAAGCTCGTCGGCGCGGCGAGCAAAGACGTCCTCGGCCCACGCGGCATGGCTGCGGCAAAGGTCGTCGCCCTCGAGCGCGCCAGCAAGGTCGTAGCTGGCATCGGCCTTGGCCGCCAGCAAGTGCTCGCGGACAGCGCCGAGCTCGGGAACCAAGCGCGGCGGCAAAATGGCCAGGCCCATGACCTCGATCAGGCCGATGTTCTCCTTCTTGATGTGGTGGTACTCGGCATGCGGGTGGAATACGCCCAGCGGATGCTCGTCGGTCGTGATGTTGCAGCGAAGCGCCAGGTAGGCCTCGTAAATCTCGCCGCCGGCATTGCCGCGGGAGTCGACGCGGCGGATGACGGGCGTCACGGTGTTGTGCGCCACGCCGTCGGCTGTGTGCGCGATGACGCCCACCGACTCATCGGTCCACTCGCGCCAGGCGAGGATGATCTTCTCGGCGGCGTCGAGCAGCTGGGCGCGGTCGTGCGAGCGCAGTCGCAGCACCGAAAGCGGCCACTGCAACACGGTACCGCTGACCTGGTCAAAGCCGGGCACGCTAAACTGCGAGACCTCAGCGGCATGCATCATGGGGAACTCGTGCGCGCCGCCCTGGAAGTGGTCGTGCGACAGAATCGAGCCGCCCACGATGGGCAGGTCGGCGTTGGAGCCAATAAAGTAATGCGGGAACAGGTCCACAAAGTCGAGCAGGCAGGTCAGACCCTTGCGGTCGACGTGCATCGGACGATGCTCGGAGCTCATGGCAATGCAGTGCTCGTTAAAGTACGCGTACGGGCTGTACTGGAAGCCCCAGCGCTCGCCGTCGAGCTGGATGGGGATGACGCGCAGATTCTGGCGGGCGGGGTGAGCGCCGCCGTCGGCTGCGGCGGAGCGTCCGGGATAGCCCTCGTTTTCGATGCAGAGCTGGCAGGCGGGATACTTCTCGCCCGTGTTCTTAGCTGCACCTGCCGCGGCGATATCGCGCGGGTCCTTCTCAGGCTTGGACAGGTTGATGGTGATCTCCAGGTCGCCCCAGTTGGTGGGGGTGCTCCATTTGATGTTGCGCGCGATGGCGGCGCGGCGCACGTAGCCGGCGTCGCAGCACAGACCGTAGAACCAGTCGGTCGCGGCGCGGGGCTCGTTGACGCCCATGCGGCCGTTGAACTCCTCGTTTACAACCGAAGGCCTCGGCATGAGCGCGCCCATAATGCGCATGGCAATGCGGTCGCGGCCAGACGCCGTGTCCTCGGCGGCGCCGTTGGCAACGGCAGCCTCGGCAAGCGCAGCAAGCGTGCCCTCCAGGTCAAAGTTGGGCAGGGTATCGGGGTGCAAGAGCGAGAGTTTCTCGACCTGGAGCGCCCAGGCCATGTCGAGCGCCGGGCCCGTAGCACCGATGCACTCGAGAATGGTGTTATACGCCCAGATGCGATCGTCCTGGCCGATCATCGATCGGTGGATAGCGTACTCGATCAGGTTCTGCGCGGCCTCGCGCACGTCGGTCATTACAGCCATGCCGCGTAAGCTCCCTTGTCAGAAATTGCGTAGTGGCGGGCAGAGCCCTCGCCCAGCCAGCCGTTCATCTTGGTGATAAAGGTGTCGACCAGGTCGAGCGGCACGAAGGCCTGGATGGTGCCACCAAAGCCGCCACCGTGGATACGGACGGCGCCACGGCCGTCGAGCACGTGCTCGGCCAGTGCCAGGGCATACATCGAAGGCTGCTCGGAGCCCAGCTTGGCAACGACATTCTGCAGGTACATGGCAGAGCTGGCGCCGGACTCGCGCGTCAGGACCAGGAACTGATCGATGTCGCCGGCGTTCAGGGCAGCCCAGCGCTTATCGACCAGGCCGTTTTCGTACCAGTAGTGAACGGCGCGCAGGCAGGCGCGGTCGCCCAGCTTGGCGCGCAGCTCGGGGAGCTTGGCGTCAAAGTCCGCCACGTTTACCTCGCACAGGCGTGCCTTGCCAAACTCGGCAGCGACGTCCTGCATCTCGCGCGGAACGGCGGCGTAGTCGTCGGTGGCGGCCACGTGGTCGGCACCGACCTTAACGAGCGCGAGCGCATAACCGTGATCCTCAAAGTTGAGCTCGAGCTTCTGGGTTTTAGGCTGAGCCTGATCCTCAAAGTCCATGTAGGCGAGGCCGCCCAAGCAAACGGCGGCCTGGTCCATCAGACCGCAGGGCTTGCCGTAATAGTTGTTCTCGGTGCGCTGGCTCATCTGGGCGAGCGCGACGGGCTCGATGGCGGGTGCGTCCCAGAGCGTCTCCATGGCGCGACCGTATGCCGCCTCGACAGCAGCGGAGCTCGAAAGACCGCCGCCCGAGGGGACGGAGCAGGTGAAGGCAAAGTCGAAGCCCTGGGGCTCAACGCCCAGAGCAGCGATTTCGTGGGCCATGCCGCGGACGAGGCTCGCGGACGTGCCCTTCTCGGACTCCTGAACGTCTAGCGTGTCGAGCGCGATTTCAAACGTGGGATAGCCCTCGTCGGCTACGCGAACCTTGTTGGAATCGGTTGCCACGGCGATGCCGTCGACGGCGACATCGAGCGAGCCGGCGATAACGTGGCCACCCTCGTGGTCAGTGTGGTTGCCGCTGATCTCGGAGCGGCCGGGCGCGTGCACGTAGAGCACCTGGCGGTCGCCGATGGGGCCAAACTCCTCCTCGAACAGCTTGGTGAGCGTGGCGAGTGTCTTTTTGTCGGGGGTGGTCATGGGAGTCCTTTCCTTGGCGCGCCCGGGTGGGTTTTGCGTCGTTATGAGTACGTTAACAACTTAAAGCGGCATGAACCAAGTGTTCACGATACCGCACGTTACGGGCTATGTTAACGTACTCATAACACATCGCTTGTCACTTTTTGAGAATCTGGTAATCGGTAGAAATTCAGCCGTGAACGGTACTGCCGTATGGACTTATAAAGCAGAAGAGATGCAGATAGAAAAAGTAGAGTACGTTAACATGCGTCCGACGATAGCGGGCCTCGGCGCGGGATGTATTTCTGCCCGGGCCGGCATTCACGCTATTCAGATCTCGCAAGGGTGAAGGTGATCCTGTGGCAAGGCGCCCGTCCAACGATACCAGTTCGCGTCCGGTCTCCATGGCCGACGTCGCCCGCGCTGCCGGCGTTTCGCAGCAGACGGTTTCGCGCGTCGCCAATGGC
The DNA here is from genome assembly GCA_902491055.1 of uncultured Collinsella sp. GTDB lineage: Bacteria > Actinomycetota > Coriobacteriia > Coriobacteriales > Coriobacteriaceae > Collinsella. The sequence continues at coordinate 2,328 of CABUGI010000057.1, read as the reverse complement.
TTGCCTAACGTTAACGAGCAGACGCGCCAGCGCGTACAGGCCGCTATGCAAAAGCTCGGCTTTCGTCCGAGTTATGCCGGTCGCTCGCTGCGCGACGGCCGTTATCATTCGGTCGGCCTGTGCGTCAACGATGTCACCAAGTTCGGCAACCTCTCAATGATCGACGGCATCGCCAGCGCTGCTCGCGAGCATAATTGCGCCATCACGCTGGTCGAGATGTCCAAGACCGAGGAGTTTTCGCTTGCCGAGGCCACGCGTCGTATGGCCGCATTGCCGGTGGACGGCATCATTATCGGCATGAGTCGCATGGCGCCCGATTTTGAGACGTTTGATCCACTGCCGGGCATTGGCACGGTCATCGTTACCATGTACGCGCACCCGCGGGTGACCACGGTCGATTCCGACCATTACGGCTGCTCGCTATTGCTTATGGATCACCTGTTTGAGCTAGGGCACGAGCAGATTCGCTATATTGGCGGCCCGTCATTCTCGGTCGACGAGCAATTTCGTCGCGCCGGTTGGCAGGATGCACTCGAGCGTAAACACATCGAGCCGGCAGAGCCGCTCGAGGGCGACTGGTCTGCCAACAGCGGCTACGAGGCCGGCAGGTACCTGGCCGAGCACGATCGCACCATGACGGCGATTTACGCGGCAAACGACCAGATGGCAAATGGCGCGATTGCAGCGCTGCGCGATAGCGGTCTGCGCGTGCCCGAGGACGTGAGCGTGGTGGGCGTCGACGATTCGCTCGATGATTTTGTGGCACACAACGAGCTCACGACCGTTCGATTCGATTTGCATCAGCGTGGACGCGAGGTGTTCGAGCACGCGGTTCCCAAGGCGGGGGCAACGGACAAAACCGTTGCCATTCGTATTCCCGGCCAGCTTATCGTTCGACATACCACGGCAGCTCCGCGCACATAGTTTTTGCAGGTCAATGGCGATATATTCCGCCTCAATAACAATCGATAAGGATGCTGGCAGATAGCCTTGGCTATGAAGACGAGTGCTATGATAGACGGGCTCTTTTGTCTATCTAGGAGGCTTTGCCTGATGGAGATCACCAAGGATATCCGCTACATTGGCGTTAACGATCACGACATTGACCTGTTCGAGGGCCAGTACGATGTGTCCGAGAACGGCATGGCATACAACAGCTACGTTATCTTGGGCGACAAGATCGCCGTCGCCGATTCGGTTGACGCTGACTTTGTCGACGAGTGGCTCGGCAACCTCGAGGCCGTGCTCGATGGTCGTACGCCCGACTACCTGGTCGTTCATCACATGGAGCCCGATCACTCCGCCGGCATCGCTGCCTTTATGGAGCGCTATCCCCAGGCGCAGATCGTGGCCAGCATGGGTGCCTTCCGCATGATGGTCAACTACTTTGGCACCGACTTCCCCGAGCGCAAGATGGTCGTCAAAGAGGGCGATGTGCTCGACCTGGGCGGCCACAGCCTAACCTTTGTCGGCGCCCCCAACGTTCACTGGCCTGAGGTGATCTTCTCCTACGAGTCCACCGACAAGGTGCTCTTTAGTGCCGACGGCTTTGGCAAGTTTGGCGCCAACGACATCGAGGATCCCGAGGGCTGGGCTTGCGAGGCTCGCCGCTACTACTTTGGCATCGTCGGTAAGTTCGGCAAGTTCGTGCAGACCGTGCTCAAGAAGGCCGCCGACCTGGACATTCAGATCATCTGTCCGCTCCACGGCCCCGTACTGACCGAGAACCTGGGCTATTACCTCGACACCTATAACACCTGGTCGAGCTATCAGCCCGAGGACGAGGGCATCACGATCGCCTATGCGAGTGTGTATGGCCATCTGAAGGCTGCCGTCGAGGAACTCGCCGCAGCGCTTGAGGCTCGCGGCCAGAAGGTCTCCGTCTTTGACCTGGCTCGCGACGACATGGCCGAGGCCGTTGAGGATGCGTTCCGCTACGACCGTCTGGTGCTCGCTTCCATCACCTATCAGGGTGAGATCTTCCCGTTCATGAGCACCTTTGTCCATACGCTTGCCGAGCACGCCTATCAGAACCGTACGGTGGCACTCGTCGAGGCCGGCTCCTGGGCGCCCACCGCTGCCAAGGTTATGGCCAAGGAGCTCGAGGGCATGAAGGACATCACCCTGGCGCAGAACAAGGTGACCGTGCTGGGCTCGCTCAACGACGCCTCGCGCGCTCAGATCGAGGTCCTCGCCGACGAGCTGTCCAAGTAGCGATATCTCGCTTTTAACGAGCAAAACCACCACAAAGGTACCTTTGTGGTGGTTTTTGTTTCAAGACTTTAGTCCGCTGGCCGCGCAGCGGCCAGCTTTAAACCACCCGCTACG
>CABUGI010000056.1 GCA_902491055.1 uncultured Collinsella sp. | reverse complement strand
TCAACGATATGGCACCGTGAGGACACATATATGTCAATCCTGGTCTAACAGAGCCTTTTTTAATCCCCGTCCCAGAAAAATCATTATGCATAGAAAGTCATAATTATCATTTCGTAAACATTTCGATGAAATTAACGCCATGAGGCATACTTGCGGTTACAATACCGCGAGGCCTAACTACACACCTTTAAGCCGGTCCTGTGAGACCGGGAAGGAGAATTATGGCGAACAACCATACCGCGGGCGCTGCCGCCCGCACCTTCGCGCCCAGCGAGCTTTGCCAGCGTATGCTGGCCAAAACCAGCAAGGGCACCTGCGGTCCCTGCATCCTGTATCTTGAGGATGGGACCATTTTTTATGGACGTGCATGCGGCGCCGAGGGCACCGCGACCGGCGAAGTCTGCTTCAACACCTCGCTCGAGGGCTACTTTGAGGTCATGACCGACCCGAGTTATGCCGGCCAAATCGTAACCATGACCTATCCGCAGATCGGCAACTACGGTATCGACGAGACCGACGTCCAGTCGGCCTTCCCCGGCGACGCCGTGCGCCCTGCGAGCGCTCCGGCCATGCGCGGCATGATCGTTCGCAACATGTGCGCCACGCCTTCTAACTGGCGCTCGGCCGTTAGCGTGCCGGAGTACCTGCGCGCTCACGGCATCGTCGCTATCGAGGGCGTCGACACCCGCGCTCTGGTGCGCCATCTGCGCGACAATGGTTCCAAGATGGGCATTATCTCGACCGAGATCTTCGACGTCGACGAGCTTGCCGAGCGTCTGGCCGCAGCGCCCACGCTGGTAGGCGAGAACCTGGTCAAGACCGTAAGCTGCCCCGCGCCTCACGAGTTTGTGGCCGCCGACCTGCCTGCCACGCATGACTTTGCGCTTTCGGCTGCCGCTCCTGCCCGTCACAAAGTGGTCGCCTACGACTGCGGTGTGAAGCGCGGCATTCTGGAGGGCCTGGTGCGCGCCGGCTGCGATCTTACCGTCGTGCCGTGGGATACGCCCGCGAGTGAGGTGCTCGACATGAATCCCGACGGCGTCTTTTTGTCCAATGGCCCCGGCGACCCCGACGCCGTGGTGGAGACCTACGAGCAGGTGCAGCAGCTGATCGGCAAGGTACCGGTCTTTGGCATCTGTCTCGGTCACCAGATGATCAGCCTGGCCTGCGGCGCCCAGATGGAAAAGCTTAAGTTCGGTCACCGCGGTGGCAACCAGCCGGTCATGAACCTGGTGAGCCGTCGCGTGGAGATCACCGCGCAAAACCATGGCTTTGGCCTGCTGTTCCCCAGCTTGGGCAAGCTTGTTCCCGAGCTTTCCGGCGGCGAGACCGAGCATGCGGCCGATGGAGATCTGCGCGTCTGGGTGCGCCGCGGAATCGCGCCGGTCGTGATGAACGAGCGCTTTGGTCGCATTCGCCTGACGCACGTGAACCTCAACGACGGTACCGCTGAGGGCATCCAGCTGCTCGACGCACCGTGCTTCTCGGTCCAGTACCACCCCGAGGCCTCGCCTGGTCCCACCGATGCCCACTATCTCTTTACCGCCTTTACGCGACTCATGGACGGCGAGGAGAACTACCTGGACATCGACACCGCGAAGGATCGCCTGGCTGGCTGGAACTTTGCTGAGTCCGAGACCGCTGAGACCGAGGAGAACTAACATGCCGAAACGTACTGACATCAAGCGTATCCTCGTCATTGGTTCGGGCCCCATCGTTATCGGCCAGGCCTGCGAGTTCGACTACTCCGGCGCCCAGGCCTGCAAGGTGCTCAAGGAGGATGGCTTTGAGGTCATCCTGGTCAACTCCAACCCGGCGACCATCATGACCGATCCGGGCTTGGCCGACCGCACCTATGTTGAGCCCATCACCGCCGAGTTTATCGAGCGCGTGATCAAGAAAGAGCGCCCGGACGCGCTGCTGCCCACGCTGGGCGGCCAGACCGGTCTGAACGCCGCCGTCGAGCTGGCGAAAGACGGCACGCTCGACAAGTACGGCGTCGAGATGATCGGCTGCGACCTTGCCGCCATCGAGCGCGGTGAGGATCGCAAGCTCTTTAACGAAGCCATGGCCGAGATCGGCCTGGAGGTCGCGCGCTCAGGCTATGCCTACAGCGTGGCAGACGCCGAGGCCATCGCCGAGCGCGTGGGATATCCCTGCGTGCTGCGTCCGAGCTTTACCCTCGGCGGCGCCGGTGGTGGCATCGCGCACACCCACGAGGAGCTCGTCTCCATCGTGAGCCAGGGCCTGGAGCTCTCGCCCGCCCACGAGGTGCTGGTCGAGGAATCCATCGAGGGCTGGAAAGAGTACGAGATGGAGGTCATGCGTGACCACGCCGGTAACGGCATCATCGTGTGCTCCATCGAGAACCTCGACCCCATGGGTGTGCATACCGGCGACTCCATCACCGTGGCGCCGGCGCAGACCCTCTCCGACCTGGAGTATCAGCGCATGCGCGTGGCCTCGCTCGCCATTCTGGAGAAGATCGGCGTCGAGACCGGTGGCTCCAACGTGCAGTTTGCCGTGAACCCCAACACCGGTCGCTTGATCGTCATCGAGATGAACCCGCGCGTGAGCCGTTCGTCCGCGCTGGCCTCCAAGGCCACGGGTTTCCCTATCGCTAAGGCCGCCGCGCGCCTGGCTGTGGGCTACACGCTCGACGAGATCGTCAACGACATCACTAAGGCAACGCCCGCCTGCTTTGAGCCCACAATCGACTACTGTGTGGTCAAGGTGCCGCGCTTTGCCTTCGAGAAGTTCAAGGGTACCGACCCCACGCTCACCACGCGTATGAAGGCCGTGGGCGAGATCATGGCGATCGGCCGCACCTTTGAGGAGGCCTTTGGCAAGGCCATGCGCTCGCTGGAGGACGGACACCAGGGCATTTGCGCCGGTGGCAAGGAGGGTGCCGATAAACTGAGCGACGATGAACTCACCCAGGCCGTGGGCACCCCGACCGAGCACCGCATCTTCTTTGTGGTCGAGGCCCTGCGCCGTGGCTGGGATATCGCCCGCATCCATGCCATCTGCGGCATTGATCCGTGGTACCTCAACCGTATCAACGACATGGTGCAGGTCCAGGAGAGCATCCGCGGCCTGCGTGTGGAGGATATCGACGCCGACGCGATGCGCCTGCTCAAGCAGTACGGCACGAGTGACGCCGAGATCGCCGCGCTGACCGGCTCGGACGAGCGCTTTGTGCGCGCCTATCGCAAGGGTCTGGGCGTGGTTCCCAGCATGAAGACGGTCGATACCTGCGCTGCGGAGTTCTCGAGCGCCACGGAGTACCACTACAAGACGTACGAGAACATCTACCGCACGAGCCCGGATGCCAAGAAGTGCGTTGCCCCCGACGAGACCACGCCGGCGGACAAGCCCAAGGCCATGATTCTGGGCGCCGGTCCCAACCGCATTGGCCAGGGTATCGAGTTCGATTACTGCTGCGTGCACGCGAGCTACGCGCTGGCTGCCCGCGGCTTCGAGACCATCATGGTCAACTGCAATCCCGAGACTGTTTCGACCGACTACGACACGTCCGACCGCTTGTACTTTGAGCCGCTCACCTACGAGGACGTCATGGATGTCATCGATGTTGAGCGACCCGACGGCGTCGTGGTGACGCTCGGCGGCCAGACTCCGCTTAAGCTGGCGCGCATGCTCGAGGAGAGCGGCGTGAACATTATGGGCACCAAGCCCGATGCCATCGACTTTGCCGAGGACCGCGAGCGCTTTGCCGCCCTGCTCGACAAGCTGGGCATCATGTACCCGCCGGCGGGCCAGGCAACCTCGTTTGAGGAGGCCGAGGCCGTGGCCGCGCACATTGGCTACCCGCTGCTGGTGCGTCCGAGCTACGTGCTGGGCGGCCGCGGCATGATGATCGCCTACGATGCCGAGCATCTGCGCGATTACATGGCCGAGGCCGCGCGCATTAGCCCCGACTACCCGGTGTATCTGGACCGCTTCTTGGAGGGTGCGATTGAGTCCGATGTCGACGCCCTGTGCGATGGCGAAGAGGTCTACATCGGCGGCATTCTGGAGCATATCGAGGAGGCCGGTATTCACTCCGGCGACTCTGCGACCTGCATCCCGCCGTTCAGCTTTAGCGAGAGCCTGCAGGCAAAGCTTCGCGAGACCACGCGCCGTATCGCGATGGCGCTGGGCGTACGCGGCCTGGTCAATGTGCAGTATGCCATCAAGGGCGAGACCGTCTACGTGATCGAGGCAAACCCGCGCGCGAGCCGCACCGTGCCGTTTATCTCCAAGGCCACCGGCGTGCCGCTGGCCAAGTGCGCGGCGCGTATCATGGCAGGCGATTCCATCGCGAGCCTGGGCCTGCCGAGCGATGAGCGCCAGCTGGACTGGTTCTGCATGAAGGAAGCCGTTATGCCCTGGGGTCGTTTCCCGGGCGCTGACGTTATCCTGGGGCCCGAGATGAAGTCGACGGGCGAGGTCATGGGTATCGCCAAGAGCTATCCCGAGGCATATGCCAAGACGCAGCTGGCGATCGACTACAAGCTGCCCGATCCGAGCTGCGGCAAGGTGTTCATCAGCGTGTGCGACCGCGACAAGCGCCATATCCTTTCGGTCGCCCGCATCCTGCGCTACCTGGGCTTTGACATCTGCTCCACCGAGGGTACGGCGCGCGTGCTGCGCGGCGGCAACGTGACGTGCGAAGTCGTGGAGAAGATCAGCGGCCCGCACGACGGCGAGCGTCCCAACATCGGCGACCTCATCGCCGATGGCAAGATTGCGGTAATCATCAACACGCCGTACGGTCCGGGCTCGCGTGGCGATGGCTACATGCTACGTACCGAGGCCGTGCGTCGCGGCGTGACCTGCGTGACGGCGATGTCTGCCGCCAACACCTACGTGAGCGCCATCGAGGCGGTGCGCGAGGACCAGCAGGGTCACGGCAGCGCCAACGACATGGGCATGGACGTCATCGCCCTGCAGGACCTGCCGCAGCACACGGTGTAGTTGACCTGTCCGGCCGGGGCGGGAGGGGCCGAGATTTCCCCCTTTCGCTCCGGCTGCAAGCAGAGTCGTTCAGGAGGAAACTCGGCCCCTCCCGCCCCGGCCTACGGTGACTCAATTGCACCGTGTGCTGCCGAAGGGGCTTTGCGCGATGATTGGGGCTGAACAGAAAATGAGTGTGGGCTCTGTCGTTCATTCGGACGACAGAGCCCACAATTTGTATGGGGCCTTCAGGTGAATTGCAATCATATGAAGGCCTTTTACCAAGGGAGAGATATGTCTTTGGACAGTTAGTTCAGATTTGTATTTCTCAAAGAGCAGAAGTCGGTTAATTTAGGCTCAATTGAACTGTTTTCGCTTTCCTAATGAGGCAGATATGCTTACTCAAGGGCGGAAAAGGCTTATCGCTGGGTCCCAGTGACTCAAAAACCGAGATGATTAAGCAAAAGCCACTGCGAAAAATACAAATCTGAACTAACTGCCCACCACCCTCTGTCAACCTTTCTATTCAAACCAAATCAGCCAACGTATGTCATAGCAATCCCCGGTAGGTCGCAGGGTGGCGGCTGAGCCTTTTCTTCGGGAAACTTCGCGAAGTCCAGTTCCCGAGGGAAAGGTATGGTCTGTGTAATACCAGATAAACAGTACATTTTTGCTTAATTGATATTTGGGAGAAGAACCAATTGGTGTGGCTTATTAAGCCCACTTTGCCATTGACGCTCATTTTAATACCACTGGGAGAATTCCGAACTTGGTTGCGCAACTGCTCCTGTATGCTGATTCAACCTAATAGGTTGATATCTGGTTACTACCAGTTGACCACTTGGTAACGGGTGGGCCCACTGCACGGAATGTACCGAACACCCCTCCCGTTTGATGCGTGCGCCATACTGCAGGGCGTGCGTCCGCGACACTTCCGCATGTCGGAGGGAAGGAGTCCAGGTGTGTAGGAATTCCATTTTTACGAAACGGTGGGTGAAGGGAAGCGCGGTCCTCGTTGCCACTGCAGCGACGCTTGTGTTTGCCAATCCCCAGCAGGCGATTGCCACGCCACTCAAGGGTGTCGACTCAGCGACCGTGTCTCAGTCTGCCTCGAACGTCGTCGACATCGATTTCGCTGACGGCATCAAGGGCCGTATTACGTTCCTCGAGGACGGTATTTTCCGTTATAACGTCGACCCCAAGGGTGAGTTTTCCGAGTACGCCACGCCGCGCAGTAAGTCCCACACGGCTAAGATCCAGGCTCAGCCCGATACCTCGGACACCTACAGCAAGCCGAGTGCGACGGTTGCCGACAAGGGCGACACTATCGAGATCACCGGCGGAAAGGCGACCGTGATCCTGGACAAGGCGACTGGCAAGATGAGTATCAAGTCAGGCGACCGTGGCGTGGTTTCTGAGTCTGCGCCCCTCGACCTTGATAAGAAGGGTACCGTCCAGACGCTCGCCAAGGAGAAGTCCGAGAACTTCTTTGGCGGCGGCACCCAGAACGGCCGCTTCCTGCACACCAACCAGACCATCGCCATCTCCAACACTAACAACTGGACCGATGGCGGCGTTGCCTCGCCCAACCCGTTCTATTGGACGAGCGACGGCTACGGCGTGCTCCGAAACACGTTTGCAGAGGGTTCCTACGACTTCGGTTCCACGGACTCATCGACGGTCACGACTTTGCACAGCGAGAATGAGTTTGATGCCTATTACTTCGTGGCGACCAACGAGGGCGCCTCGAACGTGGCAACCGAGATGCTGCAGGACTACTACAAGGTGACCGGCAATCCGGTGCTGCTGCCCGAGTACGGTTTCTACCTGGGTCATCTTAATGCCTATAACCGTGATGGCTGGTCAACGACCTCGGGTCAAAAGAAGTGGGAGACCAAGGGCAGCAAGTCCTCGAGTGAGAAGGGCGACGTTAAATACGAGTCCGGCATGTCGACGGGCTACAAGCTCGACGGCACGCTTGCGGCCGAGACGCTCAACGGTGAGGGCCCTACGGTTGATACCGAGAACATGAAGGCGACCGATTTCGACCGCCAGTTCTCCGCCCGGCAGGTTATCGATGACTACGAGGACAACGACATGCCGCTCGGCTGGTTCCTGCCGAACGACGGTTACGGTGCTGGCTACGGCCAGAACGGTTACTACAAGACCGGCGGCGTCAACTCCGACGGAACGAGTTCTGCCGAGCGCCTCAACGCCGTGCGCGCCAACGTCGACAATCTTAAGAAGTTCACCGAGTATGCCAACTCCAAGGGCGTGAGCACCGGTCTCTGGACCCAGTCGAACCTCGAGCCCGATAGCAACTCCGAGACCCCGTGGCATCTGCTGCGCGATTTCGATTCTGAGGTTAAGACTGGTGGCATCACCACGCTCAAGACCGACGTCGCTTGGGTCGGCTCCGGCTACTCCTTTGGCCTCAACGGCATCAAGACGGCCTATGACACCGTGACCACCGGCGCCAACAAGCGCCCCAACATCATCACGCTTGACGGCTGGGCCGGCACGCAGCGCTTTGGCGGCATCTGGACCGGCGACCAGTACGGCGGTAACTGGGAGTACATTCGCTTCCATATCCCCACGTATATCGGCCAGAGCCTCTCGGGCAACCCCAACATCGGCTCCGATATGGACGGCATCTTTGGTGGCGATCCCATCATCTCCGCTCGCGACTACCAGTGGAAGACATTCACGCCCTCTATGCTTGACATGGACGGTTGGGGCACCTACCGCAAGTCGCCCATGACGCACGGCGATCCATACACGGGCATCTCGCGCTTCTATCTCAAGCTCAAAGCACAACTCATGCCCTATATCTACACGAGCGCGGCCTCGGCGGCCAACATCGACACGGGCAACGGCGATACCGGCCTTCCCATGATCCGCGCCATGCTGCTTTCCGACAACTCCGAGTACGCCGCAAGCACCTCGACGCAGTACCAGTACATGTTCGGTGAGAACTTCCTGGTGGCACCGGTGTATCAGGATACCCGGGCAGATGAGAACGGCAACGATGTCCGCAACGGTATCTACCTGCCCAACTACGGTACCGACGAGAATCCCACCATCTGGATTGACTACTTCTCGGGCAAGCAGTACCGCGGCGGTCAGGTCCTCAACAACTACGAGGCTCCGCTTTGGAAGCTGCCACTCTTTGTTAAGGGCAACGCCATCGTGCCGATGTACGCCGAGAACAACAACCCCGAGGCTGTGACCGAGACCAACACCAAGGGCACCAATCGCAGCCAGCGTATCGTCGAGTTCTTCGCCACCGAGGGTGAGGGCAGCTTTACGCAGTACGAGGATGACGGCTCCTCCATCGAGAACAACACGACCGAGGACGATTCCTACGGCACAATCGACAATATTTCCTACGGTGAGCATGTGAGCACCGTCTATAATTCGAGCGTGGTGGGCGGCACGGCGACCTTTACCGCCGAGGCATCGCAGGGCGGCTACAGCGGCTACGACTCCAACCGCACCACGACCTTTGTGGCCAACGTCTCCGCCAAGCCCACGAGCGTCTCCGCCAAGAACGGCGGATCCGCGCTCAACGTGGTTGAGGTCGACTCGCAGGAGGCCTTTGACGCCGCGACCCCCGAGGCCGGCCAGGCGGTCTACTTCTACAACGAGACCCCCAACCTCAACCACTACGGTAGCGACGCAGGCAGCACCGAGGCCGAGCAGGGCGAGAGCTTCAACAACACCAAGATCACCACGAATCCCAAGGTCTACGTCAAGTTCGCGAAGACCGATGTCGCCACGGCAGCGCAGACGCTCGAACTGGGCGATTTCGTGAACGCCGATGCCACGCTCGCGGCCGACCGCTTCAACGAGAACCTCTCCGCACCCGCGAACCTTGCTGCCCCCGAGGACGCCACGACCCCCACGAGCATTAAGCTCACCTGGGGAAAGGTCGATGGTGCTACCTCCTACGACCTTAAGGTAGACGGCACTGTGTTCGCCGTGGGCGATGCGGCAGAATTCACGCATACCGATCTTGCCTACAACAGCAAGCATACCTACCAGATTCGTTCGCGCAACGCCGATGGCTATTCCGCATGGAGCGACGTGCTTGAGGCGAACTCTGCGCTCGACCCGTGGCGGAACGTGCCTGAGGCCGAGGAAATCACTTGGGAGGGCTCGCTCTACGGTAGCCATAAGGCCGAACTCGCCTTCGACCATGAGTTCCAGTCGGGCGACGGCGGTTTCCACTCCGGTGGCAACGATCTGGGCAAGGCGCTTACCGTTGACTACGGTCGCGCTTACAAGCTCGACAAGCTCGAGTACTATCCGCGCGATGATGCCGGTAACGGCACTGTGACCAAGATGCGCATCGAGACGAGCCTCGACGGCGTGCATTGGACGACGCAGGAGGTCGACTGGGAGCACTCCGCCGCTTGCAAGACGGTGGCGTTCGACGGCGCCGTGGCCGCGCGCTACGTGCGTATGACGCCGCTCGCGTCCGTGGGCAACTTCTTCTCCGCCTCCGAGATCGCCATCTACAAGACCGACGGCACGGACGGCTTCGCTGTGGGCTCCAACCTCAACAAGGCCACGGTCTCCGACGGCGACTACTCCAACATGAAGAATTACCTGGGTCTTGAGAACCGCGAGCCCGACACCTCGACGTTCGACTCCCAGATCCGCGCCCACTTCGCCGACCTCAACGGCAACGGCGTCTACGACGTGTACGACTACTCCTTCACCATGGCGGCGCTCGACGGCGGCACCAAGCAAAAGGGCAAGGCTGCTGGCACCCTCGCGGTGATCCCGAGCAAGATGGAGGTCGAGGCCGGCGACGAGATCACGGTCGACGTCTACGCCACCGACGCCGAGAACATCAACGCGCTCGGTGCGCTCGTCAACTTCAACAGCGACCAGTTCGAGTATGTCTCCGAGAGCATCGCGCAGGATGCGTCGACGGCGGGCATGGAGAACCTCTCGCGCGAGAAAGTGCAGTTCACGGATGGCCACCAGACCATCAACCTGGCCTTCGCCAACCGCGGCGACGCCAAGCTCTTCAACAGTACTGGTGTGGTCGCGAGCTTTAAACTCAAGGCTAAGACGGCCGGCAAGGTCGAGCTGCCCTCGACGTCTTGGCTCGTCGGCCCGGCGTGCGACGCGCTCGAGTTCGTGAGTGATGGCACCGTGACGATGCCCGGTGTCCCGCAGCCCACCAAGTCCGAGTACGGCCGCGACGCCTTTGACATCACGATGACCAACGACGAGCTCCCCACCGACGACGGCACCAACGTCGAGAAGCTCATCCAGCAGAAGAGCTATGACGGACTGTTCGACAACAATGAGGGCGGCAACGACTTCGAGTTCCTGTGGAACTATGGGCCCAACTGGATCGACGGCAAGATGCCGACCTACGTCAAGCTGCCCGCCACGATGACGTTCGCCTTCAAGACGCCGTCGAAACTCGATAGCGTCGAGGTCGTTAACCGCAACGGTGGCAACGGCACCGTGCAGAAGATTAAGTCCGTCGTGACGTTCGAGGACGGCTCGACCCAGGAGTTCTCGGGCGGAAGCTTTGATTCCTATCAGGCTCGCTACGCCTTTGGCCTCTCTGCCGAGAACAAGGGCAAGAAGGCGACCAAGGTCGAGATCACGCCGCTTGAGGCATCGGGTGACCAGATGCTCACGCTGCGCGAGATCAACTTCAACTACACACAGGGTGTCGAGGCCATCGAGGGTGTCGAACTGGGCAAGAACCAGACCGAGTTCTTCGAGGGCGATGTGACGCTCGTCGACGCCAAGGCCACGCCCGAGAGCGCCGGCTACCCCTATGTGACGGTCGAGAGCTCCGATCCTTCTGTGGTGAGCGTCTCCGCTGTCCAGGCCGGCGATAGCGTGAGCTACTACCTGCGCGCCAACAAGGCCGGCAAGGCAACGATCACGGTGGCGTCGGTGCTCGATCCCTCCAAGACCGCATCCTATGAGGTCGAGGTTAAGGCTGGTGTCGACACCTCTGCGCTCATGGCAGCGCTTTCCAAGGCCGCGGGCTACAGCGAGTCCGTCTACACCAAGGATTCCTATGCAGCCCTCACCGCTGCGGTCGAGGCGGCTCAGAAGCTCCTCGATGGCGGCCAGGGCAGCTATAGCAAGAAGGATGTCGCAGACGCCACGGCCAAGATCGAGAAGGCAATCGACGGCCTCAAGATGCGCCCCGTCGATGAGAAGAGCCTCATCAACACGCCCGAGAACCGCGAGAACGTCAAGGTGACCGGCTTCTCGAGCGAGGCCGACTATGAGGGCAGCAACGCCGTCAACGCTCTTGACGGCGATGAGCAGACGCTCTGGCACAGCGACTGGGCCTATAAGGCCGGTATGCCCCAGTACCTGACCGTCGACCTGGGCCGCGACTACGATCTCACCGACGTCACGTTCCTGCCGCGCCAGGACGGCGGCACGAACGGCGATATCTTTGAGGCCGAGGTGCTGGTTTCCGACACCGCCGACGGTTATGAGATGGGCACCGCCACGTCGATGGGTACGTTTACCTTCGACAACGACGGCCGCGTGCTCACCGACCGTGGCGACTGGAAGCAGATGAGCTTTGGTGCCGCGCGCGGTCGCTACGTGACCGTCAAGGTGCTCCACGCCGGCGGTGGCAGCGTTGACGCCTACTGCAGCATGGCGGAGCTCAAGTTCTACGGTACGGCCGTTCCCAATCCGGTGGCGAAGGACGACCTCACTGCCGCGATTGAAAAGGTTGATGCCGAGGTTGCAGCCGGCGACCTTAAGGCCAGCGACTACACCGAGGCTTCCTGGACCGCGTTCCAGAACGCCTTGGCGAGCGCCCGCGCCATCCTGAACGACGAGAACGCCACGCAGGACGAGGTCGACCAGGCACTCAAGGCACTCGAGAGTGCTCGCGACGCGCTTGAGAAGACTCCGGTGACCCCGGTCGAGAACCCGACCAAGAAGCAGCTCAAGGCCTTGGTCAAGCAGGCGAAGGAGACTGACACCAGGGGCAAGACGGACGAGTCTGTCAAGGCCCTGACGGATGCCATTACCTACGCCGAGGACGTCTTGGGTGATGAGAATGCTTCCGACATCCAGCTCCAGGCGGCCTATGACCAGCTCAAGCTGGCCATTGAGAGCCTCAAGGTTGCCGATTCCGGCAACCAGGGTTCCGGCAATGGCTCAAACGGCGGCAACCAGGCGGGCAAGCCCGCAGGCGACAAGGCCCAGGGCAGCAAGAAGAGCGGTTCGGCGATCCCCAATACCGGCGACCAGACGGCGGCGACCGTCGCGGCCGTCGGTGGTCTTGGCGCCATCATCGCCGCGATCGGCGCTTTCTTCCATCGTCGCAGCAAGGCTAAGTAGTCCCAGCGACAACTAAGCAAACGTGCCCGCCGCTCCGTCAAGGACGGCAGGCATTGCTTTATTATTTCAGCCAACGTACGTCATGGCAATATCCGGTAGGTCGCAGGGCGCTTCGCGGGCGGGCCAGGCTCTATCTGAACGACTTTGCGAAGCAACCGGAGTGAAGAT
>CABUGI010000055.1 GCA_902491055.1 uncultured Collinsella sp. | reverse complement strand
TCGTGCAAAACAATACAAATGTGAAAGCCTCGAAATTCTCGAGGCTTTTTTCTTGACACTCATAGGCGCAACCGTGGCAAGCGTTTGGGGTGACATTTTCCATCACCCCGATGACGAGACCGTTCTGGACAACACGCTCGCATATGTTCGCTGGATGTATTCAGAATGGGACGGGCTTTCCGGATGGATGGGGTTTCGGAAAGTGTGTCCCGGAATTCGCCTTTGGAGTGGGATGCAGTTTCCGGTTGAGGGCTCTGGCGGAAACTGCGACCCGGAATTTGCGATCGGAGTGGGATGCAGTTTCCCAACGGAGCCACAAGCGGAAACTGCATCCCATTCCGGACGTGAATTCTGGGACACGGTTTCCGGATTCAAAAAAGGCCACATGACGTGGCCTTCAACTTATATATGTTCAGCAGGTGTCCCCATGACAAGCCGCGCTTCAACACCGAGGCGTCTGCCCGGCGACGCGGAACGTAAGGTTCATCGCGAGTTCCGCACGAGCCGGAGAGCACTTAATGTGCTCTCCGTGCGAGCAGGACTGTCCGAGCAGGGAACCTTACGTTCCGCGCCGCCGGGCAGACGAACCAGTTATGAGTGACCCGCTACTTAATCTTGGTCGTACCCGGCGCCAGGTTGGGGTCGGTCTCGTTGGCCTCGGTCTGGAAGTGCTCGGTGTAGACGTTCTTGCCGTCGCGGAACATCTCGTAGTACTGCATCTTGGCGTAATCCTCGCGCGCCTTGGTTGCGGCTGCGGCAGCGGCGTCGTCACCGGTGACGTTGGAGGAGAGCGCCCAGCGCAGGCTGGCGTCCTCGTAGCCCACCGAGTTGATGGCGGGCAGCGACTTACGCAGCGTCATGTGCGCTTTCTGGTAGTCGGTCAGCGGGGCGCCGATCAGCTGCATCAGCTGGGTGGACAGGTAGTTGGTGGACAGGTCGTCGGTCTCGCTCGTCTGGTCGCAGCCGGCAACGTCGTAGTTGGCCCAGATGATGTAGTCGGTCTGCCACAGGCGCTCCTGATGCGTAGCATCGTCTTCGCCGGTAAACCACTTGTCATTGAACTTGGACGGGAAGAACGGTTGATGGTCGCCCCAGAACACCACGACCACCTTGCGGTCGAGTTTGTTCAGGGCGTTGAGGAAGTAACGCAGCGCCTGGTCGGACTGCTCGATGCACGAGACATACTCGTCGACATCGGAGAGCGTGCTGTCCTCGACGGTCTTGGCGTCCAGGTCGGTCGTGTCGATGTTCAGGTGCATCTGCTTGTCGACCGGCAGCAGGCCCGTGTCGTAGCCCGAGTGGTTCTGCATGGTCACGTCGAAGATAAACTGCGGATCGGCGTTCTGATCGAGCAGCTCAAGAATCTTGTCGTAGGTAGCCTGGTCGGTCACCATACCGCGCAGGGTGTCGGCTCCCTGGAAGTCGTTGATGGACAGGAACTGGTCAAAGCCAAAGTCCTTGTACACGTTCTCGCGGTTCCAGTTGGTGGCGTGGTTGGGGTGCATGGCGGTGGTGGAATAGCCGAGCGACTTGAACTGCTCTGCCAGGTTCCCGGTCGTCTCCATGTTGTAGATGGTGTAGGGGTACACGCCCGAGCCCAGGTTGGCCATGGAGTTGCCGGTCATAAACTCAAACTCGGTATTGGCCGTGCCGCCGCCGTAGGCGCTTACATAGAGCTTGCCGCGGCTGAGGCAGTTGGACAGGTTCTTAAAGTACAGCGGGCCCTCGTAGCCGGCGCGCATGTTCTGGTAGATCGACAGGTCCGAGAAGGTCTCGTTCATGATGGCGATGACCGTGGGCTTCTCGCTGTCGAACTGCTCCTTTGCGGCGGTGCGCTCGTCGCTCTTGGCGGCGTCGGACTTGTCGTAGGCCTTGGCGTACTTTTTGAGCGTGGCCTTGGCATCGTCGACGGAGTAGTCGGCGGGTTTGGGCGGCTTGATGGACTGTGCCGCACTAATAAAGGCAGGCAGATAGCCCTCGCGCCAGTAGCTCTCGAGCGGGCGCCAGGTGTAGACGGTGATGCCGAGGGTGTTGTAGTAGTCGATGAGCGTGACATGCGCGGTCGCGCCGCCCAGGCACAGCACCGCCACGAGCAGGTTGGTGAGCAACATGCGCTTGGCGTTGGCGGCACCCTTCTGGCGATGCGGCGCGACCAGGCCGGCATACTCGCACAGCAGCATGGCGATGGCGGCAAAGCCCATGGACAGCACGCAGAACAGCGAGATCGAGAAGGTGTAGCCGTTGCCGGCGACCGCGGCGGCGGTGGAGATGGCCGAAAGGTCGCCCGGCTGGATCGGCATGGATTTAAACGTGATGACGAAGAACTCGGCAATGCCCAGGACAAAGAGGGCAAAGGCCAGGACCGCGGGAGCTGCGCCGTGGCGCTGGAATAGGAAGAACAAGCCGGTCATGAGCACGGTGATGATGGCCCACTCGAGCAAGATGCACAGGGGGTAGACCCAGGTAAAGTCATGGTTGGACGAGACCTCCATGCCCAGCAGTGCAAAGACGCCGGCGAGCAGCAGGCACAGGACGGCGGCGACGAGCGGTTTGCCCACAAAGGCGCCGCGCAGGCGGGCGAGCTTGCCGGTGGGGGCGGGGGCATCGGTAGCAGCGAACGCAAAGACGCGCGGGGCGATGCGGTCGCGGGCGATGCTGGCCCAGGCGCATCCGGTGAGGATGGCGTTGGTTAGGATGAGCATCACAAAGGCGAGCGGCTCGTTTTGGGCGACGAGGCCAATGGCGCCCCAGACGGTCAAAAAGAGCTGGAACAGGCCAAAGGCGACGCTCCAGGCGATGGCGCCCTTGGCAACAGTGCCCGACTGTGCGCGAATGGCCTTGGCCTCGCGCAAGACAAGGTAGACGGTCGCCGCAAGACCGACGAGCGAGATGGCGGCAGCGAACATGCTGAAACTCCTCACAAATGCAAAACCTACGAAAGCGGGGATTTACCCGATTGTTACCAAGATATGCGCTGCAATTGGTGGCTGCGCACAACAACCAGCCATATTAACGCGCACGCGTGGTGGTGTGGCGCAATGTAGTGGCGACCTGCGCGATAATGGACGGGAATTACACGGAAACGTAAAGGCTTCTTAAAGAAATGGCGAGGGTAGGGCGATGAGCGAGCAGGTTTGCAAGGCGGACATGGGCGGCGACGGAGCTGCGGTTGTGGATACGTGCGGTTATCCGGTCGAGACCACGGGCAACGCGGTGCTGGACACGTTGGAGCACCGTTCGTCTACGCGTGCCTTCGCGCGTGATGACGATGACCGTCCCGTGGCGGTGACCGACGAGCAGCGGGCGGCGATCTTGCATGCGGCGAGTCGCGCACCATCGGCGGGCGCCATGATGATGTATTCCATCGTGAGCATTCGCGAGCAGGCTACGCTGGACCGTCTGGCCGACCTGTGCGACCACCAGCCCATGATCGCCAAGGCGCCCTGGGCACTAATATTTGTGGTCGATTATGCCAAGTGGATCGATCTGTTTGAGCACGTGGGCTGCTTTGAGCCCGAGTTTGTCGAGCGTACGGGCAAGGCGCCCCGCCGCGCGCCGGGTTTGGGCGACTTTGCCATCGCGGCCCAGGACGCCGTGATCGCCGCCCAAAACGCCGTGGTTGCCGCCGAGGCCCTGGGCCTGGGGAGCTGCTATATCGGCGACATCGTCGAGAATGCCGAGGAAGTGGCCGAGCTGCTCGATCTGCCGCCCTATACCATGCCGCTGTCGATGCTCATCATCGGCACACCCCGTAAGGAGCGCCCGGCTATTGCGCATCCCGTGGTGAACCTGGTGCACGAGGAGCGCTACTGCCGCGCCGATGCTGCGACCATGGACGCGCAGGTGGCCGAGATGGACGCGATGTTCCGTCCGCATGCCCGCGAGGTAGGCGAGCGCGTGGTGGATATCTACACCCGCAAGCACACGAGCCCCTTTATGGCCGAGATGAGCCGTTCCATGGAGTGGTGGTTCAAAAACTGGCTCGGCAAGTAACGAATGCGGCGATGTGCCAAAGGGACAGTCCCTTTGGCACATTCCATATCGCCGTGGTGGCCTAAAGGCCGTATAAATGTTTATCTAGCTGGGAAAACAGTGCATTAAAACATGGGCCGATTACCTATAATCCCCTCGAACGTTAAAGTTGGGAGGAAACCGGCTTATGGAACAAAAGGCCAAGGAGGCAGCCTCGCACGCTGCGATTCCTGTGAGCATCTCGGCGATGCTCGTCACGCTGGGCGTGGTGTACGGCGATATCGGCACCAGCCCTATGTATGTAACCAAGGCGCTCGTTGCCGGCAACGGCGGCATCGGGAGCGTGACGGAGGAGTTCGTGCTTGGCGCGCTCTCCCTTGTCGTGTGGACGGTCACGCTGCTGACCACTATCAAGTATGTGCTCATCTCGCTGCGCGCCGATAACCATGGTGAGGGCGGCATCTTTGCCCTGTACAGCTTGGTTAAGCGCTGCGGTAAATGGCTCATCATCCCCGCCATGCTGGGTGGCGCCGCGCTGCTCGCCGACGGCATCCTGACGCCGGCCGTTACCGTTACCACGGCCATCGAGGGCCTGCGCACCATCCCGGCGGTCCATGCCGTGCTGGGCGATGATCAGGGCCGCGTCGTCGCCATTACGCTTGCCATCATCATCGCGCTCTTCTTGGTACAGCGCATCGGTACGGCCAAGATCGGTCACGCCTTTGGCCCCATCATGACGCTGTGGTTCCTGTTCCTGGGCGGCACGGGTCTGTTCTTTGTCTTCCAGCACCCCGCCGTGCTGCTGTGCCTCAACCCGGTGCGCGG
Source organism: uncultured Collinsella sp. (assembly GCA_902491055.1). Taxonomy (GTDB): domain Bacteria; phylum Actinomycetota; class Coriobacteriia; order Coriobacteriales; family Coriobacteriaceae; genus Collinsella. The sequence continues at coordinate 7,889 of CABUGI010000055.1, read as the reverse complement.
CATCGCCTTTTTGCTGAGCCCCAACAACCACGCGGGCATCATGATTCTGGGCAGCTGCTTCCTCGCCACCACCGGTGCCGAGGCGCTCTACTCCGACATGGGCCACGTCGGCCGCGGCAACATCTACGCCACCTGGCCGTTCGTTAAGTGCTGCCTGCTGCTTTCCTATATGGGCCAGGGCGCTTGGCTTATGAACAACGCTGCCAACCCCGAGCTCATGGGCATTGCCGATCTCAACCCGTTCTACCAGATGCTCGCCCCGGGCCTGCGCCCGTTTGCCGTAGGCCTTTCCACCGTCGCGGCCATCATTGCCTCGCAGGCGCTCATCACCGGCGCATTCTCGCTGGTGTCCGAGGCTAGCCGCCTGGACCTCATGCCGCACATGCAGGTCTTCTACCCTGCCGAGACCAAGGGCCAGCTCTACATCCCCATGGTCAACAACGTCATGCTTGTCGGCTGCGTCATCGTGGTGCTGCTGTTCCAGAACTCGGCGCATATGGAAGCCGCCTACGGCCTTGCCATTACGCTGACTATGATGTGCACCACGCTGCTGCTCTTCTTCTACCTGCACGAGGAGCGCAAGCTCAAGGTTGCTCCGTGGATCTTCGCGGCCTTCTTCCTTTTGCTCGAAGGCTTCTTCTTCGTGAGCTCGCTCACCAAGTTCTTCCACGGCGGCTACTTCACCATCCTCATGGCTGCACTCATCATGGGCATTATGGTGTGCTGGTACAACGGCACGGCGGTCGAGCAGCGCCAGTTTACGCTGCTGCCGCTGCGCAGCTACCTGCCGCAGCTCAAGCGCCTGCGCGACGACGATCGCTATGAGCGCATGAGCGACAACGTCGTGTACCTGACCAAGGACACCCATACCGACTACATCGACCGCGATATCGTCTATTCGATTTTGGACAAGCATCCCAAGCGTGCTCACGCCTGGTGGTTTGTGAATGTCGAGACCATGGACGAGCCGCATACCTTTGCCTATTCGGTCGAGACGTTCGGCACCGACTACGTGTTCCGCGTGCATCTGTACTTGGGCTACAAGATCAACCAGCGCGTCAATGCCTATCTGCGTCAGGTTGTTCAGGACCTGGCTGCCACCGGCGAGCTGCCGCCGCAGACGCATGACTACTCGGTCTACAAGGATCCGGGTAACATCGGCACGTTCAAGTTCGTCCTGATCCGTAAGCTTCTGGCGCCCGAAAGCGATGTGGAGCCTAGCGAGCGTACGGCCATCACGCTCAAGTACATCATTCGCCGCGCCGCCGGCACGCCCGCGCGTTGGTACGGTCTGGAGAACTCCAACGTGAGCTTTGAGTACGTGCCGCTGTTCACCAAGTTCAAGGCCGTGAACAAGATGCAGCGCCTGGCTCCCAACGAGCGGCCGTAGACGTCGGCGGGTTGCACGGAGTTGGTTTTCGATGGACAAGATTGAGACCGGGGAGGCAAACATGGATGCAAAGATGCTTGATGGCCGTGAGGCGGTGGTCGAAATGGTGCGTGAGGCGCGCGTCGACGCCGCCGAAGATCGGTTTTTGACGAATCGTGCCAACATGGACATGGCCGACCGCGTAATTTCGATCGTGGCACTGGTATTTGGAGCGGTGTGCGTGTGTGCCCTGCTCGCGCACGTGCTGTTTGTCTAGCGACCGCAGGTTGCAAAGGCTATACACTTGGAACCACCACAAGGGAAACCACCACAAAGGTGCCTGTCCCCTTTGTGGTGGTTTTTGTTTTTGAGAGAGGGGCGGGGCGCTGATGGACGTCCGTACGGACGGCGATATTGCCGATAGCTTTTGGTGGCGGCGCACAACGCTGACGCGCCGCACTCCTCTGTATGACGCCTGCGTGTCGGTGGGGCTGTTGGTCGCGGCGACGATTGTGGGCGCGCTGCTCGACCATCCGGGTCTCGCGCCGAGCATCATGATCGTCTATGTGTTCGCCGTGCAGCTGTGCGCATTCTTTACCTGGAGTCGCCTGTATTGCTTGCTGAGCTCGGCTGCCGCCGTGGCGCTCTACAACTTCTTGTTTGTCGACCCGCGCTACTCGCTGTCGCTTATCGACCGCGGCTATCCCGGCATGTTCTTCATCATGTTTGTGGTCTCGCTTGTATCGAGCTCGATTGCGTTAGCCCTGCGCCGGGCCTTGGCGCAGGCTGCCGCCAGCGACCGTCGCACGCATATGGTGCTCGAGACCAACCGCATGCTGCAGCGCTGCGCCGACGAGCAGCAGATCGTTCACGCCGTGGCCACGCAGCTGGCGCGTCTTTCGGGCTGTCCGGTCGTGTGGTACAGCGCCGACGCCGAGGGCGATGACCTGCTGCCGCGTGCGACATACACGGCCGTGGGCGATGCCGCGCCGGTGCACGAGCCGGCGCCGCAGATGCCGCCGCGGCTCTCGGCGTCCGCCTATGTGGGAACGCCGCTCGATGCTACGTTCGGCGGCTCGGCGTTTTATGGCATCTACCTGACGGTTCGCACAGGCGACGGCTTCGCGCGCTCGGGCGACCCCGCCTCGGTGGTGGGCGTGCTGGCTATCGTTGCCGAGCCCGACGTGCTGACGCACGAGGAGCGGACACTTGCCGATGCTATCGTGAGCGAAGGCGAGCTGGCGCTCGATCGCGCCCGCGCCATGGAGGCCCGCGAGGAGGCGGCGGTGCTTGCCAAAAATGAGCAGCTGCGCGCCAACCTGCTGCGCTCCATCTCGCATGACCTGCGCACGCCGCTCACCAGTATTTCGGGTAATGCCGATGTGCTGCTCGACCAGGGCTCGACCGGCACCGCCGTGCTCGACGCCCAAACGCGCCGCGGCCTGCTCTTGTCCATTCGCTCGGATGCGCAATGGCTCAACGCCACCGTCGAGAACCTGCTCGCCATCACCAAGCTCGAGGGCGGCGGTATGCGCCTGTCGACCACGCTCGAGCTCATGGACGATATCGTGGAGGAGGCGCTGCGCCACGTGAACCCTGCCGTGCGCGAGCACGACCTTAAGGTGGTGGCGTGCGATGAGCCGGCGCTCGTCAACGTCGATGCGCGCCTGATGGTGCAGCTGGTGGTCAATCTGGTGAACAACGCCATCACCTATACGCCCGCAGGCTCGCATATCGTGATTTCGATTGGCGTCGACGATGGACGCGTGGCGTGCTCGGTGGCCGATGACGGCCCGGGCATTGCGCCCGAGGACCGCGAGCGGATCTTTGAGTCGTTCTATACCGCCAACCACGGTTTGGCCGACAGCCACCGCAGCGTGGGCTTGGGTCTTTCGCTCTGCCGCTCCATTGCACTGGCGCATGGCGGTAGCATAGAGGTTGCCGCGGCGGACCCGCACGGCTCGGTCTTTACGATTGAGCTTCCCGTCGCCGACGTTTCGTTTGATAAGGAGTAGCGCTGTGCCGAACTCTGCCGTAAAACCGCTCATCTTGGTCGTTGAGGACGCCCCCGCCGTTCGCAACTTAATCGTTGCCGCGCTCGAGGCGCACGGCTTGCGTCATATGGCCGTGGAGACCGCCCATGCCGCCATTGCCGCTGCCTCATCGCAGGCACCGAGCATTGTGCTGCTCGATCTTGGTCTGCCCGATATGGACGGCGTCAAGGTGGTGGAATCGGTGCGCGCATGGTCGGGCATGCCGATCATCGTGGTCTCGGCGCGCAGTGAGGATGCGGACAAGATTCGCGCACTCGATGCCGGCGCCGACGATTACCTGACCAAGCCGTTTTCGGTCGAGGAGTTGCTCGCGCGCATTCGCACGACGCTTAGGCGCCTCTCGTATGCGCAAACGGGCGGCGTTGCCTCCGAGGGCTCGTTCGATACCGGTGAGCTGCATATCGATTTTGATGCCGGCATCGCCACGATGGATGGCGAGGAGCTGCATCTGACGCCGATCGAGTACAAACTGCTATGCCTGCTGGCGCATAACGCCGACAAGGTGCTGACGCACCAGTCTATCCTGCACGAGATTTGGGGCACGGCAACCAAGAGTGACCTGGCGAGCCTGCGCGTCTTTATGGGCACGCTGCGCAAGAAGATCGAATCCGACCCCGCGCATCCGCGCTATATCCAAACACACGTGGGTATCGGTTACCGATTGGTCATCCAGGGATAGGTCGGCATCCGCCATCCCACTATGAGTTGCGGTGAAATACGGTCTAAATTTGCCTAATTCCAGGCAAAGCAGTCCATATTCCACCGCAACTTTGTTATTTGCCCTTGGGCTTGCTGGCGTAGAACTTCTTCTTTTTGGACTTGCCTGCGGGGGAGGGCTTGCCGGCAAAGTTGGACTTGCCGTTGCCGGCCTGCGCGTGCGCGGGCACTGCCGCGCGAGGCTTGCGGGCCTCGGGGTTGCGTAGCTCCTCGACGCGCTCGGCAATCTCCTCGGCGCTAAAGCCGACCTCGGCCATGGCGTCCTCAATGGGCAGGCGGCGCACGATATAGCAGTGGTGCACCTTCTGGTTGCGCGCGAAATCCTCGGGGATGGTCTGCGCCGTAATGTCCTCCAACACCACGCCCGCGCGGGCGAGCTTGCGTGTCTCGGGGCGGAAGCCGCGCAGGTTGCAGCTAAAGATGGCATGTCCGCCCTGTGCAAGCAGGCGAGATATGCCGGCCAAAAGCTCGACATGGTCGCGCTGGACATCCCAAGTGCGACGGCCCATCTTGGACGAGTTCGAGAACGTGGGCGGGTCGACAAAGATCAAGTCCCAGCGGTTGCGCGTCTGGCGCTGGTCACGAATCCAGGCGAGCACGTCGTCGCGCACAAAGTGATGCTGCGGCCCCACAAAGCCGTTTTGGCGCATGTTGCGCTCGGCCCAGTCCAGATAGGTGTTGGAAAGGTCGACCGTCACGGTCTCCTCGACGCCGCCATCGGCCGCGTAGCAGGTGGCAGTGCCGGTGTAGGCAAACAGGTTGAGGAAGCGGCGCGCCTGCTTGGCGTGCTCGCGCACCAGGTTGCGGGTGACGCGGTGATCCAGGAAGATGCCCACATCCAGATAATCGTCAAAGTTGACGGCAAAGGTGAGTCCACCCTCTTCGATGAGCGGCAGGCGACGGCGAGCGATGTTGGCGCGCTCGCCCGATCCGCCCTTGCCGGCGCCCTGCTTGCCGTACTGCGAGCCGCCACGCGAGCGCATGCGGGCCTTGGCGTGCACATGCTCGGCCGGAACATCCAGGATGCGCGGCGCGATGGCCAAGATGTCGAGCATGCGGGCCTGGGCTAGCGCGGGATCGATGGTCTTAGGCGCGGCGTACTCGGCGATGACGAGCCAGCGGCCCGGCGTCTGCGGGCAGCCCTCGTACAGGTCAATGGCGGCGGAGTAGTCGGGCAGGTCGGCATCGTAGACGCGGTAGCAGCTCACGCCCTCGCGCTTTGCCCACTTGCGACGCAGACGGGCATTCTTGCGCAGGCGGTTGGCGAACTGCTCCGACTCGGGGATGAGCACGGGCAGCGGCTTGCCGTCGCCCAGGTCGAGCGTGGCAGCAGGTTCGGACGTGGGGGTGTCGGCGGTTTCGTCTTGAGCGTCTGCGGTCTGCTCCTCGGCATCCGCACTGGTCGCAGCCTCAAAAGCTGCGGCGGCGTGGTCGAGCGAGGGCCAAACCTCAAGAGCCGCCTCCTCGTTATTGGGCATGACGGCGATGGAGCGCGCGGGCTCGGCATGGAGCGCGCGGGCCATAAGGCCATCGCGGGTGAGCGCGGCGACCGGTGCCGAAGCGAGCTCGGGCGCGTGGCGCAGCTCACCGACCAGCGTCATGGCGTCGTGCATGAGCGAAAGCGGGGTCTCGGTGGTGTCTGCGACCACGGCGGCACCGGCGACGGCGCCCGCATGGTCCAGCACGGTGGCGGGCTTGGCGGCGCAAAAGTCGACAAAACGCTTGTAGCCGGCGCACTTGACCATGCGCTCGGCAGTCTTGCGGGCGGCGGGGTCGATGTCTACGGCCACGATGCGCGCCTGCCGCTCGCGCGCTGCCGCCTCGCACGAGCGCGCCTCGGCAAGCAGCTGCTCCCACAGGGCGGCGTCGTGCAGCTGCCAGCCCTCAAAGCCCCAGCGCTCGCGTGCGGCGCCCGGGGCGCGGTCGGTCAGAATGTTCACGGCTTCCAGCAACAGGCCGCCGCCGGCGCACGAGGCATCGATTAGCGTGGGAAGGGCTTCATTCTCGTAATCGTCAGCCGTTAACTCGCGCTCGCACAGTGCGGTCCAGCCGACCTGCGCCAACACCAGGGCGGCGTAGTCGGGGCGCAACACGTGCGCGCCCTCGCCGGCACGGGTCGCCGCGGGCGGTAGGCGCTTGAACAGCGGGTCGCCCGAAAGGTCCAGGCTGATGCTCGCGCGGCGCTGACGCAGCGAAAGCAGCAGGTGAACATCGGGATCGGCGGCGTCGACATCGGCGCGACGGCCCGTGGTTTCGGCCAAGCGGTCGCACAATGCGTCCTTGGCGCGCAGGGCCGAGAAGTGCGTGTTGCGCAGCTGCTCGGTCACGCCGCGGGCGGTGATGGCGATGGTGGCACCGGGGCGGATGATGGTCTCCCAGGCGATGTCGTAAACGCTGTCGTACAGTTCATCGGCATCCTGCGCCTCAAAGCGCCCGAGTACCACGAACACACGGCTCGCCAGGCGTGACCACAGGCAGGCGCGGTAGCCTTCTTCGAGCTCGCCCTCAAATGTAGCGCGGCCCTTCAGCCGGCGAACATGCGAAAGCCCGAGGCGTTTAAGCTCATCGGCGAGTGCGGACTCAAAGCCCTCGGGGCAGCTTGCGTAAAATTCCATGGGTGACCTCTCTGGTTGCGTCGCTCCATTATATGATGGATACTTCGTTTACTCTCGCCCCCGAAAGGAACCCATATGATTGATGCGTGCCCCGATTCTGCCGTGCTCTTTTTTGACGTGGACGGCACGCTGACGTCGTTCGATCCCGACAACATGACCGACAAGGACTTTTCGGCGGTTCACCCCTCGCAGGCGGTCGTCGAGGCGTTTCATCGTCTGCGCGACGCGGGACACCAGGCATTTATCTGCACGGGTCGTCCCTTGTGGCTGATTGCCGATGGCCTGCGCGCGCTGAACCCGGCGGGTGTCGTTGCCATGGCGGGAGCGACGCTCGAGGTCGAGGGCCGCGTGGTGCATGAGGACTGCTTTGACGAGGACGTTATCGAGGAGCTTGCGCGCCGTATGGCCGCGGCAGGGATTGAGGCCTTTTTCGAGACCAACGTGGCTACTTTTGCCCTGGAACCCGCGGGTGTTGAGCAGTCGTCTCTGATCGGCACTTCTGTGGTGCACAGCACCGAGGAAATGCGCGTCGACGGCCGTCTGCGCGTGGGCAAGGTAGGCATCGTCGCGAGTGACCTGGCTCGCGTAGCCAACGATGATGGCTTTATCGATCGCGAGTTTGAGCTGTGCAACACCGGTGGTCAGAATCGCGAGCTGAGCCCCAAGGGCATTGACAAGGGCGTGGGAGTGGCGCGAGCGCTGGAATACCTGGGTCGCACCGGCAACGCGCGCACCTTTGGCTTTGGTGATTCCGGCAACGACCTGGGCATGCTCGCTGCTGTCGAGACGGCCGTGGCCATGGGCAACGCCATGCCCGAGGTCAAGGCGGTCGCCGACTACGTGACCGACGATGTCGCACACGACGGCACCGTCACGGCGATGCAGCATTTCGGCCTCATCTAATGAATCCCGCGTTCTGACGTTTGCTCAAACTGCGACTCTTTGCTTTTGCATGCTCAATCGATTTATCAATCCAAACACTGAGGTGTTTATACCGTTCGCCGAGAAGATAAAAAACCGCAGCTCACGCTTTGATAAACGTAGGTAAAGTGTTTAGCAGTTTACCGGCCTTATGCAAGCGAAAGGAATCAGGCAGATGGCAATCAAGGTGTTCGCTGACGGTGCAAACCTCGA
>CABUGI010000054.1 GCA_902491055.1 uncultured Collinsella sp. | reverse complement strand
TGGGATTTCGCGACGTTAAGCGTTCTAAGAGCGCAAAAGACACGCGTATCATTGCAATTATCAATCAAAAAGGCGGCGTTGGTAAGTCAACGACGGCTGTAAACCTTGCGGCGGCACTGGGCGAGCAGGGTCGTAAGACACTGATTGTCGATTTTGATCCGCAGGGAAACAGCACCAGTGGATTCGGAATTGAAAAAGAAGACCTTGATCACTGCATCTATGATGCATTGTTGAATGATGTGCCGGCAGAATCGCTTGTTCTTGATACAAATTGCAAAAAGGTATTCGTAATTCCGGCTACAATTCAGCTTGCAGGCGCGGAAATTGAGCTCGTAAGCGCAATCGCTCGTGAAACCCGCCTCAAAGATTTGCTTGAGCCGATTCAGGACGAGTTCGATTTTATTTTCATTGACTGTCCCCCTTCGCTCGGCCTGCTTACTATCAACGCCTTGACCGCGGCAGACAGCGTTTTGATTCCGATCCAGTGCGAGTATTATGCACTCGAGGGCGTTACGAAGCTGCTTGAGTCAATGAAGATGGTTAAATCACGTCTGAACAAGGGCTTAGACACCTATGGTGTGCTTATGACCATGTATGACTCGCGTACTTCTCTATCGAATCAGGTTGTTGAGGAGGTTCAATCGTACTTTGGTGACAAGGCGTTTAAGACGCTGATCCCCCGTACGGTTAAAATCTCCGAAGCACCGTCTTTTGGAGAACCGGTAATTACCTATGCACCTCAAAATAAGGGTGCAAAAGCGTATATGAACCTTGCAAAAGAGGTGATCAAGCGTGCCTAGTGTAAAGAAACGTGGTGGATTGGGACGTGGACTCAATGCTTTGGTCTCAGAGGCCGAGTATGAGACCGGTGGTTCGGCTGCATCCGCGTCAAAGGCTGCATCTGAAACGAAACTACCTATTGAGGATATTGTTCCCAACCCTAACCAGCCGCGAATTCACTTTAACGAAACCGAACTTCGCGAGTTGAGCGAGTCAATCCAAGAACATGGCGTTTTGCAGCCGCTTTTGGTTCGCAAGCATGGAAACGGCTATGAGATCATCGCTGGTGAGCGTCGTTACCAGGCGTCAAAGCTTGCTGGCCTTGAAGAATTGCCAGTCATCATTAAAGAGGTAAATGATGAAGAGATGCTTGCTCTTGCTCTTATCGAAAACCTTCAGCGTTCTGATCTGAATCCCGTCGAAGAGGCCAAGGGCTATCGTCAGCTCATTGATGCCAGCGGTATGACGCAGGAGGCGTTATCAAAGGCTGTCAGTAAGTCTCGTTCCGCAATTACAAATTCACTTCGTTTGCTAGATCTTCCCGAAGTCGTGCAGCAGATGATTTTCGAAGGCAAGCTTACTGCAGGTCATGCAAGAGCGATTCTTGCGGTTCCATATGAAGATGCCAGGATTCGTCTTGCTGAGAAAGTTGTTGCTGAAGGTCTTTCCGTTAGAGCGACAGAAAATCTTGCTCCATTGTTTTCTGCCGGAGAGACGCCAAGGACTCCGAGGCCAGCAACACCTCAGTCATTCAAAAAGGCTGCTCGAGTCCTTCGTCAAGTTTTCAACACGAATGTACGCGTGAAGAGCTCGCGTGGCAAGAACAAAATTGAAATCGAGTTCAAAGACGAGGAGGAGCTCTCCCGTATCCTTGGCGAAATGATTCAATTTGGGCAGGAGGATCAAGATGAAGAATAAGGTTCTCGCGGTCGTTGCGTTAGCAACCACCGTCGCCGCTGGTGCCTTTGCTGGTTATAAGATTGCGACAGGTGATGAACTACGCGGTCGACTGCTGCGCGGAGCTCAGGATATCGTCGATACATCTAAGAAGAAAATGGATGTGATGACCGAAGATGTCGCCATGCGCACTGCTCAGGTGACTAAGAATCCCAAGATTAACCAAGAATGGGTTAATCATCAATGGGAAAATGTTGGTTATTAGGTACCTAACAATTACTTGCCTTTTTTGAAGGGGTCCTTGTCTGATTCATGAGACAAGGACCCCTTATTATGGCTATAAAACTAAGGTTACGTAAATCAAGTCCTCTAGGATGAAAACAAATGAAACAGCCCTGGTTGCATTATCTACAACCAGGGCTGTCGGATGTTTCACATGAAACGTTATGGGGTGCAGACTCCCCTATGCGTTCTTCTGGACCTTGAAACGTTGCTTCAACTGACCGCAAGCGGCATCAATATCATTGCCGCGAGAATTACGGATCGTGGTCTCGATGCCACGAGACTCAAGGCGGCGCTGAAGATCCTCGACCTTATGAATCGGAGACGGCTTGAGCGGGCTACCCTCAATGTCGTTAAGCTGAATCAGGTTGACGTGACACAGCGTTCCCTCGCAGAAGTCGCAAAGCGCCTGCATCTCAGGGTTTGTGTCATTGACGCCTTCGATCATGGCGTACTCATAGGTTGGGCGGCGGCCCGTCTTTTCGGTGTAGAGCTGCAGTGCCTCATGAAGGCGCAGGAGCGTGTACTTCTTGACGCCAGGCATAAGCTTGTTGCGCGTGGACTGGATAGCGGAGTGCAAGGAAACGGCAAGCGTGAACTGCTCGGGGATGTCGGCAAATTTGCGAATACCGGGAATAACGCCGCTGGTAGAGACGGTGAGGTGACGAGCGCCGATACCGATGCCATCGGGGTCGTTGAGGATGCGCAGCGCCTTGAGAACCTCGTCATAGTTAGCAAAGGGCTCGCCCTGTCCCATGAAGACAACGCTCGTGGCACGCTCACCAAAGTCGTTGGAGACATGAAGCACCTGGTCAACGATCTCTTGAGCGGTCAGAGAGCGCTTAAGGCCGTTCAGACCGGTAGCGCAAAAAGCGCAGCCCATGCCACAGCCTGCCTGGGTGGAAACGCAGACAGAAAGCTTGTTACGACGGGGCATACCGACAGTCTCGACGGAAATGCCGTCGTGGTACTCGAGCAGATACTTGCGAGAGCCATCTTTAGAAACCTGCTTGGTGAGCTCAGTCGGCGTGTCAAAGGCAAAAGCCTCTTTAAGCTGCTCGCGGAAAGCCTTGGGAAGGTTGGTCATATCGTCAAACGAACAAACGTTCTTCTCAAAGACCCATTCGATGAGCTGCTTCGCGCGGAAGGCGGGCTGGCCAAGTTCGGCAACAAGCTCGCGAATATCGTTTTGGCTCAAGTCGCGAATGTCCTGAGATTTAGTCCTGGGATTCATGGAAGCCTTTCGATTTTGGGGAAACGTAGAGGGTATCGCTACAATATGGTATCAGCTGCAGAAATTATAGAGGAGGAGTCTGCCCATGCCGGGTAAAAGCCTAGAGAACATGCACGTAGCGGTCTTGGCGGGCGGTCATTCCGCTGAGCGCGAGATCTCGCTCAATTCGGGAAAGAACGTCGTGGTGGCCCTGAAGGAGGCTGGGTACACTTCGGTGGAGCTGCTCGACACGGCTGCCGATGATTTTATGGTAACCATGGCGACCGGTGGCTTTGACGTGGCGTTTATCGCCATGCACGGCGCCGGCGGTGAGGATGGTGCCATGCAGGGTGCCATGGAGACCCTGGGTATCCCCTACACGGCATCGGGCGTGCTCGCGAGCGCCTGCGGTGCCGACAAGGAGGTCTCGAAGCTCCTGTACGCCAAGGCGGGCATCCCCGTTGCCCCCGGCCTTGCGCTCGAGGTGGGCGATGAAGTCGATATCGATCATATCGTCGAGGTTTGTGGCGAGCGCTGCTTTGTGAAGCCGGCCGTAAACGGTTCCAGCTATGGCATTTCTCTGGTCCATGAGCCCTCCGAGCTGCCCGCGGCAATCGCCAAAGCGTTTGAGTACGGCGACAAAGTGCTGGTCGAGAAGTGCATCGAGGGTACCGAGATCACCGTCGGCGTATACGGCGAGGACGACGTGCGCGCTCTGCCGATCGTTGAGATCCGTAAGCCCGAGGACTGCGAGTTCTACGATCTGGACGTGAAGTATGTCGACCCCACGGATATCCATCGCATTCCGGCGCAGATTTTGCCCGAGAACTACGCTCGTGCCCAGGAGCTCGCCTGTGCTGCCCATAAGGCACTCGGCTGCCTGGGTATTTCGCGCAGCGACTTTATCGTGAGCGAGGATGGCCCCGTCATCCTCGAGACCAACACGATTCCCGGCATGACCGATACGTCGCTGTATCCGGATGAGATTCGCCACACCGATGACATGACGTTCCCGCAGGTCTGTGACAGTCTGATTCGTATGGGACTTCGTCGAGCGGGCGTTGCATGCTAATCGAGGACGCTGTTTCGTCGGGAACGCCGCAGTTTGTCATCGATTCCTATGCCACGCTTGCCGAGCGCGCCAAAACCCAATCGTTTGGTCTCATCGAGGAAGATGTTATCGTCCTCGATACCGAGACCACGGGTCTTTCGGTGCAGGACAATGAACTGATTGAGATCTCGGTTGCCCGTCTTTCGGGCCGCGAGATTGTCGACCGGTTCGATACCTTCGTGCATCCCAAGCAGCTGATTCCCGCCGAGATTACCGAACTCACGAGCATTACAAACGCCGATGTGGTGGATGCCCCATCGGCCGTCGATGCCGTGGCCGCTCTCGCCGATTTTGTCGGCGGCTGCCCGGTGATTGCGCATAACGCCACCTTCGACCGCTCGTTTATCGAGTCGGTCAAGGGCGGTGTCAACGTCAGCGACATCTGGATCGATTCGCTGGCACTGTCGCGCATCGCACTTCCGCGCCTGGCTTCGCACAAGCTGTCTTTTATGGCCGACCTGTTTGGCTGCGACTCGGTGTCGCACCGCGCCAACGCCGATGTCGACGCCCTGTGTGGCGTGTGGCGTGTGTTGCTCGTGGCGCTCTCCGACTTGCCTCAGGGCTTAATGGCGCGCCTGGCCGACATGCACCCCGACGTGCCCTGGTCTTATCGTCCCATCTTCTCGTTCTTGGCGGGACAGAACCCCGGTTCCATCTTCTCTCTCAGCGCCGCCCGCGCCGACGTACTCAAGGCCGATCGGGCCGATGATCTCGTTGATGCGGACGAGCTACCGGTCCTTAAGATGCCGAGCCGCGAGGAAATCGAGGCGGACTATGCCCCGGGCGGTCTGGTTAATCGCATGTATCCCACGTACGAGCCGCGCGATGAGCAAATCGCGATGGCGCTCGAGGTCCGTGACGCGCTCGTTACGGGAACGCATCGCGTGATTGAGGCGGGGACGGGCGTCGGCAAATCGATGGCCTATCTGGTGCCTTTTGCCGAGGCCGCGCGCCGCAACAACATCACGGTTGGCATCGCGACTAAATCGAATAATCTTGCCGACCAGCTCATGTATCATGAGCTGCCCAAACTTGCCGAGCAACTGGACGGAGGCCTATCGTTTTGCGCCCTCAAGGGCTATGACCACTATCCATGCTTGCGCAAGCTTGAGCGCATGAGCCGTAGCCAAGTCGAAATTACGACTAAGCGTGATCCTGCCGACACGCTTACGGCAGTCGCGGTCATCATGGCGTACGTGTGTCAGTCGGCCGATGGCGACCTCGACTCGCTCGGCATTCGCTGGCGCAGCGTCAACCGTCCCGACTTTACGACGGCCTCACGCGAGTGCGCCCGTCGCCTATGCCCGTTTTTCCCCGATAAATGCCTGGTCCACGGCGCCCGCCGTCGCGCGGCGCATGCCGATGTGGTGGTCACCAACCATTCCCTGCTGTTCCGCAATGTTGCGGCCGAGGGCAGAATCTTGCCTCCGATTCGTCACTGGGTGATCGACGAGGCCCACTCCATCGAGCGCGAGGCACGCCGTCAATGGGCGCGCGTGGTGTCGGCGGATGAATCGCGCGTTCTGTTTGAGCGCCTGGGCGGCTCGAGCACCGGTGCGCTGAGCCAGGTTTCCCGCGATTTGGCAACCTCAGAGGGCTCTACGCTCTACCTGGGTCTTACCGCCAAGGCGACGTCGACGGTTGTACGTACGAGCATGGCGATTGCCGATGTGTTTGACGGCGTTCGCGAGCTTGGCCGCCGTGCCCGCGGGGGCTATGACAATGCGAACCTATGGATTGGCCCCGAACTGCGCGAATCTGACGACTGGCATGATTTCTTACAGTCGGCCTACACTGCCATCGACGCATTGGAACAAGCGGACAAGAGCGTCGACGCGCTGGTACAAGCCGTCGCCGCCGACAAGCCCGAGGTTGTTGTCGACCTGGGTGATATCTCGCGCCGCCTACATGAGCTGGCCGAGAACCTCAAGCTCATCATTGACGGTACCGACGAACACTACGTGTACTCGTTGCAAGTCAATCGCAGACTGCGCGCCGGTGGCGAGTCGATGACTGCGGAGCGCATCGATATTGGCGAGGCCTTGGCAACCGAGTGGCTGCCCGAGGTCCACACGGCTATCTTTGCATCGGCGACCATGACGGTTTCCAAGAGCTTTGAGCACTTTAACCACGCCGTCGGCCTCGATCGCATCGGCGCCTCGACATCATCGTCGCTGCACTTGGATTCGAGCTACGACTTCGATTCGAATATGGCCGTGGTCGTGGCTGGGGATATTCCCGATCCGCGCGACCGCGAAGGCTATCTTTCGGCGCTCGAGCGTGTGCTGGTTGACGCTCATCTCGCCATGGGCGGCTCGGTGCTCACACTGTTCACCAACAGGCGTGACATGGAGGAACTGTACGCTCGCGTCGAGCCCAAGATGGCTCGTGCGGGTCTGGAACTCAACTGCCAGCAGCGCAACTCGTCTCCTCGCCGTCTGCGCGACCGGTTTATCAACGAGCCGACTTCGTCGCTCTTTGCGCTTAAGGCCTTTTGGGAAGGGTTTGACGCCAGCGGCGAGACGTTGCGCTGCGTCATCATCCCCAAGCTGCCGTTCTCGAGCCCCACAGACCCGCTCTCATGCGAGCGCAATCTGCGCGAAGACCGCGCTTGGGCGCGCTATTCGCTGCCCGAGGCCGTGCTCGAGGTCAAGCAGGCAGCCGGTCGCCTCATTCGCTCATCGACCGATTGCGGCGTGCTCATCTTGGCAGATCCGCGCCTGGTGACGAAGGGCTACGGCAAGAAATTCTTAACGTCGCTGCCCACGAGTTCCTATCAGCGCATCGAGTCGGCACAAATCGGGCGCTATCTACAGCTGTGGCGCGCACGCCACGAGCGGCGCCGCTAAAGCGGACAGACGAGGGATTTTGCCATATCGCACAGACGCTCTGACAGGGCGGGGTCATCCAAGATGCGGATGGCCCCGCCCGCTGCGATTACCTGGCTTAACAGCCAGCGCTCGGAGCCGTAGCGCACATTCACTGTTGAGCTGTCCGCCCCATTGGGTTCAATCGACATAATGCCGGGCCAGTCTAGGCGCTCTGCCAAGGCGCGCGGCATGAGAAGCTTCGCGCTCCGCTCCGCCTGGGCGAGGGAGTCGTGGAGGGTTGCGGGCTCCGGTGCGTGGCGCACGACGGAGTCGTCGGTCAAGACCAGGCCCTCGATTTTATCCATACGATAGGTACGCTGTTCGTCGACCGCGACATCCCAGGCAATCAGATACGTTTGGTCGCCGTTTGTTGTGATGCGCAAGGGGTCGACCAAACGCTCGCGCGCTTGCGTGTCATCCATCGAACGATACGAGATGCGGCAGCGAACGCCGTCCCGAATGGCGCAACTCAGCTGCTGCCAGTGCGATCCGTGGGCGACGGTGTCAAAGACGCGCTGGTTGTAGCCGAGCTCTTTGGGAAGAAGGGCGCGCCGTATTCGAGCCGCCGCTTGGGGTTCGATCCCCAATGATTCAAGTTCATGGTTGAGCACAGCGCCCTCGGCGGCACTCAGGCGCAGCGGTAGCACGCGCCCCGCATCACCGGTGAGGACCACGCACTCGCCGCGGCGTTCGCAGATAATACGTGCGCCCGATTCTCGGTCCGCAAGCGTCGAGACGATCTCGAGAATCTCGTCGAGCGACGCCCCCGTGATATCAAAGCGGCCACAAAGCTCGTCTCGTGTCATGCCATTCTCGCCGGCGGCGTAGAGGGCCTCCATGATGTCGATGGCGCGCGAGAGTCTTTGCTCGCTGGTGAGTTTACGCACGGGCATGCTCGTGCACCGTCCTTTCGATGAGGTGATTCCACGCCTGCTTGAGAGCATCGGGGGCGACGGGCCTCATGCCATCCATGGCATGGGCCATGCAAAACGAGGCTGCGGCTTCAAAGTCGCGCACGTCAACGGTCCAGGTCCAACCTGCTTCGGTGCGCATGAGTTCGCCTCGTCCGCGTGTGAGACCGCTGATCATATCGGCCTGCGCTTCACGCGCGAACGAGAACGTAGCCGCAACGGGTGGGCGGTCGGCAAAATCGAACTCAAAGAATAAGTAATCGTTGAGGTTGAAATCCGCAGGAATGGCGTAGGCTTTCGAAGGCCTCCAAGCGCGAATGATACGGTCGCAGCGGAATGTTCTGATATTGTCGGTGGCATTGTCGAGGCCGCAGAAGTATGCCGTACCCTCGCGTTCGAACATGCCGTAGACGCAAACGGTCCGCTCGCGTTGTTCACCACGTCCGTTTTGGTACAAAAAGCGCAGCGCGCAACGCTCGGCAAAGGCACTCCATACCGCATCGACGGCGGGAGAGCGGCGGATCGGTGCCTCTCCTGTCGTCGACATGCCGGTGAGGTAGGCAATCTTGGAGCGAATGTCGGCAAGCGGCGCGGCAAAGGTGGATGAGCCTGCCGCGAGTGTCTGGTCGATGGCATTGAGCAGGATGTCGGCATCGTCTGCGGTGATGAGACCGCCCGCGGCAAACGTGTGCTCGCGGTCGATCGTCCACGCGCTCTCCTCGGTTTCCTGCGCTCCGGCAGCACGAACCTCCCTGATAACGATGCCGCGTTCGAGCAGCTTGTCGCGATCGCGGCGGAACTTGCGTTTGTCTGAGTCGATATTGCCCGAGCCGTACCCCAAATCGGAATCCAGGACGATTTGCTCGGTCGTCAACGGTTCGGGAGAACTGTTGAGTACAAAGAAAAGGTTGAGGATGCGCTGAGCCGTTTTATCGAAACCGGGCTCGAGTGCCCCCTTTTTAATTGTCGCGGTCGCGTCGCTTGCCGTCATAGAATCCTCGCATGAGAAGGTCGTTTGATGCCATGATTTTAGTCCGATATGGAGATTAGGCTATATCCTTGTCCGCTCGCGGCGTTAAGATGGCCCGAATTCGGTCGTTTGCGCTCGCTCGGGGTATACTTTCGACTATATACGGTTCTAATGTGCATGCATTGGGCCTATTTGTCGGATTATGGATGTGGAGCGCACATGGCGAACACCCAGAACTATATTAACCACCTGCTGCAGAACACCGGCATTACGCCGGCGTGCAGTGAAGAAGAGCGCCTGGCTGCTGAGGATATCGCTCAGATTTTCCGCAACCACGGCTTTGATCCCGAGGTGCAGGAATTTAATGCTCCCGCGCCCAGCAGGTTGGCGTTTGCTGTTACCGGTATTCTGGCGTTTGCCGGCGCCCTGCTAATGGGCATCGGCGGCGGTATCGGCTTGGTCGGCACCTTGCTGGCCATTGTCGGTGCCGTGCTCTACGTGCTCGAGCGCACGGGACATCCCGTGGTTTCGCGCCTGGGAAAGACCGGTGTGAGCCAAAATGTCATCGCCTATCACAAGGCCTCGGGCCCGCTTGCGTCTCCGCGCAACCGCCCGGTCGTCGTGGTGGCCCACTATGATTCCCCCCGTGCCGAGCTCCTTGCTCGCGAGCCCTACGCTCCGTATCGCGCGCTCATCGCCAAGCTCCTGCCTGTCGCCACGATCGCGCCCGCGGCTGTCGCCATCCTGCGTATCCTGCCGCTCCCCGGCGTGCTCAAGGTGCTGCTGTGGGTTGTCGCGATTTTGGCCTCCCTCGTGGCACTGGCCAACGCCGCCAATATCATCTCCAACCGTTTTGTGCTTCCCTACACGTCTGGCGCGGTGTGCAACAAGTCCTCTGTTGCCGCTATGCTCGGTGTCATGGACAACGTCGCCCCCTATCAGGGCGAAAACGAGTTCCCCGACGACATTCCATTCGATACCTATTTTGGCGAGCAGAAGCGTCGCGCCGAGGAAATGGCGCGCGCGGCGGCCGAGTATGCCGCGGCCCAGCAGCAAAACGACTACGGCAACACCATTGAATATGAGGAACCTTCCTGCGACGAGGACGAGTTTGGCCAGCCGGTGGCGCCTGTCGACGCACCCGAGCAGGACGAGGCTTTTGATGGACAGATCGATGGTTTTGAGGGTGCCTCTGCCGACGAGACGCTGATCGGCGTTATCGCCCCCGAGGCTCAAGACCAGACTGCCCAGGCCGAAGTGTCCACCGAGGAACAGTCTGTCGCCGAGCCGGCGGAGGAGCCTGCGGCGGTCGAAGCCGCCGAGCCTGAGCCCAAGCTCTATCGCAATGCCGCCGGCAATATCCGCTTTGGTTCGGATGCCATCCGTGCGCTCGGCATGCTTCCCGAGTCCTGCGCGCTCGATTACGAAGAGGGCGAGGAGCCGACGTTCGAGCCGGAGCCTGCTCCCGTTGCACAGGAGCCCGCACCCGCGGCAAATACGGCTGTTGCTCCCGCCGAGCCGGTCGCTGCCCCTGTTGCCGCCGCGGAGTCTGACGCAAAGCCCGCGCTCGATTCTGCAGCCGGTCTGGATATTCTGGCGCCTGCCGCTCCGGCACAGGTTGAAGACGAGACCGCCGACGAAGACTACGACGAGTATCCGCAGCGCGTGTCCTATGAGAGTGACACCGATTTCTCGGCCGAGCTTCCCTCGACAACGCCCCATGCCGATATCGCTTCTGCGTTCTCCTCGATTGGTGCCAGCGCTTCTAGCTTCTTTAAGGGCGCCTTTGCGAAGGGCAAGAAGTTCGTCGACGACTTTGAGGAAAAGCGTGCCGCTGCCCGCGAGGCCGCCGAGCGGGAGGCCATCGCCCAGCAGCAGGCCGCCGAGGCCGAGCGTGAGCGTGCGGCACAGGAGTTCGAGCAGAGCGAGAACGAGCAGCCGAAGCCTGTCGATGCCGCCGACGCCACGACGTCCTTCGAGGCTCCGCAGCCGACATCCGCTGACGTTGCCGAGGCTACGACGTCTTTTGAGGCGCAGCAGCCGGTCGATGGCACCATGTCATTCGATGCCACGATGACGTTTGAGAAGCAGGGCACCGCAATTGCCGAGCCTCTTCCCATCTCCGATGATGCCCAGGATGCCGCCGATGATTCGGTTGTCGACGAGGCCGATTCCGTTGAGGCCAGCGCACCCGAGCAGGTCGAGGCTCCTGTTATGGAGCAGGAGCCCCCTGCGATTGACGAGGCTCCCAAGACGGATGAGTCCAGGCCTTATTCTACGCAGATCTTTACCATGCCCGCGCCGAGCGACCCCGGTGCCACGGTGGCCAATGTCGCTCCCACGCAGGACGAGACAGTGGACTCCCTCATGGCGCAGATTTCGTCTCAGGTGCCTCCGCGCCAGCAAATGAATATCCCCGATCCGGCCTCCGCGCCCGCACCCTCTTCGTCGCCGCTGGCCTCGGTCCCCGATCCGTCGCTGCCTTCGATGCAACAGGCCAACGTCGCGTCCCGCACGTCGCTGTTCGATCTTCCCGATCCTTCGGCACAGACAAATGATCCCTTTGCGACGGCGCAGGGCCCCGAGCCCACATCGGCACCGGTCGCGACCCCCATGCCCATCTCCTCGGGCGCACAGCCGCTCGAGACCATCTCGGCTCCTGCTTCGACGGGCGCCAAGCCGCAGAAGCGTGGCCTAGGTGGCTTGTTCGGTCGCAAAAAGAAGAACGAGCAGGACAGCATGAGCGACTGGCTGGGCGTCGAGGACGATTACGATGCCAAGAAGTCCGGCCGCGGCATTGGCTCGTGGGATAACTTCGAGGATGACGACGACGGTTGGAAGGGCGGTGCCACCTCCTCCGATGGTGCTTCTGCCGAGGATATGCTCTCGACCGTTGCCTCCATGGGTGACGATGAGCTGCTCGGCCACGATATCTGGTTCGTCGCAACGGGCGCGTCCGATTGCGACGGCGCCGGCATGAGGGCGTTTTTGGCCTCGCATCGTGACAAGCTCCGCGGTGTGTTCTTCATCAACCTCGAGTCTATCGGTGCCGGCAGGCTTTCGGTGGTAACGGTCGAGGGCGAGCAGCAGCTGTTTAAGGGCGATCGCCGCATCATGAACCTTGTCAGCAAGGTGTGTAAGTCGTTCCACGTCGATTGCGGCACGTTCGAGATGCCCTATGCAAAAACCGATGCATCCGCAGCGCTCGAGGCGAGCCGTCGCGCCCTTACGATCGCCGGTGTGGACGGCCCGCGTCTGGCTTGCGCTCGTACCGAGGACGACCTGCCCCACAATGTCAACCCGACGAACATTGCTACGGTATCCGAGGTCGTGACCGAGGTTATCCGCCGTTCGTAGACGGAGCTCTAAGGAGTCAACGTGTTTTCGTATATTAAGCGCCATTGGCCTGTCTACGTGATTTTGACCTTGATTGCCATTGCGTTAGGATTTGGGGCTGCCTACATCGTGGGTGCGAAGGGCTCGACCCCCGCCTCCGCAATCAGCGAAGAGGTGGAGCAAGAACAGAGCACGGGTGCCGATGGGATTCCTGAGTCCGAGCAGGCAATCGTTGATGGTGGATCTTCGTCTGCAGAGTAGATACGGCGATTTAAATGATTGAAAGCGGGCGAGCCAGGGGACTGGCTCCCCCGCTTTTTCATCGCGCTAGCGCTTCTTTGGGATCGACCTAAGGCGAGCGAACCATAGGGCTGCGGCACCCGAGGTCAGGAGCGCGGTGATGCAAGCGGCGATGGGAACTGGTCCTGTTGCCGGTAGGTCCTGCGGTAGGGTACAGCGTTGAATGACACAGTCCTCGTGATCGCGTCGGAAATGTTGGTGTAAGCGCGCCGACGGCTGACCGCCAAACGCAAG
>CABUGI010000053.1 GCA_902491055.1 uncultured Collinsella sp. | reverse complement strand
GGCCCGTGGGTTATACCCTAAGAGCAAACCACCCTTTTTAAGGGTGGTTCTGATTTGTTGGTGCAAAGTAACCTGACCCCTTTGCACCGCCACAAAGGTGCCTGTCCCCTTTGTGGCGGTTGGTGGCTAAGCGGTGGGGAGTCCTGGCGTGTTAACCGGCTGCTGCGGCTTGAGGCGGGCGTTTCGCCAGATGATCTGGATAACGTAGCCGAGCATAAAGACAAAGGCCACGCCGCTGATGAAGCCGCCTACGAGGGGAAGCCCCGTGAGGGCGCCTACGATTATGCCGCCCACGGCTGCCATGGCGTAGCGGTTCTGGTTGTGTCCGACCATGCGGGCGAGTGCGCACCCCGCAAAGGCACTCGACACCAACGCAATGCCGATAACGCCGCACAAGAGTGTTCCGGCAAGCGACAGACCAGCGATAGAGATAATCAGCAGTAGGACGGCGGGGGCGATAGCAATCGTACCCAGAAGACCGCTCACCCACAGGGGTGTGGGGTGCTGGCGGAGCATGCCGGCGGCGCTGGCGGTCGCACGCGGGAAGACGAGCTCGAGTAGCAGGGCGACAAAGCAGGTGGAAAGCGCCGCGGCGACGATACCGCCGATGACATCGTTAACGGTGGAAGTATCTTCGTTCTCGGTACGGTCGATCTTGAGCGCACCGACCTCGGTTCCCGCGGCACGCTCGGGGTCCTCGGAGACGTGAGCGTTCACGGTGCCGGTGATGCGGGCGTTCTTGCCCAGGATGAGCTTGTCGGCCCAAACCTCGACATCGCCCTCGACGGTGCCATCGATGGTCACCGTATCGCCCGCGAGCGCTGCCGACTTGGTGGAGCCTCGCAGGGCAACCGTCTCGCCTATCGCGTAGAAACAGTTGGCGGTGCTGTCGGAATTGAGCACGACATGCTGGCCAGCGACGGTCACGCTGCCATCAACCGTGGTCTTGTCAATGTCGATGGTGCGTGCCGCCAGACGGACGGCGCCGCCCACTGTGCAGTCACGGATCGAGAGGGTATCGCCCGCGGCGATGATATCGCGGTCGATGGACACATCATCCAAGTTGAGGGCCTGACCTGCCCAGTACAGGTCACCTTCGACGCCGGACGGATTGGCGTCATTGTCGGTCGCAAGTACGTTTCCTGCGGTGTCCGTGCCGGCGAACGACGCCGTGGGAAGCACGGTGATCGCCAGCGCGATGAGCGCGAATAGGATGGTGATGCGGCCCCATGCTTTACGGCGCTGGGTCAACGGGAGTTGATTGCAGGGCATAGTGAATCCTTCGTTAGATACTCGGCATATACCTAACAGGGTACCCAACGCGTGGGCGCTCTAAAAGAACCTCTCGGTTGCATTTCGAAGGATGAGCCCGCGCTACCTACTTTTTGCGATGCAAAAAGCGCGCGATGTCTTCTTCGGTGGGGCTTTTGATGTCAAAGCGCAGCGAGAGCCAGCGCAGACCCATGGTCACGACAACGCATACGATCAGCGCGGCGACATTGCTCATGATGCCGCTCATAACGAGACACACGTAACTTGTCGATCCGGCGATGGCCGCGATGGCATAAAAGTTAGTGCGTTGGAAAATGCCCGGAACCACGCCCATAAAGCCGTCGCGCAGCATGCCGCCACCTACTGCGGTGAAGAAGCCCATCATGATGCAAACGACGGGCGCAAAACCGTAGACCAGTGCCTTGTCTGCGCCGGTTGCCGCATAGATGCCGACCGAGATGATGTCGAGCAAGGGGATGAGTTTTTCGGGCTTGTCGACGATTGCCGGGAAAATGTAGATGATGGCTGCCGTGGCGATGGAGAGCGGCAGCGCCATTGGCTGGTTGAGGATGTAGACGTTGCCCACCTGCAGCGTCATATCGCGCAAAAGACCGCCGCCCAGTCCACAGACCACGGCGAGCGCGACGGCGCCCACCAGGTCGAGTTTGTGCTCGCGTGCGACCAACACGCCCGAGATCGATGCCGCGACGACGGCGAACATCTCGAGCCAAAACGGGATGGCAACCATGGCATCCGAGGCGTGTGCGGTAACGATCATAGCGGCGGCAACGGGCAAGATGGGGTCCTTTGAGTTACGGGTTTAGACAATGCCCGTACATAGTACATGTTTGGCGCCGATTGCGACCCTATTGCTCGGCAAACGGTCGGGACTGGGTACGGTCATAGGTTCCATGTTAGGGGATCCGGGTTGATGCTGAACGCGATGGGGGCGTGGTCGAATAGGAGGGATGTCCAAATTTTGAGCTCCGCTCAAAATTTATCCGGTCGGCTTGCGCCGACCGCGCTGCGCTAAAAACGCGCCACGGGCGCGTTTTCTTTACGCTCCGCGCCCTGGCGGGTTCGAATCCCTCCTCCTGCGCGTTATTGAAATGTGCCCAAAAAGAAAAAAGCCCCATTGCTGGGGCTCATACCATCTAATGGCGGAGGAGGAGGGATTCGAACCCTCGTGACCTTATACAGGCCAAACGGTTTTCGAGACCGCCGCATTCAACCACTCTGCCACCCCTCCGCGTGGGGTAAAAACAAAGCAGGCTCTAAGGCCTGCTTTGGAATTAACTGGCGGAGAGTCAGGGATTTGAACCCTGGAGACGCTTTTGACGCCTACACGATTTCCAATCGTGCTCCTTCGGCCACTCGGACAACTCTCCGTTAAATGCGAAAGTCAGTATACACGAGGAATCGCAAAGTGCAAACAGAAAAGTTGGCATTTTTTAAAACGCTTGGCCGCGCTTGGCGTTGCAGTGGGGTTTGAGGTGCCAAAAAACGGCTTCCGACCAGCGTGGTTGATCAACTCAATTGTTCAAAAGGGGTATTCATAAGCGACTTGGCAATGAATTTAAAAATCTTTGGGTGGTGCTGTGGACCACTGGTATGCATTTTGCGACCACAGCCTTGTGCCCGTTGACCTGCGGCTTGGCTCAGCTTGTCCCCACGGCACCGTATCTTGTCCACAGATCTGTCAAGCTTTTGGTCAGCATTTGGTTGGAATACGCATGAAGAGCCGTGTAAGCATGGACATATGTGGAGGTCATGAGGTTGTAGCTGCATATTCTTGCAGCCTGGGAGGTTGAAAGATATTATTACCAAGTCTTTTCCTGCTTCAGGCGCACCTTCACGACCTGAAGCCACATTTGCCCAGAGGAGGTGACAATATGAAGGCTTATGAACTGCTGTTCTTTGTTGACCCGTCGCTCGACCCCGAGACTCGTCTCGCTGTTATGAAGCGTATCGATACCACGATCGCTGAGGGCGCTGGCAAGGTCGACTCCGTTGACGAGTGGGGCAAGCGCAAGCTCGCCTACGAGATCAACGACCTCACCGATGGTGACTACACCCTCATCAACTTCCACGCAGATCCTACCCAGATCGCCGAGCTTGATCGCGTCCTGCGCATCACCGACGCTGTGGTCCGCCACATGATCGTCCGTCGCGACGACCAGGAGTAAGACTGTCGTTTTGGACTGGGCTTGTGCCCCAAGAGGAAGTAGTGAGTTATGAGCATCAATCGAGTGAACATCACCGGTAACCTCACCCGCGATCCCGAGCTGCGCGCCACCGCCGGCGGAACCCAGGTTCTGTCCTTTGGCGTCGCCGTCAACGATCGTCGCCGTAACGCGCAGACTGGCGAGTGGGAGGACTATCCCAACTTTGTCGACTGCACTATGTTCGGCACCCGCGCCGAGGCCGTGAGCCGTTTCCTGGCAAAGGGAAACAAGGTCGCGATCGAGGGCAAGCTGCGCTACAGCTCTTGGGAGCGCGACGGCCAGCGCCGGAGCAAGCTTGAGGTCATCGTCGATGAGATCGAGTTTATGAGCTCCCGCGGTGGCCAGGGTGGCTACGACCAGGGCGGTTACGCCCCCGCAGCTCCCGCGCCCGCAGCACGTCCTGCCGCACCGGTGGCTACGCCGCCTGCGGTCGACGTCTACGATGAGGACATCCCGTTCTAAGGGTTGTTCACCTATTTTTGAGTGAGAGGCGGCTTCGGTTCGCCGAAGTTGCCAAATGAAAGGTATTTTGACATGGCTAATGATTTTTCTGCACGTCAGCCGCGTCGTAAGTACTGCCAGTTCTGCAAGGAGAACACTGAGTTCATCGACTATAAGGACACTCAGCTTCTCCGTAAGTACATGACCGACCGTGGCAAGATCAAGCCCCGTCGCGTCACTGGCGCTTGCACGCAGCATCAGCATGACATCGCCAACGCCATCAAGCGCGCCCGCGAGATGGCTCTCCTGCCGTACACCGTCCCCGTGGTTTCCTCTCGTGGCAACCGCGACCGCGGCTAAGAAGGGAGACGCATCATGAAGGTTATTCTTCTCGATGAGATCAAGGGCAAGGGCGGCGAGGGTGACGTCGTAGAGGTCGCTCAGGGTTACGCTGAGAACTTCCTGTTCCCCAAGAAGCTCGCTGTTGCCGCCACCAAGGGCAACCTCAAGCAGCTTGACGAACGTCGCAACAACATCGCCAAGCGCGAGGCCGTCCGTCTGGCTACCGCCAACGAGACCAAGGCTGCCTTCGAGGGCAAGACGATCACCGTTGACGTCAAGGTCGGCGACGAGGGCATCCTCTTTGGCTCCGTTACCGCCGCTATGATCGCTGACGCCATCAAGGCTCAGCTCGGTATGGACATCGACCGTAAGCGCGTCGAGCTCGGTAAGCCCATCAAGGTTGCCGGTGCCCACACCGTTGCCATCTCGCTGTACCGCGAGATCAAGGCCGAGGTTGTCGTTCTCGTCGGCGTTACCGCCGAGGAGCTCGCTGCCGAGGCTGAGGTCGAGGAGGCCGCTGAGGTCGCCGAGGCCGAGACCGCCGAGGTCGAGACTGAGGCTGCTGCCGAGTAGCATTTGCTGCAACGCAACAATCTTGTTCTAAGAAGGGCGCTCTGGGAAACCAGGGCGCTCTTTTGTTTTTTGCGCTGAGCGAGTGTCATGGTGAACGTTGCGTCGAAGTCCTATATGCAGGACCGTTCATCCGTTTGGTTCGGTGATGATTGGCGGCGCGCGGCGCGTTTTGGGACCGTGGCTGATACTATGGATGCTCGCAAGCGATATGAATGAGGATGCTCATGGCATATGACGATAGGGAGACCGGGCTGACGGTTGAGGACCGCGGCTCAAAGTTGGGTCTTCCCCAAAACCAAGATGCAGAGGCCAACGTACTGGCCGCTATGCTGCTATCGCCCGAGGTGGTCGAGGAGGCCCAGGTCGAGCTGCAGCCCGATGACTTCTACCGGCCCATTCATAAGACCATCTATACCGCGATGGTCGATATGTACAACAGCCGCATTCCCATCGACTCCATCTCGCTGATCGATTACCTGCGAAGCATCAACAAGCTCGATGCCGTGGGCGGCGAGGCGTACATTTTGGAGTTGATGGGTCAGACTCTGTCGCTCGTCAACTGGCAGCACCATGCCGCCATCGTTCGCCGCGATTCGATGCTGCGTGAGCTGATCGGCGCCACCAACGAGATCAACGCGCTGGCATATAACGCCCCCACCGACACCAAAGAGGTTGTCGAGCTGGCCGAGAGCAAGCTGCTCAAGGTCACGGCACGCGAGGTCAAGTCGAGCTACAAGACGCTGACCGAGTTTATGGTTGAGGCCTATAACGAGGCCGAGGAAGTGTGTCAGGCCGGTGGTCAGGCTGCGGGCGTGCCCACGGGCTTCCCGTCACTCGACCGCATGCTCATGGGCTTCCGCGAGGGCCAGCTCATCATTATCGGCGCCCGCCCTGCTGTGGGTAAGACGTCGTTCGCCCTGAATCTGGCGCTCAACGCTGCCGCTGCCGGTTATACCGTCGGCTTCTTCTCGCTGGAGATGTCGGGCAAAGAAATTGCCCAGCGTCTGATTTGCGCCTACGCCATGATCTCGATCAGTGACTTCCGCATGGGCCGCATTAGCCCCGAGCAGTGGGCCAATATCAACGAGGCCACGCAGACCTTGTCCAAGCTCGATATTCTGATTGACGATACGCCCGGCACCACAGTGACCGAGATTCGCGCCAAGAGCCGCCGCATGCTCCATAACAAGGAGAAGGCAATCATCATCCTGGACTACCTGCAGCTGGTGAGTCCTCCGCCGGGACGCCGCTCCGAGAGCCGTACCGTCGAGGTTTCGGAGATGTCGCGTGGTCTGAAGATCATGGCCAAGGAGCTCAAGATTCCGCTCATCGCGCTGTCGCAGCTCTCGCGTCAGGTCGAATCCCGTACCGGCAAGCGTCCGCAGCTTTCCGACCTTCGTGAATCGGGCTCTATCGAGCAGGACGCCGATATCGTCATGTTCTTGGACCGCTCCGCCGACGAGGCCGAAGCCTCGCGCGACGATCGACCCGACGAGGGCGTTACGCGTATCGTCGTGGCCAAGAACCGTTCGGGCCCGATCGGCGACGTCGACCTGATGTTCCTGCCGGCATCCACCAAGTTCTATGAGCTTGATGGGGCACATGCCGAGGAGTAGGACAGGCGCCCGTTGCACGGGTATACTGGGAATGTTTTGTGCTTCTGCGTGCCGGCGTGGCGCGTAGACAGTCCATGAATGTAAGGAGTAAACATGCCGTCAACCGTTTTGGTCGGTGCCCAGTGGGGCGATGAGGGCAAGGGTAAGATTTGCGACCTGGTCGCCGGCGACTTCGATGCCGTCGTGCGCTACTCGGGCGGCAACAACGCCGGTCACACCATCGTCGTCAACGGCAAGAAGTACGGCCTGCACCAGGTGCCCTCCGGCATCATGTATTCTGACCACGTGTCGGTGATCGGTAACGGCTGCGTCGTCAACCCCAAGGTTGTCCTTGAGGAGATCGATATGTTCGAGGCCGACGGCATCACCACCAAGAACCTCAAGATTAGCGGCAACGCGCATGTCATCATGCCGTACCACATCGATCTGGATGGCGCCTTTGAGCAGAAGCTCGGCAAGAAGAACATCGGTACCACCAAGCGCGGCATCGGTCCGTGCTATCAGGACAAGATGGCCCGCATCGGCCTGCGCATGCAGGACATGCTGGACGAGGCACTGTTCCGCGACAAGCTGGAGACCGCTCTCGCCCGCGTGAACCCCGAGCTCGAGCTCATCTACAACCTGCCCACCTACACCGTGGACCAGATTTGCGACGAGTACCTGCCGATGGCCGAGCGCCTGCGTCCCTACATCACCGAGACGAGCCTGCTGCTCAACAACATGATCGATGAGGGCAAGGACCTGCTGTTTGAGGGCGCCCAGGCGACGCTACTCGACATCGACCACGGCACCTATCCGTACGTGACGTCTTCCAACTGCACCGCCGGCGGCGCCATCACCGGCTCCGGCGTCGGTATGAAGAACGTCAACCGCGTGCTGGGCGTCATGAAGGCCTATATCACCCGCGTCGGTTCGGGCCCCATGCCCACCGAGCTTTCCTATGAGTCCGAGGCTGGCCACACGCTGACCGAGGAGGGCTATGAGTACGGCGTGACCACTGGTCGCCGTCGTCGTTGCGGCTGGTTTGACGGCCCTATCGCCAACTATGCCTCGCGCGTCAACGGCCTCACCGACATCGCCATGACCAAGCTCGACGTGCTTTCGGCCTTCGACACCATTAAGGTGTGCGTTGCCTATGACGTCGATGGCGAGCGTTACACGAGCGTGCCCGAGCACCAGGTGCGCTTTGAGCATGCCAAGCCCATCTACGAGGAGCTTCCTGGCTGGAAGTGCGATATCACCGGCTGCCGCAGCTTTGAGGAGCTGCCGCAGGAGGCTCAGGACTACGTGGCGTTTATCGAGGATCTGGCACACACCCGCGTGACGTTCATTGGCGTTGGCGCTGGTCGCGAGCAGATTATCAACCGATTCTGGAAGTAATCGGGACTATTTGGTTATTGCGATATACCCCTTTGCAGCCCGGACGGGCGGCCGAGGGGTATATTTGCTTGCAAAGGGCTCGCGCGGAGCGGGCCGTTCATCCATAGAGGAGGCACCCTTGAAGGCGGACACTCAAACCATCGACATCCTGTTGTTGGGCAGCGGCGGCCGTGAGCATGCTTTGGCAGCTAAGCTCGCGGCATCACCGCGCGCCGGCAAGCTCTACATCGCGCCGGGTAACGGCGGCACCGCGAGCTGCGGCGAGAACGTTGTTCTCGACGACTGCGATCCTGCGGCCGTGGCGGCGTTTGCGCAGAGCCACGGATGCGGACTCGTGGTAATTGGCCCCGAGGCTCCGCTCGTGGCGGGCGTGGCCGACGCCGTGCGCGCGGCGGGTATTCCCTGCTTTGGCCCGGGTGCCGAGGGCGCCCAGATGGAGGGCTCCAAGCTGTTCTCCAAGCAGCTCATGGAGCGTGCGGGCATTCCGACGGCAGCCTATGGTTCGTTTACCGACGAGGCTTCGGCTCTCGCCTACGTGCGCGAGCAGGGCGCCCCGCTGGTCGTCAAGGCCGACGGCCTTGCCGCGGGCAAGGGCGTTATCGTGGCGACCGAACTTGAGCAGGCCGAAGAGGCCGTGCGCGAGTGCTTTGGCGGCACCTTTGGCGATGCCGGCAACACCGTGGTTATCGAGGAGATGCTCGTTGGTCCCGAGTGCTCGCTGCTGGCCTTTACCGACGGTAAGACCGTGCGCCCTATGGCCACCTCGCAGGACCACAAGCGCGCGCTCGAGGGCGACAAGGGTCCCAACACCGGCGGCATGGGTGTCTACAGCCCGGTGCCCATCGTGACCGATGAGGAGCACGCCACGATGGTGAAGGTCATGGAGCAGACCATTGCCGAGCTTGCTGCCGAGGGCATCGACTACCGCGGCTGCCTGTATGGCGGCTTTATGCTCACCCCCGCCGGCCCCAAGGTGCTGGAGTTCAACGCCCGCTTTGGTGATCCCGAGACGCAGGTCGTGCTCCCGCGCCTTAAGAACGACCTGGTCGAGGTTATGCTCGCCTGCGCCAACTGCGAGCTTGATCAGATTGAGCTCGATTGGCGTGACGAGTGGGCCGTGGCTGTTGTCCTGACGAGCGCGGGCTACCCCGGCAGCTACGAGAAGGGCAAAGTCATCACCGGCATCGCCGACGCCGAGGCCATGGAGAACGTGACCGTTTACCATGCCGGCACCGCCGTGGTGGACGGTCAGCTCGTGACCAACGGCGGTCGTGTGCTTGCCGTGACCGCGCTGGGCGACACGTTCGAGAACGCTCGCAACCTTGCCTACGAGGCCTGCGAGAAGATTGATTTTGAGGGCAAGACCCTGCGTCATGACATCGGCCTGCGCGCGCTGCGTGGCCGCGACGCCTGGGATGCCTAAAGTCCGAGAGGGATGAGACGGATGGACGAGAAGAACGAAGAGCTCGTGGACGCGCAGATCGTCGAAGAGGACAGCCGCATGTATGGGCACGCCGAGGGCGAGCCTGGTGGCAAGGTCGCTGACGAGCCGGCGCTGGTGCTGGGCGACGACGACCCGCACGATGTCGAGCTGCACGAGAAGATTCTTTCGGAGGAGTGCGCCTGGAAGGGCAAGATCCTCGACGTCCACCGTCTTGAGGTTGAACTGCCCAACGGTCACCGCAGCGCCCGCGATATCGTTCGCCATCCGGGTGCGGCGGCCGTTGTGGCACTGACCGAGAGCGGCAAGATCGTACTGGTGCGTCAGTACCGCACCGCCATCGACCGCGTGACGGTCGAGATTCCTGCCGGCAAGCTCGATCCGGGCGAGGACCCGCTCGATTGCGCCAAGCGCGAACTGCATGAGGAGACGGGCTTTAGGGCCGGTCGTATTCGCTTTTTGACGTCGATTGTCACGTCCTGCGGTTTTTGCGATGAGATCATCCACATTTACTTGGCTACCAAGCTCGAGTTTGATGCGCCCAACCCCGATGATGACGAGTTTGTCAACGTGGACCTGGTGCCGCTGCACGAGCTGATCGACGCCGTGCTCGACGACAAGATCGAAGACGCCAAGACCGTCGTGGGCGCCTTGGCCTGCGACAGCATCGCGCACCGCCTTGGGGGCGCGGAGCTTTAACGAGTGGGGATAGCCCTGGGACAAGTACTACTGATTGCTTTGTCCCAGGGCCTTACGTTGCTGATATTTCTTTGAGGATCACATGCTGAAGAGGTTTCTTTCGTATTACAAGCCCCAGATGGGGCTTTTTGTTGCTGATACTGTTTGTGCTCTGGTGCTTGCCGCCATTGACCTGGCGTTCCCCATTATCCTGCGCAATTTGACCGGTGGGCTATTTACTCAGGGTCAGGCTGCCATTATGCAGGCGCTCGGCATGATCGCGGTGGGCTTGGTGCTGATGTATGTCATCCGCTGCGCCTGCCGATACTTTGTGAGCTATTGGGGCCACGTGATGGGCGCGCGCATGGAGTCCAAAATGCGCGAGGACCTGTTTGACCAGTACGAGCGCTTTAGCTTTGCGTACTTCGACCGCAACAGCTCGGGCGACATGATGAGCCGCGTGGTCAACGACCTGTTCGATATCTGCGAGGCGGCGCATCACGTACCCGAGTGGATCATCATCTGCGGTATCGAGATTATCGGCTCGTTTGTGATCCTCTTTACCATCGCCCCGGTGCTGGCGCTCGCCATGGCCGTGGTGACGGCGGCGTTTGCGGTCATCATGTTTTGGCAGAACATGCGCATGCGCGAGGTCTTTAGCGACAACCGCAAGAAGATCAGCGGCATCAATGCGCAGCTGCAGGATTCGCTGGCGGGCATGCGCGTGGTCAAGAGCTTTGCCAATGAGGAGACCGAACGTTTCAAGTTCCGCGCCTCCAACAATCGCTATCTTTCGTCCAAGGAGAACATGTATCACGCCATGGGCGTCTATACCGCGACGTATGGCCTGCTCTCGGGTGTGCTCTATGTGATCGTGGTGCTGCTGGGCGGCTGGCTGGTCGCCCAGGGACAGCTGCAGGCGGTCGATATGGCGACCTTTGCACTCTATATTTCGCTGTTCTGCACGCCGCTCGAGACGCTCGTCAATTCGGCCGAAACGTATCAGAAGGCCATCGCCGGCTTTAAGCGTATGGACGAGGTGCTCTCGACCGCGCCGGATATCCAGGACAAGCCGGGCGCTACGGATCTGCAGGTGACTGCCGGCGTCGTGGAGTATCACGACGTGTGCTTTAACTACGAGGATGTTGAGCTGGGCGAGGGCGATGCCGATGAGCGTCCCGTTATCGACCATATGGACCTGTCCATCAAGCCCGGGCAGACCATCGCTTTGGTTGGCCCTTCGGGCGGTGGCAAGTCCACGACCTGTTCGCTGCTGCCGCGCTTTTATGACGTGGCTGCCGGATCCATTAGCATCGACGGTCAGGACGTGCGCGATGTGACGCAGCAGAGCCTGCGTCGCGCCATCGGCCTGGTGCAGCAGGATGTCTATCTGTTTGACGGTACGATTGGCGAGAACATCGCCTACGGCAAGCCGGGCGCTACGGCGGAAGAGATCGCCGAGGCGGCCCGTCGCGCCAACATCGATGCCTTTATCGAGTCGCTTCCACAGGGCTATGACACGGTCGTGGGCGAGCGCGGCAGCCGTCTTTCGGGCGGACAGAAGCAGCGCGTTGCCATCGCGCGCGTGTTTCTCAAGAACCCCAAGATCCTGATTTTGGACGAGGCGACGAGTGCTTTGGATAACGAGAGCGAGGAGGCGGTGCAGGCGTCGCTCGAAGAGCTGGCACGCGGCCGCACCACGATTATCATCGCCCACCGCCTTTCTACCATTAAGCATGCCGATGAGATTGCGACCGTTGAGCATGGTCGCGTTGTGGAGCGTGGCACGCACGAGGAGCTTCTCGCCCGTGGCGGCACCTATGCCCGTTACTATCGAATGCAGTTCGAAGGTGCGCGTGCGCACGAGCTCGACTGATTGATATGACAGGAAGTTTATGGCTGACAAGAACCCTTTGACTCCGGAAGAAGTGACGGAGTTATTCTCCGAAATCGATGCATCCGGCGTCTTGGATCCGACGCTTGCCAAAAAGCGAACTGAGCGCATGCGTGAGAAGGAGGCCGCGGCCAAGCGCGGTGACAAAGCGGCGCTAGCGCAGCTGCGCAGCGAGGACCGCGCGAGCCAGGCAAAACATATCGACCCGCTGTCCGAGGACGATCCTTCGGGCTCGCAGGTGAGCCATACCATTACGAAGACCGCGATGGCCGTGGTCATCGGTATTTTGGTGCTGATCGTGGGCATGCAGATCGGCTACGGCGTGATGCGCCGTCTGAATACCGCCAACCTGTCCGAGAGCGTTTCGGTCGATACCGTTTCGACCGCGCTCAAGGGTGGACTTGAATGGGGCAACGGCTTTACGCAGTTCCCGCTCGACTTTACCGTCGATGAAGCCGATGAACGCACGGGCACGGTCGAGGTGACGGTGTTGGACACATCGTCTGCCAACGAGCTCGAGCTGCTGTCCAACGGGCAGATTCAGGCCGCGGCGCTTGCGACCAACGCGTTGCTCAACGATAAGATCGACCGCGTGGTGTATAACGTTCACGCCTATATCGACGAGGATAGCAACATTCAGCACGATTCCTTCTTTGGCATGTTCCCCGCGCGCGGCCACCAGAGCGCCATTTTGACGTTCGTGTGGACCAAGAGCTCATCCAACGCCACGAGTATCGACTGGAAGATGCGCATCGTGAGTATGGATGACACCATCGCCGAGCGCATTCAGAAGCAGGTGAACTCGGTGTCGTCGTTGATTGAGGACCCGGTGGTGAGCCAGACCAAGATTGACGAGGAAAAGGACGAACGTGACCTGGAACATCGTCTGCATGGCCGCGAGATTTTCCGCGGCGGCAAGCCCGATCGCACACCGTCCGAACTGCTGGAGCAGGACAAGAAAAAATAAGACGCCATCATCCCGCGTGAGCCACAAGCCCCGCGGGATGATTTTTCTGGGACGGGGATTAAAAAAGGCTCTGTTAGACCAGGATTGACATGCCGGCCTGCCGGCTATCTCGCCGTCTCCCCGTCGGGTGCCGGCGTCTTGACCCTCATCTCGAACGGCATCCCGCCCTCTCGGACGAGCGCCC
>CABUGI010000052.1 GCA_902491055.1 uncultured Collinsella sp. | reverse complement strand
ACGATCGCGACATGCTCAACGTCGTGGGCCATCCCTATCTGATGGAGAGCTGCAACCCCACCATGCGCGGTATCAACGATCGCGTCCGTTACGTGCACACGGTCGAAGAAGAACTGCGCCGCCTGCTCTCCGAGTAGGTTTTCGGGACATGCCTAGAAATGTACTGTTTGCTGTAACGGATGGGAAAGTAGATTTGCAGGCATGCCCCAAAGGCTACCGGCAGTCGGGGCAGAGTCCCTCAAAGATGGTGTAGTGCGAGCTGACGCTCCATCCGATTTGTTCGGATGCCCTGGCGTCGAGCTGGGCATCGAAGGGGAGCGGCACGTCGATGACGCGGCTGCACGAGGTGCAGATGATATGTGCGTGCGGCTCGATGGTGCGATCGAAGCGGCTGCCGCCCGGCGTCTTAATAGAGAGAATCTCGCCGGCGTCGGCTAAGAGATTGAGGTTGCGGTAGACCGTGCCGCGGCTGATCTTGTCATCCTGTTCGCGTACGACATTGTAGATTTCGTCGGCGGTGGGATGGTTATAGCTTTGGCGCACAGCGTCAAGAACCAGCTTTCGCTGCCTGGTATTCCTTCTTTGCACCGCCATGCGCCTCGCCTCTTTTCTGTAAACGGCATGAAGCAAATGATACCTTATTTAGAACACAATACTAATAGCGAGGGCTAAAACCATCCTCGTTGGCAAGCGGGGTGCGAGCTTGAGCGTCTACAAGGCGAAAACGTGTCCCCATGCGCTCATAGGAGGCATGAAGCGCCTCGAGCAGAGACACGATGTTTGCCGGCGTGCCCTGTAGCTCCATCTCAACCGAGCCGTCTTCCATATTGCGCACCCAGCCGGTGAGGGAGCGCGCCTGTGCGAGGTTGGTGTTGGTGAAGCGGAAACCGACGCCCTGGACTTGCCCCTCCCACCGCAGGAAATAGCGCTGCGGGGCGTCTTGAGTGGCCTCGTCGCTTTCGAGCACGGTGAGCCTGCGGCGCAGCTCGAGCTCGACGCCAGAGAGCTTTTGGAGTTCGCGGCTGCCGCCGGCGACGCTGGAGAAGAACGTATCGAAGAAGCTCATCGCTAGGCCTGCTTGTCTGCGTCGGCCGGGAAGGTAATGCCGGCCTGCTGGCGTACGGCATCCATGATGCGCAGTGAGACGAGCGTGACATCGCGGTAGTGTCCGAGCTCGTGGCGTCCCGCCGGGGTCTCCCAAATCTCTTCCTTAACGTTATAGATACCGCCGATGGCGGTGATAAAGTCTGTGAGTTCGTATTCCATGGTGTTGCTCGATTTGGGAAGGTCGAGCACGCGGCCGTTGTCGCCCTGTTCGCGCGGTGCCTCGGTCGCCGAGCCGCGTACGACGTCGCCGCGATAGTCGATGCGGACGTTGCGGGGCGTGGACAGATGGTCGATCTGGATAGTGCCGTGCTCGCCTTCGATCTGCGAGGGCAGCAGGTCATTCGTAATTTTGGAGTGCGCGAGCTCGACGGAGATACGGCCACCGCCGTAGCTGGCGAGGATGGAACCGCAGCCATCGATGGGGCCGTGCGTGAGCTGTCGCGTGGCGGGGTCGAGCAGAGTAGCCATGCTCGTAAGGCCGGAGGGCATGCCGAAAATCTCGACCATGGGCTCGACGGTGTAGATGCCAATATCCATGAGGGAACCCGATGCCATATTGCAGTCGAAGATATTGGTGGCGCGTCCCGCGAGAATCTCGTTGTAGCGCGAGGAATATTTGCCAAAGCGCAATGAGGCGCGACGGATGGGGGCGATCTCACCCAGGGCGTCCTCGATGGCGTGGAAGGCGGGATCGTGGAGGGGACGCATGGCCTCGAGGGCCACGACACCTGCTGCCTCGGCAGCGCGGAAGACTTCCAGCGCCTGCGCTTCGGTGGCGCAGAAGGGCTTCTCGACGATGACGTGCTTGCCACCGGCGATGCAGGCAAGGGCCTGCTCGTAGTGAAGCGCGTTAGGGCTGCCGATGTAGACGGCGTCGACGTCGTCGGCGGACGCAAGCTCGTCAAGTGCGGTGAAGTTACGCTCGCCGCCGTGCTCAGCGGTGAAGGCGGCGCCACGATCTGCATCGCGCGAGAGCGTGCCCACAAACGCGGCTTGGTCGTTGGCGTTGACGACCTGGATAAAGTCGTCGGTAATCATGGATGTGCCGATGGTCGCTATACGCAGCATGTATCCCCCTCGTGCCGTTCGGTTTACAGGATGAGTGTAGCGCGAGGGGGCAGGAAATAGCGTGCGAAAACGCCGTTATAGGTCGCTCTCGTTAAAGCCGGCGTCGATATCGAGGTTGCTGCCGTCGGCCGCCGTGGTGGCAAGCTCGTCGCAGCGCTCGTTGAGCTCATGGCCGGCGTGGCCCTTAACCCAGATGAACTCCACTTTGTGCTTGCTCTTTGCGGCAAGCAGTCGCTCCCACAGGTCGCGGTTCTTGACGGGCTGCTTGTTGGCGGTTTTCCACCCGCGCTTTTTCCAGCCGTCGATCCAGTGCTTGTTGAAGGCGTTGACGACGTACTGCGAATCGGAATGGACCTCGACCTCGCAGGGGCGGTTAAGTGCCTCGAGCGCCACGATGACCGCCATGAGCTCCATGCGGTTGTTGGTAGTCTTGGCGTAGCCACGCGAAAGCTCGGAGGTGAAGGTCTTGCCGGCGGGGTTGGTGTACTTGAGCACGGCGCCGTAGCCGCCGCGTCCCGGATTTGATCGGGCCGAGCCGTCGGTATAGATGATGACCTTCACATGGTTCCTTTCGTTGGGTGCGTTTCGTGTGAGTGACCATTGTAGCGCCATGCCCGCCGGGGGCTAGCAATCTACGATTTCTACCCCGTCTTCCGACGGTTAGTTGGCGTGGATGATGCGGTTGAGCTCGTCGAGGTATTGCTGCAAGAGGGGAGAGGGCTTGCGCTCGTCGTGCATGATATAGCCTACGTGCATCGTTGGGGCGTCTGCTAACGGGATCGATGCCATACCCCATTGCATTTCATTGGAGAGGACACCGGTCGACAAGGTGTAACCGTTCGACGTGATAAGTAAGTTAGTGAGCGTTCCGCGGTCCGAGATTCGAATGTTGCGGTCGCAGGGGATATAGCTAAAAGGTTCCTCGGCGTAATAGAAGGAGTTTGAGGTTCCCTGCTCAAAGCTGTAGCGCGTATAGGGCGTGAGGTCGGCAAGGGACAGTTGAGGGCGGCGTGCGAGTGGATGGCGCTCGCTAACGAAGACGTGGACCGTCGCGTCGAAGAGGGGATGGAAGCTTGCGCGGGCGTCGGCGAAGGCCTTCTGCAGGACGCGGGCGTTAAAGTCATCCAGATACAGAATGCCGATATCGCTGCGAAATGCGCGGACGTCGTCGATGATTTGCGAGGTGGTGGTCTCGCGCATGATGAACTCGAACTTGCTGTCGCGGCAGCGCTCGACGACGTTGACAAAGGCCTCGACCGAAAACGCGTAGTGTTGGGCCGAGATGGCAAGGCGCGCCTGGGGTGTACCGCCGTCCTCGTAGCGGGCCTCGAGCATATCTGCCTGCTCCACGACCTGGCGCGCATAGCCTAAAAGCTCGGTACCGTCGTTGGTGAGCGTGACGCCGCGGCTGGAGCGCGTAAAGATTTCCAGATGGAGCTCCTGCTCGAGGCTTTTGACGGCGTTGGAGATATTGGACTGTGCGGTATAGAGGCGCTGCGCTGCGGCGTTAATTGAGCCGGATTCTGCCACGGCGATCAAAAAGCGAAGCTGCTGGAGGGTCATCGGCGCCCGTCCTTTCGATAGTTATCTAAAAAACCGATAACAGGTTAGCGCTTTTAAGTGATTGACCGAGCGAAACAATGCTCGTACTATTCAAAACACACAAAGGCGGTAGGTAATTAAACCGACCACAGAACCGGGATGCGAAAGGAGGCCCGCATATGAATTGCTTACCAAGACGAATGCCGGGCTCCTGTTTGCGCCCGTCGGCGTGATCAGGAGACAGCGACTTACTTCTCTCTTTTTATTTACTTTTGTTCGATCAAGGAGATCATCATGAGCCAGTTCATCAACAACCCCGAGCACACCTTTGGTTTCGATACCCTGCAGCTTCACGTTGGCCAGGAGAGTGCCGATCCTGCATCCGACTCCCGCGCCGTGCCTATCTACCAGACCACGAGCTATGTGTTCCGCAACTCCCAGCACGCCGCCGACCGCTTTGGTCTTGCCGACGCCGGTAACATCTACGGCCGTCTGACCAACTCCACCCAGGGCGTCTTCGAGGACCGTATCGCCGCACTCGAGGGTGGCGTGGCAGGTCTCGCCGTCGCCTCCGGTGCTGCTGCCATCACCTATACCCTGCAGGCTCTTGCCCAGGCCGGTGACCACGTGGTGGCTCAGAAGACCATCTACGGTGGCTCCTACAACCTGCTGGAGCATACGCTCTCCCAGTTTGGCGTCGAGACCACGTTTGTCGACGCTCATAACCTGGAAGAGGTCGAGGGGGCCATCAAGGACAACACCACGGTCATCTACCTCGAGACGCTCGGCAACCCCAATTCTGACATCCCCAATATCGACGCCATCTCCGAGATCGCCAAGAAGCACGGTTTACCGGTTGTCGTCGACAACACCTTCGGCACCCCGTATCTGTTCCGTCCGCTGGAGCATGGTGCCAACATCGTCGTCCACTCCGCAACCAAGTTCATCGGCGGCCACGGCACCTCGCT
The DNA here is from genome assembly GCA_902491055.1 of uncultured Collinsella sp. GTDB lineage: Bacteria > Actinomycetota > Coriobacteriia > Coriobacteriales > Coriobacteriaceae > Collinsella. The sequence goes on along the minus strand of CABUGI010000052.1, from coordinate 8,656 downwards.
GGGCGGTGTGATCGTCGACGGCGGTAACTTCGATTGGAAGGCGAGCGGCAAGTATGAGCAGATCGCCGAGCCCAACCCCTCCTACCATGGCGTCTCGTTTGCCGAGGCTGCCGGTCCCGCCGCCTTCGCAACCTATGTCCGCGCCATCCTGCTGCGTGACGAGGGCGCCTGCATCAGCCCGTTCAACGCTTGGATCCTGCTCCAGGGCACCGAGACTCTGTCGCTGCGCGTTGACCGTCATGTCGAGAACACCAAGAAGGTCGTTGAGTTCCTGGCTGGTGATAGCCATGTCGCCAAGGTGAACCACCCGAGCCTGTCTGAGCACCCCGATCACGAGCTCTATCAGAAGTACTTCCCCAACGGCGGTGCCTCGATCTTTACCTTTGAGATTAAGGGTGGCCAGGAGGCAGCTTGGAAGTTCATCGACCATCTGCAGGTCTTCTCGCTGCTCGCCAACGTGGCCGACGTCAAGTCGCTCGTCGTGCACCCGGCTACCACTACGCACTCCCAGCTCTCTGCCGAGGAGCTCGCCGAGCAGAACATCACGCCCTCCACGATCCGTCTTTCCATCGGTACCGAGAACGCCGAGGATATCATTTGGGATCTGAAGCAGGCCTTCGCCGCGCTGGACGAGTAAGGCGACTTGTGCAAGGACCCCTTGCGACTCGATAGGTATAACTGCATAAAATGCCTGCTCAAGGCGCCTGTGCGAACAATGGTTGCACAGGCGCCTTTTTTGCATAGAGCGGGTGCAAAAACAGGGTTTTTGGCATGCTTTATGCAATCGAGATGTGGAAAACTCCTGTTAAGAGGATGTGAGTTTTACGCAATTGACGTGCGCCTTTTGAGTAAAACCGCAGGTCGCGATTTGCTCGGGGTACTATGCAGCGCGATCGAATCACACGCAGCTCAAACGCAGCAAAAACGCACTACGGAGGTTTCCAGCTACATGAGGATTGATTCACGAAAACCGAAAGCCGCCGCCCTTTCCGCCGCTCTGACCGTGGCACTTTTGGCGGGCGCCGGTGCAACCGATGCCCACGCGGCAACACTATCCGATACGGTTGGACCTACGCCGTCCGAGGCGACGCTGGTGCAGCCCGTTGACTATCGCGGCGATGGTTATGGTTCCATGCAGGAGTGGAACGCCTCGATGGAGGCCAAGCGCGATTCCCTTGAGATGCGCGCTCAGATCATTATGAATATGTATGGTGACTATGCCACCGATGACGAGCGTGCCGTGCTTCAAGAGTGCATCGACGGTGCGGGCAGCCTGTTGACGATGGGGGAGGTCGACGCCAAGTCGACCGAGCTCGATGAGCTGCGCGCTGCGCTTGAGGATGCCAAGTGCGAAGCGCTCGAGGCTGCCGCCGAGGCGGAGGCTGCCGAGGCCGCCCAGGCTTCGTACTACAACGCCGGTTACACTCCGCCTTACGCGTCTGCCGCGTCCTACGCGAACGGATCGGGCCTGACGCGCTCTGCGGGTGTCAATAACTACAACGGGCGCCGCGAGACCTATTACAGCAGCAATGTGCTTTATCACTATCGCACGGGCGAATGGACTCAGGATTCTGAGGGCTTCTGGCGCGATTCCGACGGCTATTACGTTGTTGCCGCGGGCGATAAGGCTCAGGGCTCCACGTTTACCGGTTCCAAGGGCGAGTGCAAGGTCTATGACTCCGGCTGCGCCGCCGGAACTACCGACTACTATACCGGTTGGTAATCTGCCATAAGGAAAATTGGCACATGATGGGCGGGCGTCTTTACTGAGCTTTTAGGCAACGTAAAGCCGCCCGTTCTTTATGTGCGTTCGAGTTAACAGAGCCCTTACCGTGGCGGTACGCTGGGCGTATGGGTGCGGGGCACACTAGTTCATGAGAAATAAGGTCTTTCTCTTGGAGGAAGTGGTCTTGTGAATGCTCGAGATATCGCCGTTGCCGCCGTCGCGTTGATGCTTGGCTGCCTTGGTCCCACGGCCGCGCTCGTCGCGGGCATGCAGGGGACATGCGGGGCTGCTCCTATCGTGGTCGGCGCACTGATCGCGGCCGCGCTGCTGGGAAGTGCAGGCGTGGTTCTTTGCCGCGACGATGAGGACGAGGTGTCGGGGTCGCAACGCTAACTGTTGTGAGATCGGCCGCCGGTCATAGACGAAGATGAAGGCCGCCGCAGGGGGGAGGTTCCCTTGCGGCGGTTTTGCTGTTAAGGCTGTTGAATGCGGCGCGTCGGCGCTACCAGCTTTTCTCGATATCGCGAATGCGTCGATAGAGCCATTCGTTTTGCGGTGCCTGGATATCGTGTTTGGCTGCGAGGCGGCAGATGGTGACCGCGAACTCATCAACCTCGGTTTTGCGCCTTGCGATGCGGTCTTGAGCCATCGAGGGCATACCGGCGGGGTCGATTCCCTCGATGAGGTGCACCATTTGCGTCAGGTCTGCCTCGGTCAGCTCAACGCCCTCGGCGTTGGCGACCGCAAGCGTTTCGCGCATGGCGGAAACAAAGCAGCGACGCTGCTCGGAGCCCGGCTCCGTGGCGCTTCCGTAGGTCCCGCCGTAGGCCATGCAGGTTTGGTTGATGCCGTCGTTGAGCATGAGTTTGGCCCACATGCGGTGCGCAATGTCGCGCTCGACGGTATGGGCGATGCCGCAGCGCGTGTAGAGCCCGTCGATAGCGGCGACGGTCGCGGGGTCCGTGCCGGCCGCCGCGCCAAAGCGGATCTCGCCCGCATTGGTAAAGGTGAGCGCGCCGTTGAGGAACACGGCGTCCATGCCCTGGCAGATACCAAGAACGGTATGCTCCCAGCCAAAGCGTTCAGCAATCTTTTGCTCGCTCGTAATGCCGTTGCATAGCGAGGCGATGAGCGTGTTGGGTCCCACGACGCGCTCCATAGTCTTGAGTGCTTGGTCGAGACCGGTGGTCTTGACTGTCAGGATGACCAGATCGGCGGGCGTCGCCTCGCTGGCGCGGACGGACGTGAGATCGCAGGGCTTGCCGTTGACAGTGAGCGCATCGCCCGCGTGACGCTCAAAACGGGTGTCATCCATAACGTATTCGACGGCGTCATTGCCGAGGGCCTTGGCAATCATGCTGCCGTAGAGCAGGCCGACGCCGCCCTTGCCGATAAAAGCGACCTTGTTGATCTGCATGTGAATCATCTCCCCATGTAAAAGGCGCCCGCGTAAGGGGCGCCTGATGGATTGTATGCTGCCAGGGTGATTGGTGGGTGCGCGGGGCGGCTGTTATAAAAAAGAAACGTTTGCCTGGACGCTACGCTGCAGGGCAGACCGCAAAGACATGCGCGTGGTCATGCCCGGCTCCTTTCATCGGGCTTTTTGCTGATGTTAAAGCGGTGCCGTGACGGCTCGATTTCTGCTGCGTTACGATACGTTCTCGATTGCGATTCCACGATGTTTCGGCTGCGTGACCATTGTGTTTCGCCTTGCCGGGGCGCTGATGGCGAAGGGAGGGGCCGTGCAATACCGTGTTGACCCCAAAAGTGGTAACCGAATATCCGCTCTGGGTCTGGGCTGCATGAGGTTTCCCGGTGCGCCGGGACACCCCGATGCGAAGACGGCCGATGCCATCATCTCCCGCGCGGTGGAGCAGGGGATTAACTACCTGGACACGGCCTATCTCTATCCCGGCAACGAGGCGTGCGTGGGTGCGTCGCTTGAGCGCCTGGGCTTGCGCGACCAGGTTTTGCTCGCAACCAAGCTGCCGCATGCTTCGTGCAAATGCGCGGAGGATTTCGACCGGTTCTTCGACGAGCAACTGCGCCGCCTACGGACCGACCATATCGACTATTACCTCATGCATAACATTACCTCGCCCGCCCAGTGGGAACGTGTGGTGGCGTTGGGCATTGAGGACTGGATCGCGTGTCAAAAGGCGGCGGGGCGCATTCGCCAGATTGGTTTTTCGTACCACGGCAGCGCAGCGGACTTTCTGACAATGCTCGATGCATATGAGTGGGACTTTTGCCAGATCCAGTACAATTACGCTGGAGAGCGATATCAGGCGGGAACAGCGGGGCTCATGGCCGCCGCCGAGCGAGGCCTCGCGGTGTTTGTGATGGAGCCGCTGCTGGGCGGGCGTTTAGCGGGCAAGCTGCCGCCACGGGCCCGCGCTGTGCTCGATAGTGCCCGTGACCCGCATTTGCTCACTCCTGCCGCCTGGGGTCTTTCGTGGGTGTGGAATCATCCTCAGGTGACGATGCTGCTTTCGGGTATGACCGATACCGCGCAGGTGGATGAGAATTCGTCACTGGCAGACCTCGCGTTGCCGAATTCGATGACTGCCAACCAGCTCGACACGATCGCGCACGTGCTGGATGAGTTTGAAAAATCGAATCGCGTGCCCTGCACGGGATGCGGCTATTGCATGCCGTGCCCTAAAGGCATCAATATCCCTGGATGTTTTGCCGCCTACAACGCAAGCTATGCGCACAGCTGGTTTACGGGGCTGTCTCAATACTTTACGGCGAGCGCGGTGCGCACAAGCGAGCCCAAGTTGGTGAGCAATTGCGTCAAATGCGGCAAATGCGCGCGGCACTGCCCACAGCACATCGATATTCCCGAGTGTCTCGACGATGTGCGCCGACGTTTCCAGCCTGGTCCCGTGACGGCGGTGCTTAAGGCCTTCGGCAAAACACGCTCCTCATGACCCTTTTATATCTTGTGATGGAATAGTTCCTGTTTGCGGCAGAATAGGGCGATAGCAGGAACTATTTCGCCGCAACTGATGGGAGGCTATCGTGGGTGACCGAGGTTTACGTAATGATTCGCGTGAGGTTCGTTGGGGCATTTTGGGCGCTGGGCACATTTCTCATCGATTTGCATCGTCGCTCAAGAAGGTCGACGGGGCACGGCTGGTGGCTGCGGCCGGCCGCACTCCTGCGCATGTCGAGGAATTTTCCCGAGCGTTTTCGATCGATGCTGCGCATAGCCATGCCTCGGCCGATGATAACGGCGATGCGGCTTATGACGCGCTGATTGCCGACCCCGATGTCGACGCAATCTACTTGGCTCTTCCGCATGGCATGCATACGCGTTGGGCCTGTCGCGCGCTGCGCGCCGGAAAGGCCGTGCTGTGCGAAAAGCCGGCCGTTTTGAGTGAGGAAGAGGCTCTCTCGATTGCTTCCACCTCTCGCGAGCGCGGCGTGCTGTTTATGGAGGCGATGAAGAATCGGTTTTGCCCGATGCGCACTCGCGTGAAGGACTTGCTTGCGTCGGGTGAGCTTGGCCGTATTGTCTCGATTGAAAGCGTACAAAAGCTCGATTACGGCGAGCCTCCTTCGGGCTATCTGCTTGATCCGTTGCAGGGCGGCTGTCTATATGATATGGGCTGCTATGCAGTCGGTTGGTTTGAGGATTTGCTCGCGGGCGCGTGCGAGGTTTCTTCCCGTGAAGTTCGCTGGCGTGACGTATCGGGCGGCCGCGTCGATTGGGCCGACGAGATCCATATGAGCGTCGACGGTATACCCATTCATATGGTGTGCGACGGCGAAGCAACATATGAAAGCCGCTTAACGATTGCCTGTGAGCGGGGCTCGTTGGAAATCGAGCGCCTCCATCGCCCCGAGCTCGCTCATGTGAAGTATTCCGACGGTCGGATACTCGAAATCGATGCACCATTTGAGGTCGATGATTTTTACGGTGAGGTGTCGCATGCGGCGCGGCTCATTCAGGCGGGGAAACTCGAAAGCCCCATCATGTCCCTAGCCGCCACACAGCGCTGTGCGCACATCATCGATGCGATTCGCTTGAAACTTTAGGGCGTGGGGGCTCGGCGGACCGTGCCCCTGATGCCCCTTTTATAACTTGCGGTGGAATACGGTCTGTTTGCGCCAAAATATGGCACCAATAGACCGTATTTTTCCGCAACTGATGAAGAGGGAGTTGGAGATGCTGACGATCGGGTGTCATCTTTCGACGACGAAGGGCTATCGGGCAATGGGGGAGACGGCGTTGTCCATTGGCGCCAATACCTTTGCATTCTTTACGCGCAACCCGCGCGGTGGCAAGGCAAAAGACCTTGACATGGATGACGTGGCGGCTCTGCGCGAGCTTATGGCGCAAAACGACTTTGGACCGCTGGTGGCGCATGCCCCGTATACCTATAACCCCTGCTCCGCTAAGGAGCGGGCGCGCGAGTTTGCCTTGGAGGCAATGGCCGAGGACTTGCAGCGTCTGGAAACACTGCCCGGCAACTACTACAACTTCCATCCCGGTGCGCATGTGGGACAGGGCTCCGACGTCGGCATTCAGATGATTGTCGACACGCTGTGCCAGGTGATGTTTGAGGGGCAGCAGACGACGGTATTACTCGAGACCATGGCAGGAAAGGGCACCGAGGTGGGCCGTAGCTTTGAAGAACTGGCGTGCATTATCGAGGGCGTTGCCGCCAAGCGCCCAGAGCTGTCCGATAAGCTGGGCGTTTGTTTGGACACCTGCCATGTGAGCGATGCCGGCTACGACATCATCCATGATCTGGACGACGTACTCGACGAGTTCGACCGCGTGGTGGGTATCGATCGCTTGCATGCCGTACACATCAACGATTCGAAGAACCCTTGTGGCGCCCATAAAGATCGTCACGAGTGCATCGGCAAAGGATACCTTGGCAGCGAGGAATTTGGTGGCGGTATGCAGGTTATGCAGAATATTGTATCGAATGGCCGTTTGCGTTCGCTGCCGTTTATTTTGGAGACTCCGAACGAACTTGCAGGTTATGCAGCTGAAATTAGACTATTAAGGTCATTGCAGCAGTAATAACTGTTACAAAGTGGAGTGTTCCATTCACGTTATGGGTTTGTTTCAATCAGTTTTCTCATTGCAGATTCGTAATTCCGGGTGCATAATAGCCAACAGTTTTTGCAGACCTCTGAATCAAACGAGGTCACCGGAAGGAGACTGATTATGAAGCTTAAGAAGCTTGGCGCATTTGCCGCCACAGGCGCCATGGCGCTCGCCCTCGCACTGACGGGCTGCGGCTCGTCCAACGCCACCTCTGGTTCTGATGCCGGTTCCAGCAGCTCTGACGACGCTAAGGTCGAGAAGGTCGACGGCTCCAAGGAGTACGCGCTCGTCAAGGACGGTACACTGACCGTCGGCACCTCTGCCGAGTACGCTCCGTTTGAGTACAAGGATGACAACGGCGATTATCAGGGCTTTGACCTTGAGCTCATCAAGGCTATCGGCGACAAGCTGGGCCTGGATGTCGAGTATGTCAACAATGACTTTGACACGCTGGTTCCGGGCGTCGCTTCGGGCGCCAAGTATGACGTTTCCATCGCGGCTATCACCGACACGCCCGAGCGTGAGAAGGAAGTCACTTTCTCTGATTCCTATTACATGGACGATCAGGCTATCGTGACCAAGGTCGATAACACCGACATCACGGCCGACAACTACAGCGAGAAGCTCAACAACGCTGACGCTACCATCATCGTCCAGTCTGGCTCGACCGCCGAGGCCTTTGCCCAGGAGAACTTCCCCAAGGCCAAGATCGTCCCCTACAAGGACGCTACCGAGTGCTTCAGCGCCCTGCAGTCCGATAAGGGCGACGCCGTAGTCACCAACCGCTCCGTTGCCAGCCAGCTGACCGCCGAGCAGTTCAACACCTGCCAGACCATCAAGCAGATCAGCACCGGCGAGGAGTACGCCATCGCCATCAACCAGGGCAACACCAAGCTCAAGGACGACATCAACCAGGCCATCAAGGACCTGACTGATGACGGTACCGTTGACGCCCTCATGGCTAAGTACAACATCAAGTAAAATAGCTACTTGATTGCGCGCGGGCCCTTTCCGTTTTGGCGGAGAGGGCCTTTGCGCTTCTTGAATGGGCGTCATCCCGCCCCGTTATGTCGGCAACTTAAACGTTAGGAGCCACCTTGTCTCGATTGAACCAAGGAGCTACGGGCCAGAGCTATCCACTGCCCTCGATGCTCCAAAAGCTGGCCTGCGCCCTGGCTGTGGCGCTCGCCTTGGTATGCGCGGGGGCCTGCGTGCCCTCGACTGCCCAGGCGCTTGAGACCGCAAAGATCACCGCCCGACCCAACACCGGTTCGGGTAGCGACGTGGTCGGTGGCACCGAGACGCGCATCACTTGGGAAGTTCAGGCCGATGCCGACGAGGAGCTGAGCGGTCTTTCTTTGACGTTTGTCGACGGCACGACGTTTGGTACCGATGACACGCGATTGACGATGCTCTCGGGCGAGGACCTCATGGATCGTACGCCCATGAAGCCCACGTGCAAGGCTGACGGCCAGACGCTCAAGATTGACTTTGGCGAGACGGCGCCTGCCGGCGGTTTTTTCCGTGTCGAGGTTTACGGTGTGACGTTTCCCGTCGAGGGCGGCGATGAGGCCTTTAGCGGCACCTATACGCTCGCCGACGGTTCGACCAAGAAGATTTCCAAGATTCCTCCCGTCGAGATTAAGGGCGTGACGGCATTCGATAACTTCCTGGCCGACCTTAAGGAACAGCCGTGGGTCGAGGCCTGGAACTCCAATATGTTTCTGCGCCTGTTCTTAAACCCGGTCATTTTGGTCCAAAGCCTGCCGATCGTCTTTAAGGGCTTCCTCATGTCGCTCTCGATCGTGCTCGTGGCGTTTCCGCTGGCCATTCCCTTTGGCTTTGCGCTGTCGCTCATGCGC
>CABUGI010000051.1 GCA_902491055.1 uncultured Collinsella sp. | reverse complement strand
CATGCGGGAGCTGTTCCTGCAGATCGTCTACGGCCGTACCCAGACTGCGTTCTCTGAGGGCGGTCTGCCCATCGGCGCCTCTCTGGAGGACCTGGGCAAGGGCCTGCGCAGCCAGGTGGGCACCATGTTTGCCTCCAAGGCCAAGGGCCCCCGCTACCTGGAGATGGCCGAGGGCTATGTCACCCGCGTGGCATTGAACAAGGACAATGAGATCATTGGCTACGAATTCATCAATCTGGGCAAGATGATGGATGCCATCAAGAAGGGCACCGACGCCAATGAAGCCATGGAGGCCGCCAAGGGCCGCTATGGTCAGTTCGATGCCGCTGTGAAGTATATCGATCCCCGTCAGGAATAAGAAAAGGAGGAATTGACCAATGGCTCTGTTTGAAAGCTACGAGAGAAGAATCGACAAGATCAATTCCGTCCTGGCTCAGTACGGAATTTCCAGCGTGGAGGAGTGCCGTGACATCTGCAAGGCCGCCGGCTTCGACCCCTACGACATCGTCAAGGGCATCCAGCCCATCTGCTTTGAGAACGCCGCCTGGGCGTACTGCGTGGGCGCCGCCATCGCTCTGAAGAAGAACGTGGCCACCGCTGCCGACGCTGCCGAGGCCATCGGCGAGGGCCTGCAGGCCTTCTGCATCCCCGGCTCTGTTGCCGAGGACCGCAAGGTGGGCCTGGGCCACGGCAATCTGGGCGCCATGCTGCTGCGGGACGAGACCAAGTGCTTTGCCTTCCTGGCCGGCCACGAGTCCTTCGCCGCCGCTGAGGGCGCCATCGGCATCGTCCGCAACGCCAACAAGGCCCGGAAGGAGCCCCTGCGGGTCATCCTCAACGGCCTGGGCAAGGACGCCGCCCAGATCATCAGCCGCATCAACGGCTTCACCTATGTGCAGACCCAGTTCGACTACTACACCGGCAAGCTGAACATCGTCCGCGAGATCCGCTATTCCGAGGGCGAGCGGGCCGACGTCCGCTGCTACGGCGCCGACGACGTCCGGGAGGGCGTGGCCATCATGCACCACGAGGGCGTGGACGTGTCCATCACCGGCAACTCCACCAACCCCACCCGCTTCCAGCACCCTGTGGCCGGCACCTATAAGAAGGAATGCATCGAGCAGGGCAAGAAGTACTTCTCCGTGGCCTCCGGCGGCGGCACCGGCCGCACCCTGCACCCGGACAACATGGCCGCCGGTCCCGCCAGCTACGGCATGACCGACACCATGGGCCGTATGCACTCCGACGCCCAGTTCGCCGGTTCTTCCTCCGTGCCTGCGCACGTCGACATGATGGGTCTCATCGGCATGGGCAACAACCCCATGGTCGGTGCCACCGTCGCCTGCGCTGTCGCCGTCGAGGAGGCCCTCAAGGCCTAATCGCGCCTGCGCGATGCTCATATAGTTGAGCTTTAGAGCCGCCACCTTTCGATTTAGAGCCGCCACCTTTCGAGGTGGCGGCTCTTTTTGGTTGTGCTGTCACAGGGCAGCTAATGCCGATATATCAGTTGAGGCTAAATACGTGATGTGATGAGATGGAGCGTCAGAGCGTCCATGACGCCCACCTGCCATATTTGCCCTTTACCGATTTGCCGAGTCTTTGCGGCCCCATTGCCGATCACCCGTGCGACAATGCGCGAACGAGAAAGGAATCCAATGGAATCGACTGATGTACTGGTAATTGGATCTGGCATTGCGGGCCTTTGCGCCGCCATAGAAGCAGCACGCGCGGGCGCAACCGTTGCCATCGCAAGCGCCGGCAAGACCATGAGCGGATCGAGCTTTTTCCCGGGCACCTGGGGCCTCGGCCTTATTGGCCCCGTCGACGAAGACGACGAGCAGGACCTCATCGACACCATCCAGGCCGTGGGCGGCGGCGTTGCCGACCCTACGCTCGTCCAGACGTTTGTCCACGGTATTCCTCAGGCCATCCAATGGCTCGAGCAGGATCTAGGTGTTGAGCTCCAGCGTCCGCAAAGTGCCGAGAGCGCCCAGCAAAAGCAATTTATCCCCTGCTTTGACCATAAGACGCGTATGTGGCGCGGCCTCACCCGCAAGCCCCTTGAGGACGCGTGTACGGCCCAGATCGAGTCTCTCGGCATTCGCCCGCTCCCCCGCCACGAGCTTATCGACCTTGTTGAGGACACAACCGGAAAGATTACCGGCGCCGTGCTCTACGACCGCGCAAACGAGCATCTCGTGCCTATGACAGCCAAGGCCACTATCATCGCTGCGGGCGGCACGGGTGGCCTGTTCGAGCGAAGCCTCACTTCCGCCGATGTGCTCAGCTCCTCGCAGGCCATCGCACTGGTGCACGGTGCGTCCCTAACTAATATAGAGTTCATGCAGATGATGCCCGGCTTCATCGAGCCCAAGCACAACCTGGTCTTCAACGAGAAGACCTGGCGCTACGTCACATTTGACCAACCGGTCGATATTGCCGACGGCAAGCTGGACGACCTGCTCGATCAGCGCTCCGGATATGGTCCCTTCACGTCACGCTTGGCCTCCCGCGCCATCGATCTCGCCATCGATCAAGCGGGCGCCGAAGGCCTCGCGCTCCACTACGACTTCCCCCGCGAGGACGTCCCCGAGTTTGTGCAGACCTTTGCCACCTGGCTACAAGAGGAGCACGGCATCGCGCCAACTGACGAGATGCGCGTGGCGATGTATGCCCACGCCGCCAACGGCGGTATCAAGATCGACAAGACCGCGTACACGGGCGTTGAGGGCCTCTACGCCTGTGGCGAGGCAACGGGCGGTATGCACGGAGCCGACCGTATTGGTGGCTTGTCGAGCGCCAACGGCATCGTGTTCGGACGCATCGCAGGCGCATCGGCAGCCCTTGCAGCGCAGAAAGAGCCTGAGGCAGCCCTGAAGGCGGATATCGCCCTCCCACAGTACGGCATTGCTACAACAGATGCCGAACGCCTGACGTACGGCCTCAAACACACGATGAGCACCTATTGCATGATCAACCGCACCGAGACGGGCCTATCCGAGGCACTACACGAGCTTGAGGGCTTGAAGGCAGAGGCAACGACCTTGAGCACACAGAAAGCCCAGGACAGCGAAGTCGCAGCCCTCGCCCGCCTGCAATCGCAGATTCAACTAGCACAAGAAATGGTCAAAGCCATGCGCAAGCGGACTGAAAGCTTAGGTTCGCACTATCGAGCAGACTAAATCGATTCTCACTTTGAGTTTGATCACAACTTTTCAACATGCATCGAGCCCTGTGAGCATGATTCCTCTAAGGAGAACACGCCTACGGGGCTTTAGCAGTGTTTTCCCTAAGGGAATCACGGTGCAGATTTCTCAGCTCCGCGCCCTTTCGGGTTCGACCCCATGAAAGGTCAACAAAAAAGACGGCCAACCGAAGTTGACCGTCTTAACATGCTTTGGTGGGCCGTCAGGGGGTCGAACCCTGGACCTTGGGATTAAGAGTCCCCTGCTCTACCAACTGAGCTAACGACCCAAAGCTAAAGTCCGTTATGGCGGACTTTAGAGGAGATATCGTGTGGTGGGCCGTCAGGGGGTCGAACCCTGGACCTTGGGATTAAGAGTCCCCTGCTCTACCAACTGAGCTAACGACCCGATATCAACACGAAGCAAGAATTGGGGTGGGTAAAGGGACTCGAACCCTCGACCTACGGGACCACAACCCGTCGCTCTAGCCAACTGAGCTACACCCACCGTGTCCTGTGCGCTTCGCGCTCGACTATTATTGCAAGGAACGCCACGCGATGCAAGCCCCAATTTTCAAGAATTTTGAAAAGAGTTTTTCGAGACCATTTCGAGCAAATCCCACCGGTTTCATAGGAGTAAACTTGCCCCACTGCAAATGCTCGAAAGGACCGGCATGAAAGAACTCTCCAACCGCACGGCAACGTTTACCGATTCCGTCATCCGCCGCATGACGCGCATCTCCAACAAGTATGGCGCCGTCAACCTGTCGCAGGGCTTCCCCGACTTCGATCCCCCGGCGCAGCTGCTCGATAGCCTGAGCACCATCGCCAGCGACCCCAAGCCGCTCTATCACCAGTACTCCATCACCTGGGGCTCCCAGGCCATGCGCGAGGCGCTCGCCGCCAAACAGGAGCACTTTATGGGCATGCCGGTGAACCCCAACGAGAATATCGTAGTCACCTGCGGCTCCACCGAGGCCATGATGGCCGCCATGATGACGGTCACGAACCCCGGCGACAAGGTCGTCATCTTCTCGCCGTTCTACGAGAACTACGGCGCCGACACGATCCTTTCGGGTGCCGAGCCCATCTACGTGCCGCTCAACCCACCCACATTCGACTTTGACCGCAAGACACTCGAGGCGGCCTTCCGCGACAACGACCCCAAAGCCATCGTCCTGTGCAACCCTTCCAACCCCTGCGGCAAGGTCTTTACGCGCGAGGAGCTCACCTTTATCGCCGACCTCTGCAAAAAGTACGACGCCTACTGCATCACCGACGAGGTATACGAGCACATCGTCTACGCACCCCATGAGCACGTCTACATGGCCACGCTGCCTGGCATGTTTGAGCGCACCATCAGCTGCAGCTCGCTGTCCAAGACCTACTCCATCACCGGCTGGCGCCTGGGCTACACTATCGCCCCTGCCGAAATCACCGAGCGTATCAAAAAGGTCCACGACTTCCTCACCGTGGGCGCCGCCGCTCCCCTGCAGGAAGCCGTCGTCACCGCCCTCAATTTCGACGACAGCTATTACGATGAGGTCCTCGACCTCTATACCGCCAAACGCGACCTGTTCTGCCAGGGACTCGACAGCATCGGTCTTGAGCATAACGTGCCGCAGGGCGCCTACTACGTCATGATGGACATCTCTGAGTTTGGCTATGACAGCGACCTCGAATTCTGCGAGGACCTCGCGTCTAAGGTGGGCGTGGGCGCCGTGCCCGGCTCGAGCTTCTTCCGCGAGCCCGTCAACCATCTGATTCGTTTCCACTTTGCCAAGCGGGATGAGACGCTTAACGCGGCACTGGAGAACCTCAAGTCGCTACGTGATAAAATCAAGCCGCGCGGGTAAGGACGGCCCGGCAACTAAAGCAACCAAAGAAGCCCCGCACCGCCGAGTTGCGGGGCTTCTTTTTATAGCGCTTTCTTAAATGGTTTAGCGCACTATACTTTAGTCACGGAGCAACTCGTCCCAGAGAGGAATACTATGGCAGAGCAGCAGCTTATCGGAGCGCTCGAGGCCGGCGGCACCAAGATGGTCTGCGCCACGGGCTATGCAGACGGTACGGTCCTGGAACGTGAGCAGATCGCGACCACGACCCCGCAGGAGACCGTTGAGGCCGTCAACGCGTGGTTTGCGAACAAGGGCATCGCCGCGCTCGGAATCGGCGCCTTTGGCCCCACCGCGGTCAACCCCGCCTCACCCCAGTACGGCAAGATCTTGGAGACCCCCAAGACGGCATGGCGCTACTTCGATCTGCTGGGCACCATTCAAAACGAGCTCAATATTCCCTGCGGCTACGACACCGACGTCAACGTCGCCTGCCTGGGCGAGGTCACCTTTGGTTGCGCCCAGGGCCTCACAGACGTGATCTACCTGACCATCGGCACCGGCGTGGGCGCCGGCGTGCTATCGGGCGGCAAGCTCGTACACGGCATGATGCATCCCGAGGCCGGCCATATCCTGGTCACGCGCGACCCGCGCGACACCATCGGCGAGCATAGCGCCTGCCCCTTCCACGACAACTGCCTCGAGGGCCTCATCGCCGGCCCCGGCGTTAAAAAGCGCTGGGATGGCAAGAGCGCCGGAGACATGGCCGATGACCCGGAGGCCATGGACCTGCTCGCCGGCTATCTGGCACAGGCGCTCATGACCTACACGCTGTGCTACGCGCCGCAAAAGATCATCATCGGCGGCGGCGTGGCCGACCACACCCCCATCGTGCCGCTCGCGCGCAAGAAGTGCGCCGAGATGCTCAACGGCTATATCGTCACGCCCGAGGTCAACGACATCGATAACTACATCGTCAACAACAGCCTCGAGGGCAAGCAGGGCATTATGGGCTGCCTGGCCCTGGGCGCACAGGCGCTTCAGTAGCAGACGCACCCACAGGGCGTGGCGCGCTCGGCAAATCCAACCTACGGAACGACGCCACCACGCCTCATATAAGCCCTCAAATAAAAAAGGCCGCCTAGGACTAAACAATACGTCCTAGGCGGCCTTTTTGGCGCACATCAGCGACCGTAAGAGATATCGGAGCACAACGCCCGTTGCCGCTCCACAGCAGTCGATCATCACATCGGTAATCATGCCGGCGCGTCCCGGCACAAAGAGCTGAATCGTCTCGTCGATCGAGGGAATCAGCAGCAGGAACACCGCCGTGGGCAGCAGCACGTCAAAGGTGCGCCGGCCCTCAAAATCAAAGGCGTGCGTTGCCAGGATGCCGAGCACCATATACTCGGTAAAATGCGCGCACTTGCGAACAACAAAGTTGGTCACCCATTCATATGGAAGTCCCACGCCGTGCAGGAAACCGCGGATAGTTTCCATGACCGTTAGGCTCAGCGAGCCCGACCCCGAGCCGGGAACCAGCGAATTGCCCCAGATCAAGAGCGCCATCAGGCAGGTCACGACCGCCCATTTTCGATTGATCTTAACCATGCAGAAGTTATGCCTCCGCGCGGAGCGGCGCGAAGCTGGCGGTACCGCCCTCGATAACGCTCAGATAGGCACGGCCCGTACGCTTGGCGGTAGAGGACTGCAGGCGCTCGATCTCTTCCTCGAGGATCTGATTGACGCGCTCGTGACGACGATTTTCCATAATGCCGGCGGCAATAGCCTCGGCCCGCTCGATGCTCTCGCGCGAGATACGGGCAGTATCCTCGGGGAACACAGCACTGTGACGGCCGACATAGGCGGGGGCAGCAGGCTGAGGGGCAGCGACGGGAGCGGGGGCCGTAACAGGAGCAGGCTCGTCAATCTCATCCAGGATCGCGGTGGCGGCGGCCCACATGTCCTCGTGGCCCGAGTAATCGGCCATGGGGACATCAACCTCGAGCGAGGCATCTGGAAGGTCGCCGGTGTCGATGCGATCTTGGGCATCAATCGATGCGGTGATGGCTGCAGGCTCATCGAGGTCATCGAGATCGATGTCCGCGGCACCGGAGATGATAGGCATGCTGGCGAGGTTTGCATTGTACGGCGCAGCCTCAGCCGCCTGCTGCTGGGCAGGAGCGCCCCACAACGAGCTTTCGGCGGCACGGCGGGCGGCAACGGCCTCCTCGTCAGCGGTCATGGCTTCATCAACGTACGAATTGTCGGCAGAAGCATTCGCGTCGCCCGAGGTAGCGTTGTGCGCGTTATTGGCTGCCGCGTTGGCAACGAGTGCCACGAAAGCCGCCGTGCTGCCCGCAGGGGCGGCCTGGGAGCCCGACACGGCGCGTGCCGCGGCAGCGATGTCGTCGCGATTGAAGGAGCCGGTCTGCCCGCCGTTGGTGAGCTCGTCGATGGCGACTTGATAGACGTCGCGCGAGTGTGCAGGGTCGCAGCTCACCGGCGAATCGTCGTCGAGCATACTGTCGATCATGGACCAAGCCTCGTCCTCGTCCATAGCATCTGCGGCTCGAGCGATGGTAGGGACACCATCATCGGCATGACGGCGCTGGAACGCACCGGTCAGGCCGGAAAGGAATGCCGAGGTAGACTGCTCCGCCTGAGCCTGAGAAGCAGAAGCCGCAGCGTAAGGAGTCGCATCCTGCTGCTGAGCTGGAATCGAGGCGGTCTTGAACTCGCTTTGATGCTGATTGAGATTGGCGGCACCGCCCATGGCATCGGGCTGGAACAGACGCTCTTCACGCTGCGCACGATACTCGGAGATACCCAGCGAGGCGGCATAGATACCCACGCCCGCCACCGCGCCCACGGCGAAGGGAACCGCACCCGCCACGACCGTCTCGTTCACAGACGAAAACGGCAGCGTCGCGGCATACATAACCACGGGAGCGGCAAGGCCGATCCCGCACGAAAGTCCGGCAAGGACTGCTCGTTGTGTTGCATCAGAAGAAGCCATGAGCTCTCCCCATCTTCCAGCACCCAAATCGCATCATTCAGTTGGCTGCGCGAGAGAAGATGAAGCGGGGCTATGCCCCAAAGCAACGGTATATGGTTCGTTTCATCTGCGTTTTCCGTCGCGAAGCTTAAAAGCTATTATGCGAAACCGCCCCGTCGATTGCAAGCGACGATGTCGGATTGAAACGGGAAACCTGCTGCTCGTCGGTCTTATGGTTAAAAATAAGCGCGGAGCGGCGATATGGAAAAGGGCCGAGGCTCAAAGCCCCGACCCTTTATCGCATTGATGGCTATCGCTGCGTGTGGATGACAACCTAGAACGTCTGCTCGTAGTCGCTGTGCTTTTTGGCCGAACGCACCAGGAACTCCTGGTTGGTGTTGGTGCCCTTAAGACCCTTGATAAACGATGCGGCTGCGCGCTCGGTGTTGTTCATGCCGGCAAGAATGCGACGCAGACCAAAGACAAACGGGCGCATCTGCTCGTCGACCAGCAGATCCTCGTTGCGCGTACCGGAGGCAACGGGGTCAATGGCCGGGAAGATACGACGGTCGGCAAGATCGCGGTCGAGCTTAAGCTCCATGTTGCCGGTGCCCTTGAACTCCTCAAAGATGACTTCGTCCATCTTGGAACCGGTGTCGATGAGGGCAGAGGCCAGGATGGTGAGCGAGCCACCGTTCTCGATATTACGGGCTGCGCCCAGGAAGCGCTTGGGCGGATACAGGGCCGCCGAATCGACGCCGCCCGAAAGGATGCGGCCCGAGGCGGGCGCCGCCAAGTTGTAGGCGCGGGCAAGACGCGTGATGGAGTCGAGCACCACCACGACGTCGCCACCCAGCTCCACGATGCGCTTGGCGCGCTCGATGACGAGCTCTGCCACACGAGTGTGGTTGTCGGCGGGCATATCGAAGGTCGACGCCACAACCTCGCCCTTGATGGAACGCTGCATATCGGTGACCTCTTCGGGGCGCTCGTCGACGAGCAGGCAGATGAGGTGCACCTCGGGGTTGTTAATCGAGATAGACTGGCAGATCTTCTTGAGGATCGTGGTCTTGCCGGCCTTAGGCGGGGACACGATCAGGCCACGCTGACCCTTGCCGATCGGCGACACGATGTCGATGGCGCGACCGGTAATGGAGTCCTTGCCGTGCTCCATGCGCAGCGGCTCGTTGGGATAGACCGGGGTGAGGTCACCAAACTTGGGGCGATTGCGAATCTGCTCGGGGTCCAGACCGTTGACGGTCGTGATCTTGGCGAGGCCGGCGCGCTTGTCGCCGCCGCGCGAAGGACGCAGCGAGCCCTCGATGACGTCGCCCGTGCGCAGACGCGCGGAGCGGATGAGGTAGGCGGGCACGAAGGCGTCGTCGTTGGACTTCATGTAGCCGTGAGCATGGATGATGCCGGAGCTATCCGGGCGAATCTGCAGGATGCCCTTGATGTCGCGGAAGCCCTCGGCCTTCGCGGCGGTGGTGTAGATCTCTTCGACGAGTTCGGCCTTCTTCTTGCCGGTCGTCTCAATCTCGAACTCCTTGGCCTTCTCGCGCAGCTCGGCGACCTTCATGGCCGCGAGCTCCTCGCGCGAAAGCGTGGGCTCGGTGGGGGCGGCGTTGCGCTCCTTGTTGCGCTGTTTGCGATCGCGCTGGCGGTTACGACGGTCGTTGTTGCGCTCGTCCTTGCGGTCGCTGCGGTCGTCATTGCGCTTGTGCTGGCGACGGTTGGGGCGAACGCCGTCTTCGGCCTCGGCGGGCGCGACGCCATCGGTTGCGGCGGCGTCGGCATTGGCCGCAGCGGCGTCATTGGCCTCGGCGCCGGAATCGATCTGCGCTTCGACATCAGCCTGCCGCTCGGACGCCTTGGACTTAGCGGACTTCTTACGACCGCGCTTGGGCTTCTCGGGCGCAGGCTGTTCGACGTCCTGGGACTCAGCGGCATCAATCGATGCATCGGCGGTCGTCTCGGCGGAATCCTCGGACGCGCCCTTCTTGGCAGCCTTGGCCTTGGACGTGCGCTTAGCAGCAGTACGACGGCTGCGACCGGGACGGACGTCGGCGGGCTCGGCATCGGCGGGAGCGGCCTCGGAAGTCGTAGCATCCTGGACGGGCGCGTCGGCAGCGGTTGCAGACTCGGCGGTCGCCGCAGCATCCCGAGCGGCGGCGGCTGCGGCTGCGGCCTTCTCGGCCTCGACGAAGGCCTTGGGCTTGCGACCGCGACGGTGCGGGCGCAAAGCCGGATCGACAACGGGAACTTCGCTGGCCTCGACAGGCGCAGCGGGCTCAGCAGGCGATGCGTCCTCCCCCGCTGCGGAACGGACCGAAGCCTCAGTGAGCTCGGGGGTTACCTGATCGGCAACCTGCTCGGCCTTAGCAGCCGTGCGACGGCGCGTGCGCGGTGCCGGCTTCTCGGTCGGCTGGTCGGCGGCAGGGGTCTCGGTGGCGGCAGGCGTCTCGGGCACAGACGGAGCTGCAAGCTCGGTCAGAGCCGCGGCCTCACGTTCGGCAGCACGACGGCGGGCGCGCACCACCTGAGCCTCGCTAATCTGCGCCAACGCACGTGCCTGCGCGACCTCATCGGAAATCGGCGCCGAGGAGTCAGCTACAACGGTGCGCTTGGCGCGCGTCGTGCGCGTAGTACGGCGCTTGGGCTTGGTGACCTCCTCGCCGTCAGCGACAGGCTTGGCCGCGCGGCGCGTGCGCTTGGGCTTTGCCGGAACAGCCTCCTCACCAGTTGCAGGAACGGCCTTCTCAGCCGTTGCAGGCGTAGGCGTCTCAGGAGCCGAGGCTTGCGCGGGCGCCGCGACCTGGTCCGACGCAACCGGTGCAGCGGGAGCGGCCTGCGTCGTCGTTATTTCGTTTTCTTGCTGTTGATCAGACACAGTGTTTGCTCAACTTTCTTTTCAAGCCCTGTGATCACATGCTCCCTGCATAAACCTTCAGAGCGGCTAAACAGTCTAGCTCCGTCAAATACCGACGGACATCATTGATCTGTATCGAGATATTTGCGTCATATACGCAGCGTTAGTGTAACACAACCGCCGCCACCTGCAACTTAGTCATTGGGGACGTTCTTTCATTGGGGACATTCTTAAACGACCAGTCAAAAGGGACACTCTTTGGTTTAACACCCACAAATCTGACTGCCTCCGCCAAAACTATGGCGGTTTACTACGATGAATCGCTCAACCGCGACCACTCCGAAACTTGTTGAACTAAAACCGCAGGTAGATGCCTTGCACTTTTTAGCGAAAAGCCGGCGTGGTTGGAATATCTCAATTCATCGTAGTAAACCGGCATAGTTTCGTATTTCCAGCAGTTCCAAATTCGTCAATACGTCGGCGTTTGCAAAAAGCCCGACCTCCGTGGGAGATCGGGCTTTCAAGGCTCAGTTAAACCAAACTTGCGCGGTCAACTGACTCGCAGATTACATCTGCTCGGGCGCGGAAACGCCAACAAGGGTGAGCACCAGGGCGAGCGTCACGCGGACGGCGTCGCAAGCGGCCAGACGGGCACGCGAAAGCTCGGGGTCGACGGGACGGCCCTCGCTCGGCAGAACCTGGCAGGCAGCGTAGAAGCTGTGGAAGTCGCCGGCGAGTTCCTCAGCAAAGTGCGTCAGACGGAACGGGGCGCGGTCGCGAGCGCAGCTGGCGATGAGGTCGGTGAGCTCGTTGAGCTTACGCGAAAGGGCGAGCTCGGTCGGGTCGGTCAGCAGCGAGTAATCGACGTTCTCACCGATGGCCTTGGCGGCGACGGCCTTCATGCCCATCTCGTCAGCCTGCTCGGGCGTAACGTCAGCGGCACGGCGCAGGATGGAGCACACGCGGGCGTGAGCGTACTGCACGTAGTACACCGGGTTGGAGTTGTCGCGCTTCTTGACGGCCTCGATATCGAAGTCGACCATCTGGTTGGAGCTCTTGGAGATGAGCGTGTAGCGAGCGGCATCGGAGCCGACCTCGTCGACGAGCTCCTGCAGGGTCACCATGGTGCCCTTGCGCTTGGACATACGGACGGGCTTGCCGTTACGCAGCAGGTTGACGAGCTGGCCCAGCAGAACCTCAAACTTGCCGGGATAGCCAAGAGCGTCGCAGACGCAGCGGACGCGCTCGATGTAGCCGTGGTGGTCGGCGCCCCAGATGTCGATGACGTGGTCGACGCGCTGGAACTTATCCCAGTGATAGGCAACGTCGGAGGCGAAGTAGGTGTACTCGCCGTCGGACTTGATCAGAACGCGGTCCTTGTCATCGCCCAGGTCGGTGGAGCGGAACCACAGGGCGCCGTCCTTGGTGTAGAGGTAGCCCATCTTGTCGAGCTTCTCAAAAGCGCGGTCGACGGCGGAGGTGCCGGCGGTCTCGCCCTCGGTGTCCTTCACATACAGCGAGCGCTCGGAGAACCAACGATCGAAGTCGCAATTGACGGCGTGGCAGAGGTCGCGCATGTTGTCGACCATCTTTACATAGCCGCGCTCGCGGAAGCTCTCCATGCGCTTCTGCGGATCGGCGTTGACCCACTTATCGCCGTCGGTGCGCCAGAACTCGGCGGCCTCGTCGATGATGTAGTCGCCGCCGTAGGAGTCCTTGCCCAGAGTCTCGGCAAAGTTGTCCTGGTACGGATGGGTCTCGGGGTGCTCGTCGTTCTCGTCGGCAACAAAGGCGTCGCGGTCTGCGATCAGCAGCTTGTGAGCCTCGTCGATATCCACGCCCTGCTTGGCGATGATGTCGGCAAGCTGCATATAGCGCGTGCTGATGGAGTTGCCGAAGGTGTTCATCTGAGAGCCGTGGTCGTTGATGTAGAACTCACGCTGGATGTCGTAACCGGCGTGGTCCATAACGCGGCAGAGCGAGTCGCCCAGCGCGGCCCAGCGGCCGTGGCCGATGTGCATGGGGCCGACGGGGTTGGCGGAAACGAACTCGACCTGGGTCTTCAGGCCACCACCGACGTTGGACTTAGCGAAGTCCATGCCCTTCTCGCGAGCCTCGCCAAAGATGGCATTCTTGACGGCAACGGAGAGGTAGAAGTTGATGAAGCCGGGGCCTGCGATCTCGACCTTCTCGATCGCGGGGTCCTCGGGCATATGGGCAACGATGGCCTCGGCGATCTTGCGCGGGGCGCAGTGGGCCAGCTTGGCGGACTTCAGGGCCATGGTAGAGGTCCACTCGCCATGAGAAGTGTCAGCCGGTCGCTCGATAGCGCAATCGTCAAGTTCAAATGCGGAAAGGTCGCCGGCCTCCTGGGCCGCAGCAAGCGCAGCGCGTACCAGCTCTTCAATCTTCTCGGGCATAGATCCTCCTTGTGTTAAAGCCCCCGAGCTCTTGGTCACTCGTAGGGCAAAAGCCAGAGTTTGTAGCACTCTATCACAAGCGACGGGCACTGTCGCGGGGTAAAGCTAATAGATATTGCATATGCACAAAAATGACTACAGCTTGTATGGAGTCACTCAAAGATGCCGGTCTGCCTGCAGATTATGCAGGCGTTGAAAATGCATAAAGGTGTGAATGAGCTGCGCCTGTTATCGAATACTCTTACCTATCGGAGTTGTGTGCTTTTCCTGCATAAAGTGAGGGTTGATTTCCGATCTCAGCCGAACACATTGAGCGGATAGGCCATTCCCGCAGTT
>CABUGI010000050.1 GCA_902491055.1 uncultured Collinsella sp. | reverse complement strand
GGGATCGTCACGCCCTGGTCGGCGAACATGGCCACAAAGATGCGCTCGCCGTCGAGTACGTGGTCGAGCTTGTCAAACGGGAAGAACTGTGACTTACCGCTCTTGCCCCAAACCATCAGGCCGTCCTCGTTGGCGGCGACGCGGCGATAGCGGCCACCCATGGACTCGTCGGCCTCGACGGCGTCGATAAAGTCGCGGGCGAGGGTGTGGTGCAGGTTTTTGCTCCACCAGGCCAAAAAAGCGCCGAACACGATCAGCACGACGCCGAACTTGATCCAGCTGCCGCCGGCCACCAACATGCCGATGCCGATGAGCGCGGCAATCGCGGCGGCGACGTACAGGGAGCCACGGCGCCTGGGCGAGGCGACCAGGCGCGCAAAGTCGGTGACCAGGTCGTTTTCGTACTGGTACTCGTTGAGGTACAGAATGCCGTCATCGGCCGCGGCCTGCTTCTCGAGCGCGACCTCGACCTGGTCGGCTGCTTCGGAGGGAACGAGGTTGCTCTCTGCGTCTGCCATGCTCTTTGGACTCCTATCGCGGCGGGCTCGCCGTACGGGTTATTATGAATGCAGTATGCCGTGCGACCGCATGGCCGTCGCGGCAACAAGACTCAGTATACCCGGGGGAGCACCCATGGAATCGTTGTACCGAAAGTATCGCCCGCTCACCTTCGACTCCGTGGTGGGCCAGCAGCATATCGTCTCGACGCTCGAGCACGCCATCACCGAGGGGCGCCTGTCCCACGCCTACCTGTTCTGCGGACCGCGCGGCACGGGCAAGACCACCATGGCGCGCATTCTGGCCAAGGCGCTGCTGTGTCGCAATGCCGAGGCGGCGCGCGCCGAGGGTGCAAGCGGCTGCATGCCCGACGGTACTTGCGAGGAGTGCGAGCTCATTGCCGAGGGTAACCACCCCGATGTCTACGAGCTCGATGCCGCCTCCCGCACGGGCGTGGACAATGTGCGCGAGGAAATCATCAACTCCGTCAACTTTGCCCCGGTGCGCGGCAAGTACAAGATTTATATCATCGACGAGGTCCACATGCTCACGACGGCGGCGTTCAACGCGCTGCTCAAGACGCTTGAGGAGCCGCCGGCACACGTGATCTTTGTGCTGTGCACCACCGACCCGCAAAAGATTCTGGAGACCATTCTCTCACGCTGCCAGCGCTTCGATTTCCACCGCATCGGCAACGAGGATATCGAGCATCGCCTGTCTTACGTGTGCGAGCAGGAGGGCTTCGATTACGACGACGAGGCACTCGCCATTGTGGCGCGCCATGCCAAGGGCGGTATGCGCGACGCGCTTTCCACGCTGGAGCAGCTGAGCGTCTTTGGCAACGGTTCTGTGCATGCGGACGACGCCCGCTCGCTTTTGGGCGAGGTTTCGGACCAGATTCTGGGCGAGTTTTCCCGCGCCATTGCCGATCGCGATGTTGCCGAGCTCTATGGACTGATCCGTGCGCAGGTCGAGGAGGGCAATGACCTGCTGGAGCTGACGCGCGACCTGGTGGCGCATGTGCGCGACGTGTACGTTGCCTGCGTTGCCGGTGCCCGTGCCGAGCTGTTTGAGGGCGGCTTCGAGCAGGCCGAGGCGCTTGCTGCCGAGGCCGCTGCCTTTGGCGAGCATCCTGCCGACCGCCTGGCCCGCGTGCTGACGGTGCTCGACGATGCCGCACTGGAGATGAGGGGCGCGAGCGACGTGCGCCTGGTGCTCGAGATTGCCTGCACGCGTCTGGCGCGTCCCGAGGCCGATTTAACGATTGAGGCATTGGCCGAGCGCGTGGCACGCCTGGAGGCCATGATTGCCAACGGCGCCGTGCCGGCGAGCGTGGCTGCTGCTCAGGCCGCCGCGCCTGCAGCATCCGTACCCGCTGCTGCCCAACAGCCGACGCTCATTTCGGGCGCTCGTGCTGCCGCTCCGGCGGCATCCGCTGCCCCCGCTGCTACGTCCGCGCGCCAGGGCGGTATGCCTTGGGACCGCGGCGCTGCTGTTCCGGCTGCCCAGCCTGCGACCAAGTCCGCGGCTCCTGCGCCGGCGCCCAGACCTGTAACGCCTGCACCTCAGCCCGTTGCGGCTCCGGCTTCCGCGCCTGCTGCATCGACCGTGTCGGTGTCCAAGCCCAACAACGCCGCCCAGGTTGCCGCCGCCGGTGCTGCCGAGACCCCCGCGGTTGAGGACGCCGGCGAGCTCCAGCGCAAATGGGCCGAGGTCGTCGAGCGCGTCAAGGCTCGTCAGGCCTCCTACGCAGGGCTTTTGCTCAACGCCCGCGCCACGGCCGACGACGGCTCCAAGCTCACGGTCTCGTTCCCCGCGGGTTCGACTTTTGCCATCAAGATGCTCGGTCGCGCCGATACGCAGTCGGTGGTCCTGCCGACGGTCTGCGCGGTCTTCGGTCGTCGTACCGTCGACTATGTCCTGGATGGGGGTGGCATGCCGGCTCCTCAACATGAGGAGCATTCTCCATCTGCACGGGCTGCGGTATCTGCGGACCCGCAACCCGTGTCCTCGGTGCCCCCTGCATCCTCGAGCGCCAGCGCGACGCAGCCAAAAGCGGCGCCGGTAGCGGCACCGACCCCGTCGGCGCCTGAACCCGCTGCGCCCAAGTCCGCTGCCGCGCCTGCGCCCAAGTCATCCGACCTGGCCAAGGCCCCTTGGCTGCGCTCCGACAACCCTGCCGGTGCTCCTGCCACGGGCAAGCTCCCGACCGAGCCCGCGCCCCGAGCGCCCGAGCGCGCGTCCGTCCCCATGGCTCAGCCGCCTGCGCAGGCTGCGCCATGGGAATCCGAGCAGGTGCCCTACGACGATGCTATGGTCGGTGGTTTTGCTGCCGATGCCGGCGGGGACGATCTGCCCCCGTTCGACGTGCCGGGTGCGGCGTCCGCGCCCAAGCCCGCTGCAACTGCCCCCAAAGAGGAGGACGCTCCTGCAGCTCCCTGGGAGTCCAACCCCGGCGCGGGCAGCCCCTTCGGCCATCAAGGCGCAGCCCCGAGCATCCCGCAGACCGAGGACGAGGCCAAGGCTCTCATCCGCAGCGTCTTCGGCCAAGCCACCATCTTCAAACCGGTGGAGTAACCGAGTTGGCGGGCATACTGCTCAAGAAGAGATCTCTTTGTCCGGGCGCATCTGTATTTCGGACATGTGTAGTGTGGTGCCGCGTATGTCGCATTTGAGCAGACAGGTGCGTGACGGTCGGCCTAGGATGCTGAGGTCGATACGATACGTCGCATGGCTGTCCGTGTACTCGACTTGCTCGGCGTTAATGGTTGCTCCGATTGCCAAATAAACGCCTAGCTCGGCATCGACAATCTTGAAGTCCTTTATCTTGACCTTGAACTCTTGATAGAGGGACGGGCTGTTGTAGTAGACGGTTCGGGTTCCGTCGGTGCACTCATCGGTCGTCTCCCATTTGACGACGGGCTGGTCCGAGCTGGCTATCAGCAGTTCTGCTCCAAAAGCTATGGCATGGGTGATGACAACCAGCAATGCCCAGCCGACAAAGAGATAGAGAACCACATATGCAACGGGGTGTTTTGAGCGGATGTTTTGGAGCGCGTTGGGGGCATTCATGGGGCACCTCCAAATTACTATCTATGGCAATCAAATTATACCCTGCCGCCATGTGCGCCGCCTCGAGCAGCGGTTCGGCATTTAGCCATTTAGTGGTACGCATTAAATGTCGGATTCCGGCTCTACGAGATTTAGCTTTCAATATTATGCAGATGCGAATTATTCAACTTTGCATAATCTTGGGGGCGCATCACGCTCCAGGACATGTATATCGACTGAGGTAGTGTGTCCGCCCCGCTTGCTTGCCCCGCGCCGTGGTACGATTTTTGAGTTTGAAAGTCCCGTCGTGCTCCGGCTGCCCTTGCAGCTCGGCGTGCGGCCGCACGTAAAGGAGCCATCATGGCCGGTATGAACATGCAGCAGATGATGAAGCGGGCTCGCAAGATGCAGGAGCAGCTTGCCGCCGCGCAGGAGAACCTCAAGTCCCAGACCGTCGACGCCTCTGCCGGCGGCGGCATGGTCAAGGTGACCGTTAACGGCGAGATGGAGCTCGTCAACCTCACCATCGATCCCGATGCCCTCGATCCCGAGGACGTCGATATGCTGCAGGATATGATCATGGCTGCCGTCAACGAGGCCGTCCGCGGCGTCAACGAGCTCGCCAACAAGCAGATGGGCGCCATCACCGGCGGCCTCAACATCCCGGGCATGCCGTTCTAAGACACGCATATATATGAGTGCGAATCACAGTCTGCAAAAACTGCTCGATGAGCTGGGCCGTCTGCCGGGCATTGGTCCCAAGTCGGCCCAGCGCATCGCCTATTACCTGTTGGAGGCTGACGCCGAGGAGGCCCGCCGCCTGGCCGAGGCCATCCTGGAGGTCAAGCAGGAGGTCCACTTTTGTAGCCGCTGCTTTAACTACGCCACGGCCGACGAGTGCTCCATCTGCCAGGATCCGATGCGCGATACCACTCGCATTTGCGTGGTGGGCGAGCCACGCGACGTTCAGGCAATCGAGCGCACGGGCAGCTACCATGGCCTGTACCATGTGCTGGGCGGCGTGATCAGCCCCATGGACAAGATCGGTCCCGAGCAGCTGCATATCCGCGAGCTGCTGGCGCGCCTGGGCCACGAGGACATCCACGAGGTCATTATCGCCACCAACCCCAACATCGAGGGCGAGACTACGGCGAGCTACCTTGCTCGCACCATCAAGCCATTGGGCGTTGAGGTATCGCGTCTTGCGAGCGGCCTTCCCGTGGGCGGCGACTTGGAGTATGCCGACGAGCTTACGCTTGGCCGCGCTATCGAGGCCCGCCGTGCGATCTAGGCGGCGCCAGCTCCGCGGCATGTCCCGTCGGTCTGCCGCATGGGGCGCTCATAATTGGGCGCGCGTTCATGCATTTGTTGTGCAACAAACCTGCTTTTCGTCCGCTTATCGCGTGGATGGGTCCGTCTGCGCCTCGTATTTGCCCATTCGTTGCGCAACCTTTTGGGTTCGCTGATACACTCAAATGTGGATATGAAAGAATGCGCCGCTTTTAAGCGGCGTGTTTTTGTTGGAGGAGAACGCATGCGGCCCGGGGGCACTCAGACAAAGCATGGCGCCGCGGTGCGCATGCGACGCCGGCTGGGCCTGGCGCCTCGGGCGTATGTGCTGCTGTCTTGCTCGCTCGTGCTGGTCGTAGCCGGTGTTTCGGCTTATGGCATGACGGTGCCGTCCATGGTGCAGGCGCATGCTGCGCGCGAGCTGCATATAGGGCGCAAGGCCAAAAGCGACTTGGGAACGACAACCGGATATACGTGGGCGAGCGTGGTCTCGCACATTGTGTTCGGTGGCGACGATGCGGACAGTTCCGAAACATCGGACAACGAGGTTACGCTGGCAAACGGCAAGACCATCGTGCTCACCAACACCAAGATTATCCATCATCTTTCCGATAACAGCGTTTCGGCCGTCGTAAACAAGGCCGAGCAGCAAAAGGGTCAGGATACGCAGCAGTCGGGGAAACCTGGCGGCTCCGGTTCGTCTGGCTCCAGCTCCGATTCGTCGAACTCGAGCGGCGGTTCCGGTTCGGGCTCCGCCTCTGGCGGTGGATCTTCGAGTGGTGGCTCGACGGACGGCGGCGCCGGCGGGGACGCGGGCTCGGGTGGCCTCTCGGCTGCCGAGGAGGAGAGTATTCACAGTTGGCTCGTGACCAAATACAACATGCTCGATGGCTATGTCGCCCGCGCCAACAGCGTGGTTTCGACCTATAACGCTACGGGCGATACCGGACCGTGCGACACCCTGGCCAACGATATGTTTGTCATCCGTGCCGAGTTCGGTCGACAAAGGTTCTCGATCAAATCTAAGTGGTATCGGCAGTATGCCAATCTGTGGGGCTGCTATACCAACCTGTGTCAATGGGTTGGGCACTATGGCGACGACGACGTCGCGCTCAACAACTTCAACACCAATGTGGCGGCGATCGCCCTATGACGAACGATCTCGCTTCTGCGGCACCCCAGTCGCTCAACCGCGATCCCATGGTGGGCTTGCGCCTGGCGCGCGTCGACGGGTTTGAGCCGGCCGTCGCCCTGGGCACGGACGAGCTTCCCGCCTACCTGCGCCGTTTTACGATGCTGTTTGCCGATGACGCCACCATGCGCCGCGGCGGTATCGGCCGTGTGACGCGTGCCGTTAACGCGCAGGGCGAGGCCGTGGCGCTCAAGCAGCTCATCTTGCCAACGCGCGACGAATTTGATGACGATGTCGCCCACGAGGCGCTGGTCGCCAAGTTCAAGGCGGCGTTTCGCGAGGAATATGAATGCCATCGTGCCCTTTCGGGCCTTAAGGGCTTTCCCCGCTTATACGGGTGGGGCGAGGTCGACGGCGTGCCCGCGATTGTCATGGAGTGGGTCGAGGGCGAGACGCTCGCCCGCCTGCGCTCGCGCTTTGCCGTAGATGATGCCGGGCGTCTGTCGCCGCTCGTGGCGGCGCGCCTGGGTCGCGACCTGTTCGATCTGCTCTGCCGCATGAGCTTGGTAGGCGAGGGGTTCGTCCATCGTGATATCTCGCCCGCTAATATAATGGTGCGCACGGCGCGCCTGCCGCTCGACCGACAGCTTGCCGAAGGCACCTTCGACCTGTGCTTGATCGACTTTGGCTCGTCGCTGGCGCTCGAGCCCGCCTCTGCGGTGGCCGGCACCGGCGGCAAGGCGTCGTTTACCGAGCGCTATGCCACGTTGCGCCGCGCGACGGTGGCCTACGCCCCGCCCGAGATGCTCACCGACGATATCCCCGACCTGCGCATGCTTCGCATGTCGCCGGCGATCGATGTCTATGCAGCGGCGAGTACGGTCTACGAGCTCATCGCCGGTGTCGCGCCGTACGAAGTGGCGCCGGGTGCGTCGGGTACTTCGGGCTCGCGCAAAAAGACACGAGATATCGCCAGCCCCTATCGCCTCAAGATGGATACGCTGCCCGATTATCCCGTCGGCGCCCACGCGCCCGGCTGCGACTTGACGCAACTGCTGCGACGCGAGCCCGATGTGGCACTTGCCGCGGCCGAACAGGCTCAGCAGCTGGGGCTCGATCCAAATTCCGAGGATCTGCGCGATGCGCTGGCGTTTGTCGACGCTCAGCTGTTCGATGTGGTGATGGCCTGCCTGTCCTGCCATCAGGAAGATCGTCCCGAGCCGGCTGCGGTGGAGGCGGCGCTCTCGGCATTTTGCGACCACTATGCGCAAAATGTCGCGCGCTCGCTTCGCGCCGAGCCGCTCATGCCGTGCCCGATGGAGGTCTCGGGGCACACAGCCCGGCGTGCGGCGATGGTTGGTGCGACGGCGGCATGCGGCGTGCTTTGGGCTGTGGTCGTGGTATCAGCGGCGCTGTTGGCGTCGGGCGCCCATGTGACGCTCGTCGTGGGGCCGCTTATGTGGTCCGGGAAGCTGCCGGCCATTATCGCCGCGCTGGCGTTGGTGCTGCCGGGCATGGCGGGCATCGCCGCCGGGGGCTTGGCGCGCGACCGCCGTGCGGGATTCCTGCGGGGCGTGTTGGTCCTTTCCGCCTGCGAGGTTCCGGCTCTGGCCGCACTCGCATGTGCCGTGTTTTCCCAGCATGCCGTGGCGGGTGGCCTGGTGGCCGCCATAATTGCAACCTATGCGCTCACGTGGTTTTTGCTGGCGATGGGGTTTGCCTTTGAGCTTCCCGTCGTGTCAGCACGACGTGCGAAAATTCCCATGGCGACGCCGCTTGCCGGCGGAGCCGCGGCTGTCCGCGCCTTTGGCGGGCCGGCCGAAGTATCCGACACTATCTCTGCGACCAAGGAGGGCTAAGCCATGGCTTCTCAAGCTGAGCTCACCCCGTGCGGGGCAATGTTTGACATCTTTAAGCGCGCAGCGCACCTGAGCCATATCGAACTGTGCGGCCTGGTGCTCTCGAGCCGCCCGCTCGCCGACGGCCGTAGTCCGCAGAGCCGTGCCGCCGATCGCTCCTGGGTTTCGCGCTTTATCGTGCGCGCGCCGGTCGGCACGCTGCAGGAACGTTATTTTGCCGATTACGGCACCTCGGCCGCGCGCATTATGTCGCAGCTGGCCCTGCGCCGTCGCAATCCCATGGACGCCGCGGCCGTGACCAATATGGTGTGCGGCCCCACTGGCGAGCCCATGGCACGGGCACTCGAGGAATGCCATCAGGACACGAATCTCTATCGCAATGCGCTCGAGCGCCTGTCGCAGGCGGCTGAGCTCATGCCCGCCGAACGTGCCGAGGCCATCCTGGTGCTGTTTGTCGCCGTGGGTTGCTCGGCAGATGTCCGCTCGTCGGTGACCTATGCCATCGACTACGCTCATGCGACCTGTGGCGGCGCCACGTCGACGCCGCGCTCGCTGAGCACATCTTCGGTCGCGGGCGAGCGCGAGGTCGCGCCGGCGCATCCGCTGGGACTGCTGCGCGTGCAAAACGGCTACGTGGTGAGCGCCCCGCGCTGGATCCAGCCGAGTGAGGAAGGCGTCGAGATCGGCGCACTGGCAACGGGGGAGGGCGACATCACCGACGTCGGCGACGACGTCTCGGCCCGCCATGCCCATATCTGGTGCGACGATTCTGGCACATGGTTTGTCGAGGACCTGGCGTCCACGAACGGCACCGTGGTGGTAAACGGGGCCACGAGTGTGTGTATTCAAGTAGAGCCTGGCCGCTCCGCCCAGCTCAGCCCCGGCGACGAGCTCAAACTCGGCGAATCCACCACCTACGCCATCCTCCTCGGCGCCCTCTAGCTCATCCCCCCCCAATGAGTTGCGGTGAAATAGGGACTGATTAAGGCCGTTAACGGCAAAAACAGTCCCTATTTCACCGCAACTGCTGTGGGGTTCCAGGGGACTGTGTCCGTCGGTGCCGGGCGCACAATAGTCACCCGAGGTAAACCTTTACCGCCCGCCTATATTTGCCGAAATTACACTTGACGGCGGGGTACAATAAACCCGCATGCGGATTTCCGTTGCGGGCGCTTCCCATCGCCGGGGCGTGCCCGGGAGCATCCGGCATGCGGCCTTTGCGGCGCTCGGTCATGTGCAAGACGGGTAGCTGGGCTTGTGGAGCGCGTGCAGCCCTCCTCGCCTCGGCATGCCTTCTCTCCACGCCATGTACCTGCTGCTGAGCCTGCCTGCCAGATGATTGGAAGCAACAGCGAAAATCCCATCACGCCAACATCCCGGCGATCGCCGGGGCCTGTATACCTATATGAGAGGAGAGGGGTATATGGCGCGTAAGTTTAAGTCTATGGACGGCAACGAGGCGGCCGCATATGTTTCGTATGCGTACACCGAGGTAGCGGGAATCTATCCCATTACGCCGTCCAGCCCGATGGCCGACCATGTCGACCAGTGGGCGGCCCAGGGTCGCAAGAATATCTTCGGCACCCCGGTCAAGGTCGTCGAGATGGAGTCCGAGGCAGGTGCAGCCGGTACCGTTCACGGTTCGCTGGGCGCCGGTGCTCTGACCACCACCTACACGGCTTCTCAGGGTCTGCTCCTGATGATCCCGAACATGTACAAGATCGCGGGCGAGCAGCTCCCGGGCGTCTTCCACGTCTCCGCGCGTTGCGTCGCTTCCCACGCCCTGAACATTTTTGGCGATCACTCTGACGTCATGGCCTGTCGTCAGACCGGCTTCGCCATGCTCGCCGAGGGTAACGTCCAGGAGGTCATGGACCTCTCGCCGGTGGCTCACCTTGCCGCCATCGAGGGTAAGACCCCGTTCCTTAACTTCTTCGACGGCTTCCGCACCAGCCACGAGATCCAGAAGGTCGCCATGTGGGACTACAAGGATCTGGCCGAGATGTGCAACATGGACGCCGTCCAGGCTTTCCGCGACCACGCGCTCAACCCTGAGCACCCGCACACCCGCGGCAGCCACGAGAACGGCGACATCTTCTTCCAGAACCGCGAGGCCTGCAACAAGGTCTACGACGAGCTTCCCGCCGTCGTCGAGGGCTACATGAAGAAGATCAACGAGAAGCTCGGCACCGATTACGGCCTGTTCAACTACTACGGCGCTCCCGATGCCGACCGCGTCGTCGTGTGCATGGGCTCCTTCTGCGACGTGCTCGAGGAAGTCATCGACTACCTCAACGCTCACGGCGAGAAGGTCGGCCTGGTCAAGGTTCGTCTGTTCCGTCCGTTCTCCATCAAGCACTTCGTCGACGTTCTCCCCGAGACCGTCCAGAAGATCGCCGTCATGGACCGTACCAAGGAGCCGGGTTCCATCGGCGAGCCGCTCTACCAGGACGTCGTCTCCGCTCTCTACGAGGCCGGCAAGACGGGCATCAAGGTCGTCGGCGGCCGTTATGGCCTGGGCAGCAAGGACACGCCTCCCGCGTCCGCGTTCGCTGTCTTCGAGGAGCTCAAGAAGGACGAGCCCAAGCGCGAGTTCACCATCGGCATTGTCGATGACGTGACCAACCTGAGCCTGCCCGAGGCCGAGGATGCGCCCAACACCGCAGCTCCCGGCACCATCGAGTGCAAGTTCTGGGGTCTGGGTGGCGACGGTACCGTCGGCGCCAACAAGAACTCGATCAAGATCATCGGCGACCACACCGACAAGTACGTCCAGGCCTACTTCCAGTACGACTCCAAGAAGACCGGCGGCGTCACCGTCTCGCACCTGCGCTTTGGTGATTCCCCGATCCGTTCGCCGTACTACGTGACCAAGGCCGACTTTGTCGCCTGCCATAACCCCAGCTACATCGTTAAGGGCTTCAAGATGGTCCGCGACGTCAAGCCGGGCGGCACCTTCCTGGTCAACTGCCAGTGGAGCGACGAGGAGTTCGCCGAGCACATGCCCGCCGTGGCCAAGCGCTACATCGCGAACAACAACGTCAACGTCTACCTGATCGACGCTATCGACCTGGCCGCTAAGGTCGGCATGGGCAAGCGCACCAACACGGTGCTCCAGTCCGCCTTCTTCGCGCTGGCCAAGGTCCTGCCCGCCGAGGACGCCCTGCAGTACATGAAGGACGCGGCTACCAAGTCCTACATGAAGAAGGGTCAGGCTATCGTCGACGCCAACCACAAGGCCATCGATGCCGGCGCTACCGCCTTCCGTAAGTTCGAGGTTCCGGCCGACTGGGCTACCGCCGAGGATGCCGCCCCCGTCGAGCTCTCCGAGGAGACCAAGTCTGCCATCGCCCAGCAGGTCAAGAACCTGCTCGAGCCCATCGATCGCATGGACGGCGACAGCCTGCCTGTTTCCGCCTTCGTCGATTGCGCCGACGGCCAGTTTGAGCTGGGCGCCTCCGCATACGAGAAGCGCGGCGTCGCTGTGGTCGTTCCCCACTGGGACGAGACCAAGTGCATCCAGTGCAACCAGTGCGCCTATGTGTGCCCGCATGCCACCATCCGTCCGTTCGCGATGACCGAGGACGAGGCTGCCGCCGCGCCCGAGGCTACCCGCACGCTCGACGCCATGGGCCCCAAGGCCAAGGGCATGAAGTTCACCATGGCCGTGTCCCCGCTCGACTGCATGGGCTGCACCAACTGCGTCAAGGTCTGCCCCAAGGGTGCCCTCGAGATGGTTCCCACCGAGCAGGAGATGGACCAGCAGCCCGTTTGGGACTACATGGTCGAGAACGTCTCCGAGAAGAAGGAACTCATCGCGGCCAACGTCAAGGGCAGCCAGTTTAAGCAGCCCTACCTGGAGTTCTCCGGCTCCTGCGCCGGCTGCGCCGAGACCGCCTATGCACGTCTGGTGACCCAGGTTGCCGGCGACCGCATGTTCATCTCCAACGCCACCGGCTGCTCCTCCATTTGGGGCAACCCCGCTGCCACCGCTCCTTACTGCAAGGACAAGGACGGTCACGGCCCGGCGTGGAACAACTCCCTGTTCGAGGACAATGCCGAGCACGGTCTGGGCATGGCCGTCGGTTATGAGGCCGTCCAGAAGAAGCTGATCGCCGCTACCCAGGACATCATCGCTGCCGATGGTCCGTTCGATGAGCTCAAGGCTGCCGGCCAGGCTTGGATCGACTCCGTCAACGACGCCGAGGCCTCCAAGACCGCTGCTGCTGCCTACGTTGCCGAGCTCGAGAAGTGCGGCTGCGACGCTTCCAAGGCGATCCTCGCCGACAAGGCTTACCTCACCAAGAAGTCATTCTGGATCTTCGGCGGCGACGGCTGGGCCTACGACATCGGCTTCGGTGGCCTGGACCACGTCTTGGCTTCCGGCCACAACGTCAACGTCTTCGTCTTCGACACCGAGGTCTACTCCAACACCGGCGGTCAGGCCTCCAAGGCCTCGAACCTGGGCCAGGTTGCTCAGTTCGCCGCTGCCGGTAAGGTGACCAAGAAGAAGTCCCTGGCCGAGATCGCCATGAGCTACGGCTACGTCTACGTGGCGCAGGTCGCCATGGGCGCCAACCCGGCTCAGACCCTCAAGGCCATCCACGAGGCCGAGGCCTACGACGGCCCGTCCCTCATCATCGGCTACAGCCCCTGCGAGATGCACTCCATCAAGAAGGGTGGCATGCAGAACTGCCAGGCCGAGATGAAGAAGGCTGTCGAGTGCGGTTACTGGAACCTCTTCCGCTTCAACCCCGAGGCTGCTGCCGGCAAGAAGTTCTCGCTCGATTCCAAGGAGCCCGCGGGCGGTTATCAGGAGTTCCTGATGAACGAGGCCCGTTACGCTTCGCTGACGCGTTCCTTCCCCGAGCGCGCCGAGGAGCTCTTCAAGGAGAATGAGCAGGCCGCTATGGACCGCTATCAGCACCTGCTGAAGCTCAAGACGGTGTACAACGAGGCCTAGGTCTCCCACCGCAGGATCTGAGGGCTAACCTTCGCGGACGTCCTCGGACATGAAAGAACCCCCGCTGCGCACTACGTGCGGCGGGGGTTCTTTCGTCCTGCGGAGTGTCCGCGAAGGTTAGCCCTCAGATCCTGCTACGACTACGTCCTCGGATGTGATGGCGGATGAAGGACGTGGTTGTGGGGGGCTTTTGTCCCCTTCGCTGTTTCGCGGCTTTGCCGCGAAACCTCGCGCCACTTTGGGGATGGATGGGGGACTTGGCCGTTGCCGCTTTTTCGGAGCTCTTCTTTATTCCTTTTGTTGGATGAAAAGCCCCTTGTTTTTGCAGGGGTGCATACTCGACTTATATGTGCATAGAATCTCGTATAGTGCGAGTAAGATATTGCGCTGTCTGTTTTGTGTTTAGCAAAGATATAGTTTGCATAATCCGACATAATCCTCGCTTCATTTAAATAAAGTCGCACGTAAATTACGTAGATATGTCTTAGCTGGAGTTCTGTACGCTGAGCGGATAAAAACGACCGTTCACCGTTCCGCTATTTTCAAAATGAATAAAATGAGCGATAAAGAGAATATAAACCTTAATAAACTCGCGTATCGCACGGACGCGGGTTATTAATGGGTTGTAGGCCTTTTACAGAAAGGATTCCAGCAATGTCTAAGCCTCTTGGCAAGCCCGATCGTATTGTCGTCGCCCTTGGCGGCAACGCCCTCGGCAACAACCCCGTTGAGCAGATCGAGGCCGTGAGCAACACCGCCCACGCTCTCCTCGGGCTCATCGAGCAGGGCAACGAAATCATCATCACCCACGGCAACGGCCCGCAGGTCGGCATGATCCAGAACGCCTTCG
>CABUGI010000049.1 GCA_902491055.1 uncultured Collinsella sp. | reverse complement strand
TCCTTGCCCTCGGCCTCGGCACGCATGCCCAGCACCAGGTTGCGCAGGCCCGCGACCGTGCCTTCCACGTCGGGGGCCGGCTGGTCGGCGTGCAGGTACGCCCAGTCCATCATAAAGGTCGCCGACGACAGCGCGCCAATGGCCAACGCGTCATCGGGACACGAAAGCTCAACCTCAAAGACACGCTCGTCATGCTCGCTCACGCGGGTGCGGCCGCACGAGATGCTGCCGGCAAGCCCGGTCTCGTTCATGAGCTCGACCGTCACGTGCTCCAGCAGGTGGCAGAGCTCGGTCTGGCCCATGCAGTCCTGGAACTCGCGGCCGGAATCGCCCAGGCACAGGTGCTTGGCAATCGCGGGCACCAGGTAGTACACGCGCGCCGTGGCCTCGATGTCCTCCGAGGTCATGAGCGGCATGCCGGGGTTCACCAGCACGTGCGCGCAGATCTTGTCCTCGCTGACGGTGACCTTAAGGATGTTGAACAGGCCTGCCATAACTCTCCCCTACTCTTCCTTGTCCTACTCGTCGCCGTCGTGCGGATTCGCGGAACCCGCACCCGACGTCGTCGGCTCGTCTACCGAAGACTCGGAATCCTTCTTATCGGTTTCGGCCGGAGCGATCACGCGAATGAGCGAGATGCGCTGGCCACGCATCGACTGCACTTTAAACTTGTACCCCGCAACCTCAAACACCTCTCCGATGTCGGGCACCGAGTCGCAAAGCTCCAAAATCCAGCCGGCGATGGTCTCATAATCATCGCTTTCCTCGAGCGGCCAACCAAGCTCAATCGCGTCATCGCACGAAAAACGCCCATCAACGAGCCACTCGCGGCGCGAAAGGCGCGTGAGATACTTGTTGTCGGGGTCGAACTCGTCCTCGATCTCGCCGACGATCTCCTCGACGATATCCTCGATGGTGATAATGCCGGCCGTGCCGCCGTACTCGTCCACGACCACCACGATCTGGTCGTGCGAGGTCTGCATCTCGGACAGTAGCGGCAGGATGTCCTTGGTGTCGGGCACAAAGGTGGCGTCGCGCAAATAGCCGGCGATGGGCTGGTCGCCCTTGCCGTCGAGCGCGGGCTGAATCAGGTCCTTGATGTGCGCGATGCCGGCGACGTTGTCGGGATCCTCGTGATAGACGGGGATGCGGCTGAAGCCGGTCTGGCGCATGGTGGACAGCACGTCGGCGACCGTCTCGTCGTCCTCGCACATGGTGGTGTCCACGCGCGGCACCATGACCTCGCGGGCAACGGTGTCGCCCAGGTCGAAGATCTCGTGGATCATGCGCTTTTCCTCGTCGAGCAGGTCGTCCTGCTCCGAGACCATGTACTTGATCTCTTCTTCCGAGACGTTCTGGCGGTCGTCGGCACTCTTGATGCGCAGGATGCGGGCCAGGCCATCGGAGCAAGCACCGGTCAGCCACACGAGCGGACGGGCGATCTTTTGGAAAAATGACAACGGTCCCACGACCTGCTTGGACACGCCCTCGGCATTGGCCAGGCCGATGCGCTTGGGGACGAGCTCGCCGATCACGATGGACACGAAGGCGACCGCGACGGTGATGATGACCGGCGCCAGGCCGCGCGCGATGGCGGAGAGCGGCGCGATGCCAAAGCTCATGAGCCACGTGGCGAGCGGGTCGGACAGACTCGTCGAGGCGACGGCGGACGAGGCGAAGCCCACGAGCGTAATGGCAACCTGGATGGTGGCGAGCAGCTGGTCGGAGTCGGCAGCCAGCTTAATGGCACGCTCGGCGCGCTTGTCGCCTTCCTCGGCCTCGTGCTCCAACACGGCGCGCTTGGCCGTGGTGAGCGCCATCTCGGACATAGAGAAGTAGCCGTTGATGAGGGTCAAAACGAGGGTGGTGATAAGGGAGATGGTTATGTCCATCGGGAGTTTCTCGAACCTCCAAGATTCGGGACGTCAGGTTAAAACGTTGATGGCGGATACGGCAATTGCACCGGCGCCCAAACGAGAACGCGGGCGCGCAGGCGTGGTCGCTAGATTACGAAGAGGATCACCGCCATGAACTGGAAGATGCTGCCGGCGAGCACCCACAGGTGAAACACGCTGTGCAGATAGCGCACGTTTTTGGCGATATAGAACGGCACGCCCGCGGTGTAGCACACGCCGCCGACGGCGAGCAGGGCAAGTGCCACGGGGTTGAGCAGCGCAACAAGTTCGGGCAGCTTAAAGACAACGAGCCAGCCCATCAGCAGGTAGACCAGGCCGCTTACCCAATGCGGCTGGCGCTCGCGTAGGAAGCACTCGAGGGCGATGCCGATGATGGCGATGGCCCATACGGCAAAGAACAGCACAGCGCCGCCGTCGTTTGCGAGCGTGATGAGGCAAAACGGCGTATAGCTGCCGGCTATGAGCAGGTAGATGCAGCTGTGGTCGATGATGCGAAACACGCGCTTGGCGCGCGCGGGCTGAATCGCGTGGTAGAGCGTGGAGGCTAGGTATTCGAGGATAATGCTGACGCCATAGACAATCGCCGCGGCCATATGGGCCGGGCCTCCGCCGCGCAGGGCGGCGAATACGATCAGGAGCACCAGGCCCGCGATACCCAGCAGGCAGCCGACACCATGGGTGACGGAGTTCATGATCTCCTCGCCCACTGTGTAGTGTGGAACGGCCGCGGTCTTGGGTCGCGGCTTAGAACTGTCGCTCGAATCGGACATGCCGGTTACATCCTCCAACGTAAAGAGTTCTCAACACTATATCAAAGCGTCTAGGTACGTGCGAAATTTGCACCATACGTGACCCTTTGTTTACCCATTCTTTGCCTGTTGACGCATCAACGGCGAACGTCCATAATGCGCTTGCATTAAATGTTGATGTATTAACATCTTATAGGAGAATACCGCATGGCTCAAAACGCACGTTCCCATCGAAAGCTCAAGATAGCCGGCATCATTGCACTGGTGGTTGTCGTTGCGCTGCTCGGATTTGCCGGCAACTTTCTGTTTGACTTCGCGCTGAATCCCCGCGCGCCATACACCATGAAGATGATGCAGGATAGCAAGAACGACAAAGAAAGTGAGCAGCCGGATGCCGAGGATGCCGAGGCGCGGGCATGGTTTAAAGAGAACCGCGAGAGCAGCGGCCTCACCGCAGATGACGGAACCGAGCTCGCCGCCTGGTATTTTACTGCCTCGGAGAACACCCACGATTACGCCGTCTGCCTGCATGGATATACCAACGAGCCCATCGGCATGGCTCGATACGCCAAGCGCTTCCACGACCGTGGCATGAACGTGCTCGCGCCTGCCGCCCGCGCCCACGAGCGCTCCGGCGGCGACTATATCGGCATGGGCTGGCCCGAGCGCCTCGATATCGTCGCATGGATCGAGCAAATCGTTCAGGCTGACCCCCAGGCGCGCATTCTTGTCTTTGGCGAATCGATGGGTGCAGCAACCGCTATGAACGTCGCGGGGGAATCTCTGCCTGCAAACGTGAAATGCATTATCGAGGACTGTGGTTATACGAGTGTTTGGGACGAGTTTTCCCTGCAGCTCAAGGACGTGTTCGGCCTGCCCAGCTTTCCCTTGCTCGATGTAGCAAACTTGGTGTGCAACGTGCGCGCGGGCTACGACTTTCATAAGGCGAGCAGTGTGGAGCAACTCAAACACGCGACGGTTCCCATGCTGTTTATCCACGGCGACCAGGACACCTTTGTACCGTACAGCATGCTCGACCAAAACTACGACGCGTGCGCCAGCAAGGTCAAGCAAAAGCTCACTATCCATGGCGCCACCCACGCCAAGAGTGCGCAAGTTGACCCCGAGCTCTACTGGAACACGGTCGACGACTTCCTCGACAAGAATTTTTAGGCAAATAGTACGGTTTACTGGTCTATCTGACCCCCTAGCACTTCCGAAAAGCCGCCCATGAGCGCTGTGCTCACGGGCGGCTTTTGCTAACGTTGCGCTATAAAAGCGCTTGATATGTCCAATAGACAGGTGCTACTTGACCTCAATGAGCTCGTACTCGCTCGTGCCCAAGCCGATCTTCTCGGCGTGCGCGATGCACACGCGCCAGTCGGTGTCGGGATGCGTGATGCAGAAGGGGTCCTTGGCCTGCTCGCCCTCCAGATGCTCGTGGTTGTGCTCCATCTTGGCCGCGCTATCGGTGAGCTCGGTGTTGGGCAGCGGCTCGGATGCCATGACGGCATCGGCGCAGGCCTGGTCGATGGCGACCGGGTCGAAGCTCGCGAACATGCCGATATCGTTGACGATAGGCGTGTCGTTTTCGGGATGGCAATCGCAGTTGGGGCTGATGTCCATGGCAAGCGAGATGTGGAAGCTCGGGCGGCCGTCGACGACGGCCTTCGTATACTCGGCGATCTTGCAGTTGAGCACGTCGGCCGCGGCCTCATAGCCGGGCTTGATGCAGTCCTGGTTGCATGCCGCAATGCAGCGTCCGCAGCCCACGCAGCGATCGTGGTCGATGGCAGCCACGTGCACCGTGCGAGTGTTGCCGTTGGCAAGCTCGCGCTCGCGGGTATCGTCAAACGAGATGGCGTTGTGCGCACAGATCTTTTCGCAGGCATGGCAGCCAACGCAGTGCTCGGTCGCGACGTTCGGCTTGCCGGCGGCATGCTGCTCCATCTTGCCGGCGCGGCTGCCGCCTCCCATACCCAGGTTCTTCATGGCGCCGCCAAAGCCGGCCTGCTCATGGCCCTTAAAGTGGGTGAGGCTGATCACGATATCGGCATCCATGAGTGCCTGACCGATCTTGGCCTCGTGCACGTACTCGCCGCCCTCGACCGGGACGAGCTCCTCGTCGGTACCCTTGAGGCCGTCGGCGATGATGATCTGGCAACCCGTGGCATACGGGGTAAAGCCGTTCTGGTAGGCGGTGTCGATGTGCTCGAGCGCGTTTTTACGGCTACCGACATAGAGCGTGTTGCAGTCGGTGAGGAAGGGCTTGCCGCCCAGCTCCTTCACGACATCCGCGACGGCGCGGGCGTAGTTGGGGCGCAAAAAGCTCAGGTTGCCCAGCTCGCCAAAGTGAATCTTGATGGCGACGAACTTGTTCTCAAAGTCAATCTGCTCGATACCGGCGTGGCGGATGAGGCGCTTGAGCTTGTCGAGCTGGCTCTCGCGAGCATGCGTGCGCAGGTTCGTAAAGTACACCTTGGCGGGTGCGGCGGGTGCGGCTGCGGTCATAGATATATCCCCTCGGTCTATATGGCGTTACAGACATAAGGGATGGTACCAGTTAAAGCAGAGTTAATGTCAAGCGCGGCACCTAGTCATTGGGGACAGACTTAAATGACTACTCTTGGACTTTGAGGGCCTCGGCCAGGCTGACGCGCTTGATGGAGCGCGTGTGCAGCAACGCCACGACCAGGTAGGTCGCAAAGCCAATGCCGACGCATGCAACCATGGACCAAGCGGGCACGTAGATCTCAATATTGCCGTTGTAGGCGAGCAGCATCGAGCGGAAGATGGCCGTGAGCGAGCCGATGATCACGGGCAGGCTCAGCACAAGCGACGCTGCCACGCACAGCGTGATCGAGCGGATGTACAGATGCGAGATCTCGCTATCGCGATAGCCAAAGACTTTCATGTAGCTGATCGAGCGGGCGCTGTGGTCGATCACAGCCTTGGTCAGCAGATACATAAACAGCAAGAAGATGAACACCGCAAGCCCAACCATCATGCCAATCATTTTGCTCATCATGCCGATGAACTGGTCGCCCACGGCACGCATGTCGTCGGGCGTGGTGTCGCCGGCAAAGTAGCGCGCGTCGAGGTCGAGCTTCTCGTTGCTCACATAGCCGTTAAAATAGGCGGCGTCGTTGCCGAACAGCTCGTTAAAGTCGTCGACACTCATATAGATATTCATGTCCGACTTTGAGCCCCAGGCACAATCCTTGCCCGCGTACTCAAGGGAATAATGCTCGCCCTCGTACTTGTCGCTGAGCGTGACCTTCTGGCCCTCGCTCCAGCCAAACTTATCGAGCAGACCGCCGCCAAAGACGACGCGCCCATCGCCCACGTTGAGGTCTTTCCAATAGCGCGAATCGGGCGAGATGCCGTAGACGGAAATCGTCTCCTCGCCATTACCATCGCCGCGGTTGTATTGCAGCTGGTAAACGGCATATTTCTCGGCCTGCGCGATTGCGCCCGCGCCGTTGTTGGTCGTATTGACCGGGTGGATATCGTCGTTGTCAGTGTCGATCTTAGAGGCCTTGTCGATCAGGTCGATAGCCTCGTCGCGGTCACAGCCGAGGGCATCGGCAAGGTCATCGAGGCGCGCATAAAGCGCATCCTTCTTGTCCTGGACCTTGGCAAGCGCATCCTGCGCTGCGGTCAGGCTCTCGGCAGACGGAGATGCGGTCGCGGCATCGGCTGCCGCCTGCGCCGCATCGGCCGCGTCATCGAGCTCGTCATCGGCATCCTGGGCGGCGGAAAGCAGCGCGCCGTCAACCGACTGCAAGCGCTCGAGTGCTGACCATTGCTCGCGCTCCTCGGCGGTGCCCTCGAGCTCCAGCGGAGCCTTGAGCGTGTACTGGTGCTCGGCGACCAGGCTCGTCTCGAGGTTGTCCGCGTAGTGCGTCATCGTGGGCAGAATCGCCAGGCCAAAGAGCAGCAGCAGCGACGCAAATGCAATGCCCACGAAGAGCGTGGCGAAGTTGCCCAGGTTGCGCAGGAAGATACGCAAGCGGAAGCGGGAAACAAAACCCATGCGTTCCGACAGCTGCAGACCGCGCTTGGTACCCGACTTGCCGCTCGCCTCGTGGCGAAGGAACTGCAACGGCGTCTTGCCCATCTTGCGAAGCAGGCCCACCAGTGTAATGAGGATGAGCGCGGCAGCGGGAACCACGGCGCACTTCACAAAGATCTCCCAGCTCCAGTACACCTGGAAGGGCGGCAGGCTGTACGAGCCGTAATACAGGCTACGCATAGGCTCGGTAAAGAACGCAATGCCGAGCGCGGTGCCCAGCAGCGCCGCGACCACGCCTACGATGGCGGGAAGTGCCAGGTAGTGCAGCACGATCTCGCGACGGCGATAGCCGCTGGCGAGCAGTGTGCCGATGATGGCGCTCTCCTCCTCGATGGTGGCGTCGGTAAGGACCACAAAGACGAACGCCATGATCACGATGATGATGTCGAGCAGCGTCATCCACATCATGGAGTCGCCGTCCACGTCGTCGCGCGCATAACCAATGCCCTGGTTGGAATCGGCATCGATCAGATCGTCCACGCGCGCATCGGCTTCGGTCAGTGCCTCGACCATATCCTGCTCCGCATCGGTGCGGTCCGCGGTGGAGAGATCGCGATCGGCAAAGGTGAAGGAGTAGGTGTAGGCGGGTGCGCCGCCGGCGTCCTCAAGCGCGGCAAAGCCGGCGTCGGTGACCTCGGCCACGCCATAGGTGATGGTGTTCACCGTAAAGTCCGAATTGTTGAGGAACAGCGCCTGGCTATCGGGCTGGGTCATGATGCCGCAGATGGTGTAGGTGCGGCCCTCGAGCTCGACCTTGTCGCCCACGGAGAGGTCGTTGTTGGTAGCAAAGACGCGGTCGATGGCCACCTCGTCGTCCGCCTTGGGCTGCTTGCCTTCGCAGTAGGACGCGATATCGACCTCGGTGCGGTGCGCATAGGTGCGCAGCGTGCGCTTGGTGCCGTCGTCACCGGTCGCCTTTTTGATGATGGCGTCGATGGAATAATTCTTGTAGAGCGTGACGCCGCCGACGTCGTCGGCCGCGTCCTCGGCTGCCTTGAGTTGCTCCTCGGTCGCCTCGAAGGAGGTGGTCACGCGGCCGTCCTCAATCGTGTACGCATCGCGCATGTCATCGATGAGGCAGCCGATGGAATGCGCCGCGAGCAAAAAGCCCGAGGTGAGAGCGATACTTCCGCACATAAGCAAAAAGATGCCCAGGTACTTGCCGGTATTGCGGCGCAGCTCGCGTGGGAGACGTTTTGCGAGAGGTGTCATGGCGCCGCCTACCAATCGAGCTCGGCGGCCGAGACGGGCGACTCGTTGAGCTCATCCTCGACGATGCGCCCGTCGCGCAGGCGCAGCACGCGATTGGCCATGCGCGCGATGGCGGCATTGTGGGTGACAATGATGATGGTGCAGCCGTAGGTGCGGTTGACATCCTCCATGAGCTGCAAGATTTCCTTGGACGTCTTATAGTCAAGCGCGCCCGTGGGCTCGTCGCACAGCAGCAGGCCCGGGTTTTTGACGAGTGCGCGGCCGATGGCACAACGCTGCTGCTGGCCGCCCGAGACCTGGCGCGGGAACTTGTTGCGGTGCTCGTAAAGGCCCAGCGAACGCAGCAGGTCGTCGAC
This sequence comes from uncultured Collinsella sp., assembly GCA_902491055.1. Classification (GTDB taxonomy): domain Bacteria; phylum Actinomycetota; class Coriobacteriia; order Coriobacteriales; family Coriobacteriaceae; genus Collinsella. The sequence continues at coordinate 5,357 of CABUGI010000049.1, read as the reverse complement.
ATTGAGCGGGTTTTTGGACAGGTGCGCCGTGACCTCGATGTTCTCCTTGATGGTGAGATCGGGCACCAGGTTGTAGAACTGGAAGACAAATCCCAGCTCACGGCGGCGATACTCGCCCAGGTCGGTAGGTTTGAGCACCGTGAGGTCGCAGCCGTCCACCAAAATAGAGCCAGCGTCGGCACCCTCCAGGCCGCCGATCAGGTTAAGAAACGTCGACTTGCCCGAGCCCGAGGGCCCCAGCATGACGCAGATCTCGCCTCGGTTGATGGACGTGTCGATGCCATCGAGTACCGTCAGGCGCGCATCACCGTCGCCGTAGTGCTTTTTGAGATCCTTAACCTGGACGTAGGCTTCCTGCGTTGCCATGGTATCCCCCATTGTTAGCCTAGTACTACTTTATGAACGTAATAGTAAACCTTGGCGAACTATTTTGGGGCGAGAGTGGGGATTTGTTTCAGACTAGTCATTGGGGACGTTCTTAAATGACCAGTCACAAGGGACGCTCTTTCGCCACCCGGCAGTTGGGGACGCTCCTCATCTGCCCCCGATGGCTAGTCATTTAAGTCTGTCCCCAATGAATACTTTTGGTCGTTTAAGTCTGTCCCCAATGAGTAGGTGTCTAGGCGTGGGATTTGTTGTGGGCGAGGGCTAGGCCTACGGCGGCGATGGCCGCGGCAAAGAGCACTGTGACGCCCAGATCGCAAGCGATGTCGCCCAGCACGGTGGACGTCAGGTCCGCGGCGAGCGCCTTGCCAATCGCGTCGTTCACCCAATACGTCGGCACAAAATGCGCCGCGGTCTGCACGGCTGGGCCCATCAGCGACAGCGGCATCCAGGCGCCGCCCAAAAACGTCATGAGCATGCCGAGCAGGTTGCCCACACCGTTGAGCAGCTCCTCACGCGCACCCAGGCTCGAAAGGGCAAAGCCAACGGCCAGAGGCGTGCACGCCAGGGCAAACGTCGCCGCCAGCGCCAGGCACACACGACCCACGCCGACCTCGGCAACCGCGCCGGCAAAGCCCACGACGCCCATCATGCTCGACACAAACCAGATGCAGACGGTGATCACAGTGGCGGCCGCAAACACGGCGAGCGAACGCCGGCGCTCGGAGATTGGGCCGGCATCCATACGACGCACGCGCTCGGGCTCGTTCATGCCCGAGAACACCAGCCCCACCGATACGATGACCGACGAGATAATCGCGTACGCGCCAAAGTTGAAATACGACTTGAGCATGGCGGCGGCAGTCGAACCAACCTTGACCTGCTCAATCTGGACCTCGGCGCGCTTGGCGGCGGCATGCTCGGCGGCCTTGGCGACGCTACCATTAGAGGCGGCGGGCTCAAGTGCCGCCGCAGCACCCGCGAGCGAGATCCAGCGCGAGGCCTCGGCAGACGAAAGCGCCGCCGCCATGGTACCGGCACCGTAAGTCACGTCGAGCTTGGGCAGGGACTCCCCCGCGCGGGCGGCTGTAACAAGATCGCCCTCAAACCCCTCCGGGATAAAGAACACGCAGTCGGCGCTACCTTTGGCGCTGTTGCTCTTGGAGAGCGCGTCCGCAAGGTCGTAGGTGTCGTCGCCGACGCCCGTGACCAGCTCAAAACGCGAACCCAGATGCTTGGTAAGCGCACGCGAAAGGTCGCTATTGTCGCGGTCGACCACGATCACGTTGGTGTCGTAGGGCTTGTACTCGGTGAGCTGCGACGAGTTCCAGCTCACCGATGCCGCGATGAATACGCCCATCAGCGAAATGAACACCGTGTAGATGAGCAGGTAGAACGGGTGCGCCAGCGCCATGCGAAGCGCGGTCTTAAAGGTGCTCATAGCGGCTCCTTCCAAAGATCAGCGTGGCGGCGGCAACGAACAGCAGCGCCATAAGGACCAGCGCGCCGGCGCGAACGGCAAAGGGGCTCAGGTCCTCAAAGAAATACAGGCGGTTGAACATGTCGCAGATGAGCTTGACGGGGTTGAGCCAGCACTCGGCCGGGCAGGCGCGGGCGACGTCGTCGGCAAGCGCCATCGCCGGCTCGCCGTAGAGGCCGGCGAACAGGGCGCACGTGGTGGCAAAACCCGTGAGGATGCCCGACTTGGACGCCTTGCCGCCCTTAACGGGAAGCGTGCCCACAAAGAGCCCCAAGCCCGTGGCGGCAAGCGCGGAAGCGGCGGCGCCCACCAAACACAGCCCCTCGCGCCCGCCAAAGTCGACGCCCACGACTAGGCGCACGTAGCCGATCGCGATCACCATCGAATCAAAGGAGACCAGCCACGAGCCCACAAAGATACCGGCCAGCGACGCCGTCTTGGAAAGGCCGCCCACGCAGCGACGTGCGCCAAGGCCCGACAGGTTGGGCTGCAGGTCGACGACGCTCAAGGCGGCAAACTCGGCAGACATCATCGCGACCAGGCCAAAAAGCGCGTAATAGTAGATGACCGTGCCATCGGGCGTGGTGCGTGTCAGGCTTACGCGGCGGGTTCCGCCTTCGAGCGACAGGGCGCGCGCAACCGCAGCCGGGTCGGCGAGCGCCGCCGGGTTGTCCTGGGCAATCTGGGACATGAGCTCGGCATTTTGTGTATACGAGCTTGCCACCGTCTCCAGAATACTGCGGTCGGTGAGCACCGACGTCGCACGCGAGCTGCCATAGCTCGAAAGCAACGTGAGTTTGGGCGTGCCCGCATCGTCGACCGTATAGATGCCCGCGACCTCGCCGGCCTTAAGCGCACGGTTCGCATCGGCTGCGTCGTCGAGCTCGTGGATCTCGAGCAGCTGATCGCCGCCTTCCTTGGCAAGCGACGTCGCCACGCCCTTAAAGGTCGAAGCGTCCCAAGCCTCGTCCGCCACGACGGCCACCGGCACCGGGTCGACCGTGCCGTCGGAGCTGAGGTTCGCAAACATAAACATGAACATCGTGGAAAGTACGATGGGAAAGAGAGCGCCCCAGACCCACGTGCTCGGCCGGCGCAGCAGCGTCTTGACCGTAGTGATGATGGTGTTGAACATGACTGCCCCCTAGTCGCGCAGCTCGCGGCCGGTGATCTCGAGGAACACGTCGTTGAGGGTCGGTGGCTCGCTCCACACGCGGCCGAGCGCCACATCGGCGGCGCGCAGCGTGTCGAGGATGTCGACCAAATTGTGCGGGCTCGCTTCGCAGGTGCAGACGATCTCGCCGCCGGACAGCTCAACCGAAAGCACGTGCTCGAGGGCGCGCAGCCGCTCGACCGTGGCGGTCTCTACGGCGCCAACCTCGACAGTCACGCGCTCGCCCATCTGAATCATGCGCTTGAGCTCGTCGTTGGTGCCCTGCGCCAGCACGCGCCCGCCGTCCATGATCATGATGCGGCTGCAGATTTGCTCGACTTCCTCCATGTAATGGCTGGTATACACCACTGTGGCGCCCTCGTCGCGCAAGCGGCAGATGCCCTCCAGGATGGCGTTGCGGCTCTGTGGGTCGACCGCCACCGTGGGCTCGTCAAAGAAGATGAGCTCGGGCTTGTGCGCGATGCCGCAGGCGATGTTGAGGCGACGCGCCAGGCCGCCCGAGAGCTTGCCGGGGCGGAACTTGGCAAAGTCGCCCAGCCCGACAAAGTCGATGGCCTCGTCCACCAGCGCGCGGCGGCGCTTGCGGTCGTTGACGTAGAGACTGCAGAAATAGTCGATATTCTCGCGCACGGTGAGTTCGTCGAACACTGCCACCTGCTGCGGCACCACACCGATGCGGCGCTTGAGGTCGTAGCGGGCGGGCGTCATGGGCTCGCCGAACAGCTCGATGGTGCCCTTGTCGTAGGCGAGCAGCTGCAGGATGCAGTTGATGGACGTGGTCTTGCCCGAGCCGTTGGGGCCCAGCAGGCCAAAGATCTCGCCGGGGGCGATGCTCAGGTTAAAGTGGTCGAGCGCGATAAGATCGTCGTAGCGCTTGACGAGGTTTTCGACGTGAACGATGTCTGTCATGAGGCGGCCCTTCCGTTGATTGCGGCCCGGTACGATTGCATCATCGCAGGAGCCGCCGGCGCGCACCAGTGAGCTTTGTCACGAGTGCGAGGGGGCGGAGGCGAAACCCCCGCTCGCGCGAGCGATCGATGCCGCTTTGCCGCGCGGGAGGAATGTCACGGTTGCCCCGGGCGGCGCCTCCCCCGCGCGCAGCATCGCGTACAATACCCGTATGAACAGGCTTTTCGACAAATCGATCGTGCTGGCGTGCTGCATTGCGGCCGCCATGGGTCTTGCTGTGGACGCTCGCCTGGTCGCGGCGTTTTGCCTTGGCGTTATTGCCACCTCGCTGGCCGAGGTCGCACAGGGAAACCGCGCCCGCCGTGTGAGTGAGACCGCGAGCTACGCCTGCATCATCGCGGCCGTCTTCGTGCCGCCGTTTGTGCCGTTTGCGCCTCTCGCCTTCTATGACATCGCGCGGCGCGTGCGCCGTGAGCACGCCTGGGTCGCGCTGGGCATTGGCTCCGCTTTTGCCTTTGCGCTCGTCGCAGACCTTCGCGGCGGCGCGCTCACCACCCGAACGCTGCTGCTAACCGCCATCCTTTCGATCGCCGCCACGTTGCTGTCGCTGCGCACCGCGCAGCTGGAGCGCGAACAGGAACGCATGCGTCGCACCCGCGACAAGCTGCAAGAACGCGCCCTGGCACTCGAGGCACGCAACCGCGACCTCGCCGACCGCCAGGACTACGAAGTCGAGCTCGCGACGCTCGCCGAACGCGCCCGCATCGCGCGCGAGATCCACGATAACGTCGGGCACCAGCTCACGCGCGCCTCACTGCAGGCCGAAGCCCTACGCGTGGTCCACGCCGACGAGCCTGGCGTCGCCGCCGATTTCGCCGACGTTAAACGCACGGTTGACGAGGCGCTCCAGCTTGTGCGCGTCAGCGTCCACGCGCTCAACGACAATGCGACCAACCTCTCCGTGCAGCTCGAGCGCATCGTTGAAGGCGCACGCTCGGACGGCGGCCCGCAGATTGAGCTTGAAGTTATGGCCGAACATGCGCCCGCAAACGTCGCCAGCTGCTTTGCAGCGGTCCTGCGCGAGGCGCTCTCCAATACCATGCGCCACGCTTGCGCCCAGACCGTCACTGTACGATGCATGGAGCATCCGTCGTTTTACCAGCTCATCGTTACCGACGATGGCGCGGGCGGGGTCCAAGCAAGCAGCCGCGGCGCCGCGGAGGGCATGGGGCTTGCCTCCATGCGCGAGCGCATCGAGGCGCTTGGCGGCACCTTCTCCGCCGGCCCGCGTGCCGGCGCCGGCGGCTGGCGCGTGTTTGCCACCGTTCCCAAACAGCAAGGAGATGAGGGCCGATGAGGCTCATCGTTGTCGACGACGACCGCTTGGTGGTCGATTCGCTCAAGATTATC
>CABUGI010000048.1 GCA_902491055.1 uncultured Collinsella sp. | reverse complement strand
GGGCGCTCGTCCGAGAGGGCGGGATGCCGTTCGAGATGAGGGTCAAGACGCCGGCGCCCGACGAGGAGACGGCGAGTTAGCCGGCAGGTCGGCATGTCAATCCTGGTCTAACAGAGCCTTAATTAATGCCTCAATAGCGTTTGCCGGCTCTATGAGAATGTTGTAATCGGGTTGCTCGCTGTCCTCTGCTGAATAAATTTCGTACCCCAACTTGGCGTACGTCTTGAGTCTTTTCTGGTACATGCGGGCGAGCATGGGTATCGACAGGTCAATGTAGTCGAATATCTCAACCTGTTGCTTGCCCTCGTGGCTTCTATGCAGTCTGCCCACCTGCTGCGTTACGCTGCCGTCCCAAGATATCGGCGTGGCAATGAAAAGGGTGTCAAGGTAGGACAGATCGAAGCCCTCGCTCAGAAGGCTTTCGGTGGCGACGATGATTCGATGTTCATGCTCAAAGCCGGGAAGACTGTTCAGTATCGCTTTTCTTTCTTTGGCGCCGATTTCTCCGGTTAAGAGTATGGGCTCGTGTCTGCGATCATTAAGCAACCTGAACAGTTCCTCAGCATGCTTTTTCCTTTTGGATAGTATGAGCGGATGTCGACCGTTTGACGCTGCTTCGAGGGCGTCATCGACAATCAATTCGTTTCTTGCCGCATGTGCACACAGCATATCGAGAATCTGATTGAAGCTTGCATCCGGCTCGTAGGCGGATAGCCGAATGCCGGTAAATCTCGGTCGAACGATGCGCTGGATGCCCTGCTGAATTGCCTGCGTTTTTGGATCGATGACATAGCGAAGCGGGCCGCAGAGCATCGAGAGCGCCCGCGTGAGTCCGTCGGAGCGCTCGGGTGTCGCGGAGAGGCCATATATATATTTGGCTGGAGCGGACTTGAGGACGAGCTCGAGCTGTGGCGCGGCAGCATGGTGGCATTCGTCGCAGATAATGAGGCCGTAATTACGAACAAGGTTCTTAACTATCGGCTCCCCGGTTTGGGAGTCTTTGCCAGATAGCGACTGAAAGGAAGCGACGTCGATAAGGCCGCTGACGGCGGTTTTGCCCCCTCCGATTTGTCCAATAAGGGGAGGTTGCTTTTTGCTGATTCGTCCTTTTGGCGTTCGGACCGGCTCTCTGGTGTCCGTAATGTCGAGAAATCGTTCGAGCTGCGATTTCCATTGGGCTATGAGCGCGGTCTTTGGAACAATGACGAGCGCCGGAAGACCAACGGCGGCAATAAGATAAGCTCCGATGACGGTTTTACCGAAGCCCGTTGGCGCAGACATGATTCCGTCTTCGTATTCAAGCATCTGGTCGGCGGCAATTTGCTGTTCGGGATGAAGGGTCCCTTTGAATGCCATCTCAATTGGATTGCCTGTGCTACGTTCGTCTGAATAATGGGCAGTAACGTGGGCTTCTTGAATCAGCTGCTCAAGTTGGGCTTTGCAGCCTCTGGGAATCGCGACGCGGCCATCTCTAAGTTCGCTGAGGTCTATGAGTCGCGGTTTGCCGAATACTGATTGATGCATAGATTGCGCACGGAAGAACTCCGGGTTGGCAAATGTCGCAAGCCTGCGGATTTCCATTTGAGCTGCCGGGCTCAGAGACTTTTCGGGGATGTAGAGCATATCGGCTTGTGTGACGAGCAGGTTCGAGGGGAAGTCTCGTGGCGTGAGCGGGAGCCGCTTTCGTGGCTTTTGGACATTGCGCCTGGTTTTGTTTGTCGCTGCAGCTGTTGCTATTCCAAGCGGTTTGTTTTTGGTGTCCTCGATCAGACGATCCACCGTCGCACGCGAGATTAGTTGGATTTGCGAAAGGTAAAGCCATTGGTCGGGAAAGGGCTCGAATCGTTCGTCAACAAATACGCTGTTTCCTTCCCGCTGCGCTTTTCCCTGAAAGGGCAGCGCAATGAGATTTCCAAAGCCGCCTTCAGGAATGGTGGACTGCGCGGGTATCATTCGGTCAAAGGCTTCGAAGGTGATTGTCTTGTTGAGTGCCGCTGCTTCGGCGATAAGGCAGCTACCGAAATCTCGTGCTGTCTTTGCGTTTATAGGTTCTAGGAAGAAAAACCAGATATGCGCGCCGTTGCCTGACCTTGATCGCTCGACCGCAGCGTTAATTCCATGGTTTTTTACGACAAGCCTGATAGCGTTTGTCGCTTCTTTCCAATCGGCTTTGTCAAAATCAATGACAAGGACATTTGTGTTGCAGTCTTTGTCGAGAACATATTGACCTATGACGTCCCGGAGCCTGTCGTCGCTGCCTTTGAAATGGGCGATAATGGCGGCATCGTTCAGCTCAAGGAATGTGCGGCTGCGACATTCAGCGCATTTAATTCTGTGATGGTTTGCTTTGGGGCAAATGCCTGGCTTCCACTCATTTGCGCAGGCGGGTGTATAGCCGATGCCCCCGTCTTTTCTGCGATACCCGTGAGCGTGCACATCTTTGCGGCCGGTAAAAAGATTGCGAAAGAGCTCGAGTTTGTCGCGCGCTGGGCTCGCGCTGGTAACGATGCCCTCGGTCTGTGCACGTTCGCCGAAAGATTTGCCGGCTTTGTCCCATTCTTCGAGTGTTGCGTAACGGATGTCTGGACCGTTGCTACAGATTACGATCTGCTTACGCGGATCTGAAGCGTGGACAACCGTTTTATTGAGTTTGAATAAGGCGTTCCCGAAAAGGGCGTATTGATGCACGGCGTTGCTCATTTGAATGCCATTCTTGTCAGCGTTCATTGGGATGAGGGTACGTCATTTCAGCTTTATGAGATATGCGACTTCGATTTTGGTTCGGTAATAGTGGGGTACCGATCCGTGAGTGGCAATTAGCCGGTGCCAAAACGTGCGGCGGCTGTTGTTAAAGGTGTTTTGGCGGCTATGGGGCGTGTTGGCGGCGTGGGGAGGGGTTCTCGAATGACTCCGTGGTCAAATAACGTCAAATATGAGTACTGTTGTTAATGTAGTCTCATAACATTTGGTAAGAATAGAATACCAATTCCACATTATTCTATATATCTAACCCACTAAACACGGAATTTTGAGCCTTGGCAAGACGTGGAATTGATCGAAATGATCAATTCCGGCGAGATTTTGCTGCTACTAATTTGGTGGCGGTACTCATATTTGCCATTTTTGTCCAGTGGGTACCGCGAGGGGCCTGTTCGACTGGCTCAACGGCCCGGTGATGGATGCCGGCATGATCAGCCCACTCGATCCAGACCTTGTCCACATCACCGACGACCTCAACGAAGCCGTCGACATCGCCCTGAGCGGGCTGATGTAGGGTAGGTAAAATGGGACGGGGCTAAAAGACTGGTCTGAAACGTTTGATACCAGTCTTTTTAGCCCCGTCCCAAATGAACTGCTTCTAAGTTGCGGTGGAATAGGGATTGATTTGCGGCTGATAAGCCAAAAACAGTCCCTATTCCACCGCAAGTGGTATGGGTAGCCCTAATTGGCAGGTTGGTAGCGGGGGCAGTAGCTGATGGCGATGGCGTCGACGCCTACGTGGGTGGCGATGGTGCAGCCGATGGGGCCGGTGCCGGCGTCTACGTAATCCTGGCCCGCGAGTGCCTCGTTGACAAGCTCCTGCTCCTCGGCGGCGCCGGTCGTGAGCACACGCACGCTTGAGCCCGGGTGCTCGTCCAAAAACGCGAGGCAATCTGCCATGGTGTTGGCGACGATGCGCTTGGCGCCGCGACCCTTCTTGATGGCCTTGATCTCGCCCGACTGCCACTCCGGCGAAACGGCCAGGCGAATGTTGAGCATCTGCGTGAGCTGGCCGGCGAGCTTGGGCGCGCGGCCGTTCTTAACGAGGTTCTCGAGCGTGCGGGGAATCAGCAACAGGTGTGCGTCGGGCAGCGTCGCGCGGATCTGCGCCTCGGTCTCGTCCAAGTTGCGGCCGTCTTCGCGCATGGCCAGCGCGTACTCCACCAGCAGGCCCTCGGCGCCGGAGCCGGTGCGCGAGTCGATGCAGCGCACGTCCAGCTCGTGCGTTTCGGCCGTCAAACTGGCGTTGGCATAGCAGGCGGACCACTCGCTGCACAGCGAGATAAAGATGGCGCTATCGTGGCCGTCGGCGCGCACGCGGTCAAAGAGTGCCTTGAACTCGCCGGCGCTCGGCTGCGAGGTGTGCGGCAACTCCTCGGAGCCAGCCATGCGGGCGACGTATTCCTCGGCGGTAATCTGCACCTGGTCGAGCAGGTCCTCGCCCTCGATAATCACATGTAGCGGAATCACGTAAATGCCGAGCTCTTGGGCGCGGGCGGGGGAGATGTCCGACGTGGAGTCGGTTATGATGGCAAAAGACATAATTGCACCTTTCGTTGGGGCGCGGCAGCGCCGCCTTCTGAGAGCAAAGTGCGACAAGTATAGTGGAGTCGTTCCACATTTATAGGTTCAATTGTTGAATAGTCAACAGTTTGAAGTGTCGGTGTGGAAATCGTCAACTGGGGAAGAGGGATGCCGATGGAGGCGCTGGAGATATGCAAGCGGCCGGTCGTGCTGTTTGATTTCGATGGCACGGTGGCAGATACGGGTCGAGCGGTGATGACCTCGACGCGCAAGACGTTGGCCGCGCGCGGGTTTTCGGAGGCGCAGATGGGTGACCTGCGTCGCATGATCGGGCCTCCGCTGTGGAAGAGCTTCCACGACTTTTACGGCTTTACGCGCGAGGAGTCGCTTGTGGTGGCCGACGAGTACCGTGCCTTTTTTGATGAGCTGGGACCGGAAGAGTATCCCGTGTTCGATGGAATCCCCGGGCTGCTCGATGGCCTTGTCGCGCAGGGGCATCGCTTGGCCGTGGCGACGTCACGCATGGAGGCAAAGTGCATTGACATGGTGGGCGAGCTGGGGCTTTCGCAGTTTGAGGCGGTGGTTGGCATGAATCCGCCGCAGGGGCGCGAGACCAAGGCCGATTCGGTCCGCGACGCGTTGGCGGCCTTGGGTGCGGCCGCGGGCGATGCCGTGATGATCGGCGATCGCTTTAACGATGTGGAGGGCGCGCACGCGATGAGCGTGCCGTGCATTGGTATCTATTCGGGCGCGGCGGCGCCGGGCGAGCACGAGGCGGCGGGCGCCGATGCAGTGGTGCACTCGGTGGCCGAGCTTGCTAAACTTTTCGCTATCTAATAGACGTAATGTGAGGGGCGGGCGTATCCGTCGCTCATTGGTAAGGAGGTCGTCCATGAATCGGGTGGAGCAGAGCGTTACCGAGTATGTCGACGAGGTCTGGGAGGATGTCGTCGCCGATATCGAGCAGTTGGTGAGTTATCCGTCCGTGGCAGTTTCTGCCGATGCGGAGCTCGGTGCGCCGTTTGGCCGCCCGGTCCGTGACGCGCTCGATTGCGCGCTCGGCATTGCGCAAAAGCTCGGCTATCAGACGAGCGACGACGAGGGCTATGTGGGAATCGCCGATATCCCGGGCCGCGGCGACAAACAGCTCGCGACTATCTGCCATGTTGACGTGGTACCCGCTGGCCCCGGCTGGAACACCGACCCGTTTGCGATGGAGCGTCGCGAGGGCTGGCTGCTCGGCCGCGGCGTGATCGACGACAAGGGTCCGGCCGTGCTGTCGCTCTACGCCGGCGCCTACCTGCTCAAGCACGGCATCGTTCCGCGCTACACCTTCCGCGCGCTGCTGGGCTGCGATGAGGAAGTGGGCATGTCCGACGTTCACCATTATCTGGAGAACTACGCGAATCCTGACTTTCTGTTTACGCCCGATGCCGAGTTCCCGGTCTGCAATGCCGAGAAGGGCCAGTTTGGGGCGACGTTTGTGAGCCCCAAGATCGACGGCGGGCGCATTGTGTCCTGGAGCGGTGCCGAGGCGAGCAACGCCATTCCGTCGCAGTCCATCTGCGAGCTCGCGATTGCCGCCGATGAGCTGCCGGCGCCCGTTGAGAACGCCGACCGCCTGGAGATCACGGCGCTCGATAACGGGCACGCGCAGATTTTTGCCCATGGCATTGGCGGTCATGCCTCGATGCCCGAGGGAACGATTAACGCCGTCGGCCTGATCGTGGCGTATCTGCGCGAGGCCGAGGACGCGTTTGGTGCACGCGACGAGCGCCTGCTGACGCCTGCCGAGCACGAGTTCGTCAAGTTCCTGGCCTTTGTGCATGCGGATGCCTATGGCCGCGGCCTGGGTATCGATGCGACGAGTCCGGCGTTTGGCCCGCTTACCTGCAACGCTGGCGTCATCCGCGTGGCGGATGGCCATATTGAGCAGGTCATCGACGTCCGCTTCCCCGATAGCACCAGTGCCGATACCATCCGCGAGCAGCTCGACCCGCTCGTGGGCCGTTTTGGCGTGACGTGCCAGCTGGGTCGCGCTAAGGTGCCGTTCTCGGTGTCTGCCGACGATCCGGCCGTGAAGGCGCTTATTGATACCTATAACGAGTTTACGGGCAAGCATGCTGAGCCCTTTGCCATGGGCGGTGGCACCTATGCGCGCAACTTTGCCCGCGCCGTCTCGTTTGGCCCCGAAGAGACCGGCCTGGAGCTGCCCGAGTGGGGCGGCCAGATGCACGGTCCCAACGAGTGCGCCAACGAGGAACAGCTCAAGCAGGCGCTCAAGATTTATATCGTGGCGATCCTGCGCCTCAACGAACTCGAACTATAGTTACGCGGTTTTACCAAACCGCGTAACCAGTCGACGCTACAAGCCCGCCAGAGCGGCAATCTGCCTTTCAACTTCGGCGGCATGACCAGAAGGTCAATGCCGCCTCGTTTCAAGGCACCTTGCTCGCTCTGGCGGGCTTTCGCTGTCGTCGCCAAAACATCGGCGTTGCTGGGGTAGTCATTGGGGACGTTCTAAAATGACTAGTCAAACAAGAACGTCCCCAATGACTACTTTGCTCTGGTGTAAAAGGTGCGCCATGTTCGGCGCTGGATTGTTATCCGTTTGTAAAGGCCGTGCTGCGCTTGCGGTAAGGGTCTATCAGATGCCCGTAAAAAACCGCAGTTGGCGCTGGTGCTGCCCGGTCGGGGCCGTATCTTTCCAAACAGCAAAGCGGGCAGGGTGCCCGCGATTCGCATGTATGAAAGGAAGATCATGCTCGATCAGGCTTATTCTCGTCGTCAGTTCCTCGGCCTCGCTGGTGGTCTTGCCAGCATCGTCGGTCTCGGTCTCGTTGGTTGCGGCGGCTCCGGCGCATCCGACGCCGCCGACAAGGGCAGCGCCGCTGCTGCCGAGTCCGTCTCCGGCGAGGTGACCTACGACGGTGCCTCTTCGTTCCAGGCTCTCGTCGAGGCCGCTGCCGAGAAGTTCATGGACGCCAACCCCGATGTCTCCGTCTCCGGCTCGGGTAACGGTTCGGGCAAGGGCCTGACCGCTGTCGCCGCCGGCACCGTCACCATCGGCAACTCCGACGTCTTCGCCGAGACCAAGCTTGAGGCCGATCAAGTCAAGAACCTCGTCGACCACGAGGTCGCCGTCGTGGGCATGGGCCCCGTCGTCTCCAAGAACGTCAAGGTCGACGACCTGTCCCTCGAGCAGCTCAAGGGTATCTTCTCCGGTCAGATTACCAACTGGAAGGAGGTCGGCGGCGACGACGCCACCATCGTCGTCCTCAACCGCAAGGCCGGCTCCGGCACCCGCGCCACCTTCGAGGCCGCCGTCTTTGGCGACGAGGCCGTCGACTTTAAGGGCGACGCCGAGCTCGACAAGTCCGGCGACGTCCAGACTCAGATGGGCAGCACCGACAACGCCATCTCCTACCTCGACTTCTCGCACTTCGATGACTCCAAGTTCAACGCCATCAAGGTCGAGGGCGTCGAGCCCAAGAGCAAGAATGTCACCGACGACTCCTTCAAGATCTGGGCTACCGAGCACATGTACTGCGCAAAGGACGCCGACGAGGCCACCAAGGCTTTCCTGGAGTTCATGCTTTCCGACGACGTCCAGGGCAAGCTCGTCGAGGAGCAGGGCTTTATCCCCGTCTCTGCCATGAAGGTCGTCAAGGACGCCAGCGGCAAGGTCTCTGCTAAATAAGTAATCGCCCCGGAAAGGTTTGCAATGGCAAAACAGCTGCCAAAGCGCGACCTTGAGAACGTGGGCCTGGGCGTCACGGGCGCGTGCGTTGCGCTCGTGACGCTTGTCGTTGCCGCGCTCATCTTTATGGTCGCCCAAAAGGGCCTCTCGGCTTTTGTCAAGGACGGCGTCTCGGTCGTCGAGTTTTTCACCGGCACCAAGTGGGACCTGGCCAACACAGCCGAAAACGGCCTGCCCTATACCGGCGCCCTGCCCCTGATCGTCACCTCGTTTGCGGTCATGGTGCTCTCCACGCTTATCGCGCTGCCCATCGCCATCGGCTCTGCCATCTTTGCGGTCGAGATTAGCCCTAAGTTTGGCTCTAAGATCTTTCAGCCGCTCATTGAGCTTTTGACCGGCATCCCCTCGGTCGTCTTTGGCCTGATCGGTTTTCACGTGGTCGTCGGTCTTATGAAGAGCGTTTTCCACGTGAGCACGGGCCTGGGCATCTTGCCCGGCGCCATCGTGCTGGCGGTCATGATTCTGCCGACGATGACCACGCTTTCGGTCGATGGCCTGCGCGCCGTGCCCGACGGCTACCGCCAGGGCTCGCTCGCGCTGGGCTACACCCGCTGGCAGACCATCTGGCACGTGGTGCTCAAGTCCGCCATGCCGTCGCTCATGACCGCGGTTATCTTGGGCATGACCCGCGCCTTTGGCGAGACGCTCGCCGTGCGCATGGTCATCGGCGGCATCGAGGCCATGCCGACGTCGCTGCTGTCGCCGGCGTCCACCATCACCACCACGCTCACCACGTCCATGGCAGTCTATGCCGAGGGCTCGGCCCAAGACGATGTTCTGTGGGCGCTCGGCCTGCTGCTGATGGGCATGAGTCTCATCTTCATCCTGATCATCCACCTTATCGGCCGCAAGGGGGCGAAGGCTCGTGGCTAGCACGCGTATCCACATCGACGAGGCGAGGCTCGGGCGTGTCCAAAAGCAGGACCGCTTCGCCACGGGCGTGTTGACGGCGATCGTCGCCATCGTCATGCTCATCGTCGTCTCCATGGTGGCCTATATCCTGTTCGAGGGCATCTCGACGCTGTTCCAGCCGGGCTTTCTCACGGAGCCGTCGCGCGCCAACGGAACGCAGGGCGGCGTGCTCTACCAGCTGTTCGACTCGTTCTACCTGCTGCTGATCACCCTGATCATCTCGGTGCCCATCAGCCTGGGTGGCGCGGTCTTTTTGGTTGAGTACGCGCCGAATGGGCCCATCCGCGACATCGCCTCCACCGCCATCGAGACGTTGTCCTCGCTGCCTTCCATCGTCGTTGGCATGTTCGGTTTTCTGGTGTTCTCGGTGCAGCTGGGCTGGAAGTACTCCATCATCTCCGGCGCCGTCGCGCTCACCATGTTCAACATCCCCATCCTGGTGCGCGTGATCCAGCAGGCGCTCGAGGACGTGCCGCAGGCCCAGCGCGATGCGTGCCTGGCCATGGGCCTCACTCGCTGGGAGGCCACGCTGCACATCCTGATCCCCGAGGCCATGCCTGCCATCGTGACGGGCATCGTGCTTTCGGCCGGTCGCGTGTTTGGCGAGGCCGCAGCACTGCTTTTTACCTCGGGTATGAGCTCGCCGGTTCGCCTGAACTTCTTGAGCTTTAACCTGTCGAGCCCCACCTGCGCTTGGAACGTGTTCCGTCCCGGCGAGTCGCTCGCCGTGCACATCTACAAGATCTATGGCGAGGGCAGCCCCGAGGCCCAGCAGATCGTCTGGGGCACCGCTGCACTGCTGATGATTTGCGTGCTGCTGTTTAACGTAATCGCCCGCATTGTGGGCAAGCAACTGGCAAGGAAGATGACGGCCGAATGAGCGAGATGAATGTAACGCCCGCAACCGAAGCGGCATCGTCCGACACCCGGGACTTCCTGTCGAGCGTGGGGGAGAGCGAGAAGCGCGTGCGCGTGAGCGGCAAGGCCGTGAGCGACGAGCTTGTGCTCTCCACCAAGGACGTCAACGTGTACTATGGCGACCACCATGCACTGCACAATACGTCGCTCGACTTCCACAAGGGCGAGATCACGGCGCTCATCGGGCCTTCGGGCTGCGGTAAGTCGACCTTCTTGCGTAGCCTCAACCTCATGAATCGCGAGATTCGCGGCTGCCGCGTGGAGGGCGAGATCAACTATCGCGGGCGCAACGTGAACACCAAGACCGAAAACACCTACGAGCTGCGCCGTTCCATTGGCATGGTGTTCCAGCAGCCCAACCCGTTCCGCAAGTCCATTCGCGACAACATCACGTTTGCGCCTAAGCGCCACGGCATCACCGACCGCGACGAGCTCGACCGCATGGTCGAGGAAAGCCTGCGCGGCGCGGCGCTTTGGGACGAGGTCAAAGACAAGCTCGACAAGAGCGCCTACGCGCTTTCGGGCGGCCAGCAGCAGCGTCTGTGCATTGCGCGCACGCTGGCGCTCAACCCCGACGTGATCCTGTTTGACGAGCCCTGCTCGGCGCTCGACCCCATCTCGACGTTGGCAATCGAGGACCTTATGTCGTCGATCGTTGCCGACCGCGCCATCGTCATCGTGACGCACAACATGGAGCAGGCGTCGCGCGTGTCCAACCGCACGGCGTTCTTCTACATGGGCGATATGGTCGAGTACGACGAGACCGACGAGATTTTCCAACGGCCCAAGGATAAGCGGCTGAATGATTACCTCACCGGCATGTTCTCCTAGTCCGGGACATGCTTGAGGCCCGCGGTGGCCACGGTCGCCACGGGACTGATTGGAGAGGCGGGTCATCTCTTGTGGGAGATGGCCCGCCTTTTTGTGTCGTGTGCGGCCCGCCTTTTCGCTGCTATCATGGACAACGTTGAATTTCTACGAAGGAGCAGGGCATATGGCGATTCTTTTGGGATGCGATTCCGTCAGCCTAGAGTTTCCCACCAAGCATATTTTCGATAGCGTGACGCTCGGCGTGGGCGAGGGCGACCGCATTGGTATTGTCGGCAAAAACGGCGACGGCAAGTCGACGCTGCTGAGCGTGCTCGCCGGCACGCTGGAGCCCGATGACGGGCGCGTGACGCACCGTCGCGGCACCACGATCGGTCTGCTCGGCCAAAAGGACAACCTGGTCGATACCGACACCGTGCATCATGCCGTCGTGGGCGACACGCCCGAGTATGAGTGGGCGTCGAGTCCGCGTACGCGCCAGATTCTGGCCGGCCTTATTAGCGATGTGCCCTGGGAGGGCACGGTGGGCGAGCTTTCGGGCGGCCAGCGCCGTCGCGTGGACCTCGCGCGCCTGCTGATCGGCGACTATGACGTGCTCATGCTCGACGAGCCCACCAACCACCTGGACATGCGCACCATCAACTGGCTCGCGCGTCACTTAAAGGCCCGCTGGCAGCGCGGCCAGGGCGCGATGCTCGTGGTCACGCACGACCGCTGGTTCTTGGACGAGGTCTGCACCAGTATGTGGGAGGTCCACGACGGCCAGGTCGATCCCTTCGAGGGCGGTTACTCCGCATATATCCTGCAGCGCGTGGAGCGCGACCGCATGGCCGCGGTTACCGAGGAGCGCCGTCGCAACATGGCGCGCAAGGAGCTCGCGTGGCTGAGCCGCGGTGCCCAGGCGCGCTCCACCAAGCCCAAGTTCCGCGTGGACGCCGCTCGCGAGCTGATAGCCGACGTACCGCCCGTACGTGACGAGCTGGAGCTCAAGCGCCTGGCGGTGAGTCGCCTGGGCAAGCAGGTTATCGACGTGGTCGACGTGGACGCCGGCTATGCGGATACCGATGGCGCGCCCAAGCAGGTGCTCAACGATGTGACCTGGCTCATCGGTGCGGGCGACCGCTATGGCCTGTTGGGCGAGAACGGCGCCGGCAAGTCGACCTTGCTCGACGTGATCCAGGGCAAGATTGAGCCCACGCGTGGCCGCGTGAAGATTGGCCAGACAGTGCGCTTTGGCGTGCTGTCGCAGCAGCTCGAGGAGCTCGAACCCTACATGGGCGACACGATCCGCGAGGTGCTTGGCAACTATAAGAAGTACTACGTCATCGACGGCAAGGAGACTTCGCCCGAGAAGCTCTGCGAGCGCCTGGGCTTTACGACGCAGCAGCTCTGGAGCCGCATCGGCGATCTTTCGGGCGGCCAGCGCCGTCGCCTGTCGCTGCTGCTGACAATCCTGGACGAACCCAACGTGCTCATCCTGGACGAGCCCGGCAACGACCTGGATACCGACATGCTCGCGATTGTCGAGGACCTGCTGGACGGCTGGCCCGGCACGCTGATCCTGGTGACGCACGACCGCTTTTTGATGGAGCGCGTGACCGACCAGCAGTGGGCGCTGCTCGACGGCCACCTGACGCATATGCCCGGTGGCGTGGACCAGTACCTGCGCCTGTGCAACGCTACCGCCGAGGGCGAGCCCGTGGGCGCGCCGAGCGCCAAGACCGGCACGTTCGACACCGGTGCCGCGGCAGCTGCGGCCGAAAAGCCCAAGTCGAGCGGTCAGCCCAACGGCCTGTCCAACGCCGAGCGCCAGAAGCTCCGCCACGAGGTGAGTTCGCTCGAGCGCAAGATGGAGACGCAGCGCACCCGCGTTGAGGAGGCCGAGGCAGCAATGGCCCAAGTCGATCCCACCAACTACACGGCGCTCGGCGAGCAGCAGGCAAAGATCGACGAGGCTCACGCTGCCATGGACGAGCTGGAGATGGCGTGGCTCGAGGCGAGCGAAAAGCTCGAGGGCGAGGAGTAGGCGAGAATGATCAAAGCCGCGTTTTTCGATATCGACGGCACGCTGCTGAGCTTTAAGACCCACCGGATTCCGGCGTCGGCGCAGCAGGTACTCGACAGCTTTCACGAGCAGGGGATTGCGTGCGTGATCGCCACGGGCCGTCCGACCTACCAGATGCCGGACTGGCTGTTCGACCTGGGCTGGGATGCGTACATTACGCTTTCGGGCCAGCACTGCTTTGATGCCGAGGGGGTTTACCGCAGCTGCCCGATCGATTCGGACGACGTCGCGGTGATTGTGGACCAGGTGGCGCAGGGGCGCTACGACTCGCTGTGCATGCAGGGCGAGAACTCGTTTGTGAACCGCCTGTCCGAGCGCGTGGTGACGGCTGGCAGCAACGCGGGAATCGTCTACCACGAGGAGCCGTTTGAGCACGCCTTTGACGCACCGGTCTACCAGTTCTGCGCCTTTGTGGACCCTGACGACGAGCATATCGTGACCGATGCCGTGTCGCATTCGCTCACCACGCGCTGGTGCGACCTGTTCTGTGACATTATTCCCGCTAACGGCGGCAAGGACCTGGGTGTGGCGGCGACGCTGGAGCGCCTGGGCATCGACGCGAGCGAGGCGATTGCCTTTGGCGACGGCGAGAACGACCTGTCGATGTTTGCCGCCGTGGGCACTAGTGTGGCCATGGGCAACGCGCAGGAGACTGTGAAGGCCGCAGCGACCTACGTTACGACCGCCGTAGACGATGACGGCATCTACAACGCCGCGAAGCACTTTGGACTGTTATAGCTGCGGCTCGGCACCTGGGGACGTTCCTTTTCTGCCGGCAGCTGGGGACACTCCTTGCGGGGCGTCCCCATTTTGTTTGGCTCTGTTAGACCAGGATTGACATGCCGACCTGCCGGCTAACTCGCCGTCTCCTCGTCGGGCGCCGGCGTCTTGACCCTCATCTCGAACGGCATCCCGCCCTCTCGGACGAGCGCCC
>CABUGI010000047.1 GCA_902491055.1 uncultured Collinsella sp. | reverse complement strand
CGCCTGGGTTCGCGTCGAGTGGCGACGGCGATTGACCTTTCGGCCTGCGGGCTCGATCAAATTGAGGAGACCGAGACCGAGTTTCGCATCGGTGCCATGTGCACCCTGCGCCAGCTCGAGCGTCATGCCGGGCTCAACGCGCTTGTCAACAATGTCTTTGAGTTCGCCGTCCACGACATCGTGGGCGTGCAGCTGCGCAACACCGCCACGGTGGGTGGCAGCATCTACGGCCGCTTTGGCTTCTCGGACGTTCTCTCCGCCTTTCTCGCGCTCGATTCCTATGTTGAGTTGACGGGCGCCGGCCGCGTGCCGCTTGCGGAGTTCGTGGACATGGGCTACGTGCGCGACGTGATCGAGCACGTCGTGGTCGTTAAGCACGACTATCGCGCGAGCTATGAGGCCGTGCGCAAGGCCGCGACCGACTTCCCCTCGCTTAATGTCACCGCTGCCTGGTGGGACAACTCCTGGCACGTCACCGTGGGCGCCCGCCCGCTGCGCGCGACCCTGCTGCAGGGCGAGGCATGTGGCCTGGTGAACGAGCAGCCTTCAGAGGACGAGCTGCGCGCCCTAGCGGCATCCGTACGCGCGCTGAGCTATGGCACCAACCTGTGGGGCTCGGCCGACTACCGCCGCCGCATCTCGGCTCCGTTGGCGATTCAGGCTGTGCGTCGCGCCGCCGGCATCGAGCTTTCGGCCGCGCTTGCCCGCGAGCTCGAGGGCGTGCAGATTCCTAAGTTTGCCACGGACGAGTATTCCTGCCGCCGCGTGCCCGGCGTCGATTCTAGCGAGGTGCGCTAATGGCTGCCAAACTCATCGATCTTTCCTTTACGCTCAACGGCCGCAAGGTCAAGGTTCAGATTGCCCCCGACACCATGCTCTTTGCGCTGCTGCGCGAGCAGGGCTGCGCGTCGGTGCGCTGTGCCTGCGAGACCACCAACTGCGGCCTGTGCACGGTGTGGCTCGATGGCGACCCGGTTCTGAGCTGCTCGGTTCCCGCCGCGCGCGTCGAGGGCCGCTCCATCACCACGCTCGAGGGCCTCAAGGCCGAGTCCGAGGCGCTGGCCCGTGCGATGGCTGCCGAAGGCGCCGAGCAGTGCGGTTTTTGCGCCCCCGGCCTCATCATGAACGTGCTGGCGCTCGCCCGCGCCGCCAAGGAGGACCCGAGCCTCGTCGCCACGCGCGAGGAGCTCTCGCGCCAGCTCGCCGGCAACCTGTGTCGTTGCAGCGGCTACGAGAGCCAGCTGCGCGCTATCGTCCGCTTCCTCAACGAGTCTGGCGTACAGGTGGGCTTCGAGATGCCCGAGCTGCCGGTCAACGACACCAGCTGTGACGGCGTCTCCTACAAGCAGATCACCCACAAGCAGCCCAAGAAGGATTCGAAGGCCCTGCTCGAGGGCCGTCCCGTCTACACAGGCGATCTGGTGCCCGCCGGCGCGCTCATCGTTAAGCTCAAGCGCAGCCCGTATGCGCGCGCCAAGATCCGCTCCATCGATACGTCGCGCGCCCTGAAGGTGCCCGGCGTGGTGGGCGTCTACACCTACGAGGACGTGCCCCAGCGTCGCTTTACCATCGCCGGTCAGAGCTATCCGCAGCCGAGTCCCTACGACCGCCTGATTCTCGAGAACCTTGTCCGTTACCAAAACGAGGAGGTGGCGATCGTCGCCGCCGAGACCGAGGAGGCTGCCGACAAGGCGCTCAAGCTCATCAAGGTGGACTATGAGGTGCTCGAGCCGCTGCTCGACTTTACCAAGGCACTCGATAATGACATCGTGGTCCACCCCGAGGGCGACGTGACCTTTATGTTCCCGCAGGGCGGCGACGTCCCGCGCAACTTGGTATGCAGCGGTACCAGCGACTTTGGCGACTTGGACGAGGCCTTCGCCCAGAGCGACATTGTCTTTACCCGCACCTACACCAGCCAGGCCACGCAGACCGCGCCCATGGAAACCTTCCGCGCCTTCGCGACGACCGACGCGTTCGGGCGTATCTCGGTGACCACCTCCACGCAGGTGCCCTTCCACGTGCGCCGCATGGTCGCGCAGTCGCTCGACATCCCGCAGTCGCAGGTGCAGGTCATTAAGCCGCGCATCGGCGGCGGCTTTGGCTCCAAGCAGACGGGCTGCTGCGAGATCTTCGTTGCGTTCGTCACCCAGCAGACCGGCCGTCCGAGCTACTGCTGCTACACCCGCGAGGAGACCATCACCGCGGGCAACTCGCGCCACCAGATGCAGATGACCGTTAAGATGGGCGCCATGAACGACGGCACCATTACAGCCATCGACCTGCATACGCTGTCCAACGCCGGTGCGTATGGCGAGCACGCTACCACGACGATCGGCCTTTCGGGCCACAAGAGCCTGCCCATCTACAACCACGTGAAGGCGAGCCGCTTTAGCTGGGACGCCGTCTACACCAACACCAACCGCGGCGGCGCGTATCGCGGCTACGGTGCCACCCAGGGCCAGTTTGCCGTGGAGAGCGCCGTCAACGAGCTCGCCGATATGCTGCACATGGACCCCGCCGACCTGCGCCTTAAGAACATCGTACGCGAGGGCGAGATCATGCCGCAGTACTACAACGAGAAGCTCAACGCCTGTGCGCTCGACCGCTGTCTGTTGCGCGCGATGGACATGATCGGCTGGCGCGACAAGCCGCTGGCCGTGGACCTGGGCGACCGCGTGCGCGCCCTGGGCTGCGCGCTTACCATGCAGGGCTCGGGCATCTCCAACGTGGACATCGCCGGCATCGACATGCGCCTGGAAGAGGACGGCTTCATTACCATCGGCACCGGCGCCACCGATAACGGCATGGGCGTCGACACGATCCTGGCGCAGATTGCCGCCGAGGAGCTGGGCGTGGAGAGTTCGCTGATCGTGGTGCGCGGCGTAGACACCGACGTGTCGCCGTTCGACGCCGGCTCGTACGCGAGCTCGGGTACGTACGTGACGGGCCTTGCCGCCAAGAACGCTGCGACCGAGCTGCGTGAGAAGATTTGCGCCAAGGCAGCCCAGATGTGGGATGTGGACGCCGCCGATGTGGTCTTCGATGGTCAGTACGTGCGCCTGTCCGACGAGCGCGCCGCCCGCGAGCAGAACCGCTACCTCACGCTGCGCGACTTTGCCAACCTGTGCGTGAAGAACATCGCGGGCGGCGACGCGCTGACCTCGCACGCCTCTGCTTGCCTGCCCGTTTCGCCTCCGCCGTTTATGGCCGGTATTGCCGAGGTCGAGGTCGACAAGGCCACCGGCAAGGTGACCGTGGTGGACTACGCGGCGGCTGTGGACTGCGGCACCGTGATCAACGAGGCACTCGCGCGCGTCCAGGCCGAGGGCGGCATTGCCCAGGGTATCGGCCATGCGCTCTACGAGATCGTTGAGCATGATGAGCGCGGCCGTCTGCGCACCGGCAACTTTATGAGCTACAAGCTGCCCACACGCCTGGATATCGGCAGCATTCGCGTGGCCTTTGAGCCGAGCTACGAGCCGACGGGTCCGTTTGGTGCCAAGTCGATCGGCGAGGTCGTCATCAACACGCCGCTCGCCGCCGTTGCCTCGGCCGTGGCACACGCTACCGGACATCAGGTTCGCTCGCTGCCGATCACGCCCGAGAAGGCCCTGCTGGGGGAGTAACAGGTCAGCGAACAAGTCGTAATTGGCGGGGCGGGGCAACTCGTCCCGCCTTTTGCACTCGTGGTGAGGTCGTGAGCTTGTAAAAGGTGTGCGTGCGCTTGTCGTTCGTATCTGCTATCATTCCTAGTCTGTGCGCTCATGCGGGCGTGGCGGAATTGGTAGACGCGCCAGATTTAGGTTCTGGTGGGATTCCCGTGAAGGTTCGAGTCCTTTCGCCCGCACCATCGCACCTGCGTCGGCCCTGGCCGTCGCGACACTTTGTTGCATAAAGGTACCAGCACCTCAGATAAGCTGGGCAGTATGAGGAGGAACGTGTTGAACATCACCGCTTCTGACGTCAAGGACGCTAAGCTCACCGCTACGGTCACCATCCCGGCCGCCGACGTCGACGCCGCGATCAAGAAGGCCTACAAGGACACCGCCAAGAAGTACCGCTTCCCGGGCTTCCGTGCCGGCAAGGCCCCCCGTCCGGTCATCGACTCCGCTCTTGGCGCCGAGGCTACCCTCGCTCAGGCCACCAACGACCTGATCGCCGCCAACGAGCCCGCCGTCCTCAACGAGCTGGACATCGTCCCCACCAAGAACGGTGACTACAAGGAGCTCGACCTCGCCAAGGATCACGAGGATTACACCTACACCGTCGAGTTCTCCCTGCGTCCCGCTGCTGAGCTCTCCTCCTTCGACGCTGTCGAGATTGAGATGCCTCCCGCGGAGGTCACCGAGTCCGAGATCAACAACCAGGTCGAGATGCTCCTCAACTACCGTGCCACCTTCGAGGACGTCGAGGGTCGCGCCGTCGAGTCTGACGACTATGTCACCGTCGACCTCAAGGCCGTCGAGAACGCTGACAACTTTGCCGCCGAGGGCCGCATGCTCATCGCCGGTAGCGACAGCAACCCCAAGGAGTTCAACGAGGCCCTGATCGGCGCTAACGTTGACGACGTCAAGACCGTCACCTGGACCGACGAGGTCGAGGAGGGCGAGGAGGCCGAGACCCACACCGTCGAGGTCACCGTCAAGGGCATCAAGGTCCGCAACACCCCCGAGCTCACCGACGAGCTTGTCAAGTCCGACTTCGGCTTCGACAGCATCGATGCCATGCGCGACGCTATCAAGATCGAGATCGAGCAGGACAAGGCTTCCCGCCTCCCGGCCGAGAAGG
Source organism: uncultured Collinsella sp. (assembly GCA_902491055.1). Lineage (GTDB taxonomy): Bacteria > Actinomycetota > Coriobacteriia > Coriobacteriales > Coriobacteriaceae > Collinsella. The sequence continues at coordinate 8,927 of CABUGI010000047.1, read as the reverse complement.
AGAACCGTTGCGTCTCCGCTCTCGCCGAGCGCCTGCAGCTCGACGAGATGGATGCCGACTACGAGCAGTCCGTCTTTGAGGAGCTTGGCCAGAACTTCCTGTCCAACCTCGCTGCCCGCGGCATGACGCTGGACACCTGGCTGCCCGCTTCCGGCCTGACCATGGAGCAGTTCATCGGCGACCTGCACAAGCAGGCCAACGACGTTGCCCGTGAGTCCCTGGCTCTGGACGCCCTCGCCCGTGAGCTCAAGATCGAGGTCACCGAGGACGACATCAACGCCGAGTTCGAGAAGGCCGGCGTCAAGGACGTCGAGGCTTCCAAGGCCGAGTTCATCGCCGATGGCCGCATGCCTGCCGTCCGCGAGTCCATCCGTCGCTCTAAGGCCGTCGACCACCTGGTCGAGAACGCCAAGGTGACCGAGGTCGACGAGACCGCCAAGGACGCCGAGTAATTCTCGCCACCTTGCCCGCGAGCGCATGCGTGCGCCCGTGATGGGGTAAAGTTATACACCGGTTATCCGGTTGCTTCTTACGGTGCCAGCCAATGCATAGCATGCGGGCACCGTACGTTTATCTAGAACCAATTTGGTCCGCAAGAGAGAAATGGAGATGCGTATGATCGCCAAGTTCGATTCCGCCCTCGTGCCATACGTTATCGAGCAGACGCCGCGCGGCGAGCGCAGCTACGATATCTATTCGCGCCTGCTCAACGACCGCATCATCTTTTTGGGCGAGGAGATTAACTCCGTCAGCGCCAACCTGGTCGTTGCCCAGCTGCTGCATCTTGAGAGCCAGGATGCCGAGAAGGATATCTCGCTCTATATCAATTCGCCCGGTGGCGAGGTCTACTCCGGCCTGGCGATTCTGGACACCATGAACTTCATCAAGCCGCAGGTCTCGACCATTTGCGTCGGTATGGCCGCGTCCATGGCCGCTGTGCTGCTTTCGGCCGGCGCCAAGGGCAAGCGCTTCTGCCTGCCGCACTCCAAGGTCATGATTCACCAGCCCAGCGGCGGTGCCCAGGGTCAGCAGACCGAGATCGAGATCGTTGCCGAGGAGATCAAGAAGACTCGCCGCGAGCTCAACCAGATCCTGTCCGACGCCTCGGGCCAGCCTATCGAGAAGGTCCAGGCCGATACCGAGCGCGACAACTACCTGACCGCTGCCGAGGCCCTCGACTACGGTCTGATCGACCGTATCGTCACCTCGCGCGATCTCGCCGCGAAGGATGCCTAGGATGGCAGGTAACATGCAGGACAACTTTGACGAGAACGGCAACCCCATCCGCTGCTCCTTTTGCGGAAAAGAGCAGGGCCAGGTCCGTCGCCTCGTAAAGGGTCCGACCAACATCTTTATCTGTGACGAGTGCGTCGCCGCCTGTTCCGAGATTCTGGAAGAGTCGCTGGCTTCGGACTTTATGGACGCTGCCCGCAACGGCAAGCTGCCAGGCTTCCTCAACGACCACGGCCATGCTGCATCCCAGCCCGCCGTGGATCCCGAGACCGAGGGCTTTGAGCTCGAGGACGACCGTCAGGTCATCACGCACGTGCCGACGCCGCACGAGATCTATGACGAGCTTTCGGCCTATGTTATGGGCCAGGAGGACGCCAAACGCGCCATGTCGGTTGCCGTGTACAACCACTATCGCCGCGTGATCGAGGGCGGCGCCGCGGTGTCTGCCTTTGACGACGGCTTGGACTCGCAGTTCGACGACGATATGGACGAGGTTGAGCTCGCCAAGTCCAATATCCTGCTGCTCGGTCCCACCGGTACCGGTAAGACCCTGCTCGCCCAGACGCTCGCGCGCATCCTCGAGGTGCCGTTTGCCATCGCCGACGCCACTGCGCTCACCGAGGCCGGTTACGTTGGCGAGGACGTGGAGAACATCCTGCTCAAGCTTATCAATGCTGCCGATGGCGACATTGAGCGCGCTCAGGTTGGCATTATCTACGTGGACGAGATTGACAAGATCGCCCGCAAGGCCGAGAACCTTTCCATTACCCGCGATGTCTCGGGCGAGGGCGTTCAGCAGGCACTGCTTAAGATCCTTGAGGGAACGGTGGCAAGCGTTCCGCCCACCGGCGGCCGCAAACATCCCCAGCAGGAGCTGCTGCAGATTGACACGACCAACATCCTGTTCATCTGCGGCGGCGCCTTTGTGGGTCTGGACAAGATCATCGCCGATCGCGTCGGAAACAAGGGCGTGGGCTTTAACTCCGAGATCGCCGGCCCCACCTCGGTCGACGAGAACGACCTGCTGCGTCAGGTGCTCCCGCAGGACCTCAACGCCTTTGGCATGATCCCCGAGTTTGTGGGACGTACGCCCGTCGTCACCCAGACGCAGGCGCTCGACGAGGACGACCTGGTGTCGATCCTGACCGAGCCCAAGAACGCCGTGGTGCGTCAGTACCGCAAGATGTTCCAGCTCGAGGACGTCGATCTTGAGTTTGAGGACACGGCCCTGCACGAGATCGCTCGCATGGCGCTCGCCCGCAAGACCGGCGCCCGCGGCCTGCGCTCCATCTGCGAGGACGTGCTGCAGCAGACGATGTTCGACCTTCCCAGCGAGGAGGGCGTCGCCAAGGTCATCGTGACCGAAGCCTCCGTAAAGGGCGAAGAACAACCCCAGCGCATTTACGGCTAAACCAGCCTAAAACGTGTTTGCAAATAGCCTCCGACCATCCGCGGTCGGAGGCTATTTTATATATACGCAATAACCCCAACTACCTGTGTTATTCTGTGTGTTTGTTTAAGCCTCAGCGAAGTCATATCAGACTGAAGTAATCGATACCTAAGGGGAGGAATGTAGGCCCGATTTTCGTAGATTCCGCACGAGCCGAAGACCACTTAATGTGGTCTTCGAGCGAGCCCAGGACCTGACCGAGCGAAAATCGGGCCTACATTCCTCCCCGGCGGGACAGGGAGAGATATATGGAAGAAATGCCCAAGAACTACGATCCGTCGACCAACGAGCCGGCGATCCTGCAGAAGTGGCTCGACGGCGGCTACTACAAGCGCCGTGAGGGCGTGGGCGACTGCACCGTCACCATTCCGCCTCCCAACGTGACCGGAAAGCTCCACATGGGTCACGCCACCGACGACTCCATCCAAGACGCCATCATCCGTATGGCCCGCATGCGCGGCAAGTCCACGCGCTGGGTGCTCGGTACCGACCACGCCGGTATCGCCACGCAGACCAAGGTCGACAAGAAGCTCAAGAGCGAGGGCATTAGCCGCCTGGAGATTGGTCGCGACAAGTTTGTCGACGCCTGCTGGGACTGGACCCACGAGTACGGCGGCATCATCGTCGAGCAGATCAAGCGTATGGGCTGCTCCGTCGACTTCGACAACGAGCGCTTCACCATGGACGAGGACTATGCCCAGGCCGTGCGCAAGGTCTTCTGCGACTGGTACCACGACGGCCTGATCTACCGTGGCAAGCGCATCGTCAACTGGTGCCCCAACTGCACCACCGCCATCTCGGACGACGAGGCCGAGTACAAGGACGAGAAGGGCCACCTGTGGCACCTGCGCTACCCGCTGACCGAGCCGGTCAACGGCCAGGACTACATCGTCGTCGCCACTACGCGCCCCGAGACCATGCTCGGCGACACGGGCGTCGCCGTTTCCCCGAAGGACCCCGAGAAGGCCGCCTTCGTGGGCAAGACCGTCAAGCTTCCCATCGTCGACCGTGAGATCCCCATCTTTGAGGATTGGCATGTCGACGCCAACTTCGGTTCCGGCTTCGTCAAGGTTACTCCGGCCCACGACCCCAATGACTACTCCATGGGTCAGGCTCACGACCTGCCGCAGATCAACATCTTCGACGAGCACGCGGTGGTCGTCGAAGGCTACGGCGAGTTCACCGGCATGAACCGCGACGAGTGCCGCGAGGCCGTCATCAAGTGGTTCGAGGAGCACGACCTGCTCGATCACGTCGAGGACCTCGATCACTCCGTCATGCACTGCTACCGTTGCGACGCCGCGCTTGAGCCGTGGCTGTCCGAGCAGTGGTTTGTGGCCGTCGACAAGCTCAAGGGGCCGGCGCTCGACGCCGTCAACTCCGGCAAGGTCACCTTCCACCCCGCGCGCTGGACGCAGACCTACACCACCTGGATGGAAAACCTCAAGGACTGGTGCATCTCGCGCCAGCTGTGGTGGGGCCACCGCATCCCTGTGTTCTACTGTGAGGACTGCGGCTGGGAGGACGCCCTTACCGAGGACACCGACGTGTGCCCCAAGTGCGGCGGCCATCACGTGCACCAGGACGAGAACGTGCTGGACACCTGGTTCAGCTCGCAGCTGTGGACTTTCGCCACGCAGGGCTGGCCACAAAAGCCGGAGCTGCTCGAGGGCCATCACCCCACGACGGCGCTCGTCACCGCGCGCGACATCATCGCGCTGTGGGTTGCTCGCATGGTCATGAGCTCGCTGTACTTCCTGGACGAGGTGCCGTTTAAGGACGTCGTCATCTACCCGACGATCCTTGCCAAGGACGGCAGCCGCATGTCCAAGTCCAAGGGCAACGGCGTTGACCCCATGGACCTCATTGGCATGTACGGTGCCGACGCCATGCGCTACAACCTGCTGACGCTCTGCACCAACAACCAGGACGTCAAGTTCGATGCGAACATCGACAAGAAGACCAAGAAGCTGATCGACAGCCCGCGTACCGACCAGGCTAAGTCGTTTGTGACCAAGATCTGGAACGCAAGCCGCTTCCTGCTTATGAACATGGAGGGCTACACGCCCGGCGAGCCCATCGTGGAGACGCCGGCCGACGCCTGGATGTTCAGCCGTCTGGCAAAGGCCGTGAAGATGGTCACCGAGGGCATCGAAAACTACACCTTTGGCGATATGGCCCGCGGCGTGCAGCAGTTCTTCTGGAACGAGGTCTGCGACTGGTACGTCGAGGTCACCAAGGCCCGCCTGAAGGGCGAGGGCCGTCTGCAGGCTCAGCGCAACCTGATCTTTGTGCTCGACACCTCCATTCGCCTGATGCACCCGCTTATGCCGTTTGTTACCGAGGAGATTTGGGACAACATGCCGGCGAGCGTGCTCGACCTGGACGCCGAGGGCAACGTGAACCGCGCCGAGGCGCTCATGATCGCCAAGTGGCCCGAGCCCGCCGACTACGCCAAGTACGTCGACGAGGACGCCGAGCGCGCGTTTGAGCTGTGCCGTGCCGTGGTATCTGCCGCCCGCGCCACGCGTTCGCGCTATCGCTTGAGCCCCAAGGCCGAGCTCGACGTGGTCGTGCGCGCCGGTGCCGAGGATATCGCGAAGCTCGAGAGCCTGCGCTCGACCATCGAGCCGCTGGCGAACACCGCCTCGCTGGTTATGGGCACCGACGTTGAGAAGCCTGCCGCGAGCATCGCCGTGGTCGACAGCGGCGTCGAGGTCTTTGTGGTGCTTGAGGGCAAGGTCGATCTTTCGGCTGAGAAGGCGCGCCTGGAGAAGGAGATCGCCGCGGCCCAGAAGGAGCTCGCCGGCTGCGAGAAGACGCTTGCCAACGAGGGCTTTGTGGCCAAGGCCGCGCCCGCGGTGGTCCAGAAGAAGAGGGACCGTGCAGCTGAGCTCAAGGAGATCCTGGCGGCGCTGACTGCTCAGGTTGCTGACTTCTCGTAGATTTTACTGAGGGGCGCGTCCCGACGCTTTGCTCGCTACTGCGGACAGTCCTGCGCAAGACGGACAGCACATTAAGTGCTGTCCTTTGCGTGCGGAACTTGTATCGAGCAAAGCGTCGGGCCGCTCCTAGTGCGGTTACGTTGCTGTCTTTATCTGGCGTGTTAGGGCCACTGGGTTGTGGCCTTGATCTCGCTGCAAAGCGGTGTTTGGCTGATATTTTGAATGGGAGGGGCTCGTTGTTTGTTACGGGCCTCTTTTTATGTTGAGGGGACTTTGGTTTATGCCTAAGCGTTCGGGGTCGTATGTCGTTCCTTTCTCGTTTAATTTGCTTTCGTTTGGTGAGGCTGTGGGGCTTGCTGCTGATACGGGGCGGATTTCTGGGGATGCTGGGCCTCTGCTTGAGACGGTTGTCGATATGCTCGATGAGCTGGGACGTCCGGATGAGTATTTCGATTGCATTCAGGTTGCCGGTACCAATGGCAAGACTTCGACCACGCGTTTTTCGGCTGCCATCCTTCGCGGTGAGGGGTTAAAGACCGCACTGTATACGTCTCCGCAGTTGGTGCGTTATCCCGAGCGCATGGAGGTCGATGGGCGCGTCGTGAGCGATGAGGCGTTTGCCCGTGGCGTTTCTGCCGCCGTCGAGGCGGGGCATCGCGTGAACGCTCGTCGTGTGGCGGTAGGGGAGCGCGCGTACACCATTACGCCGTTTGACCTGCTGACGGCTGCCGCGCTGGTGGTGTTTGCCGAGGCTGCAGTGGACGTTGCTGTGCTCGAGGTCGGCATGGGCGGCCGTTGGGACGCCACGAGTGCGACCGATCCCGTCGCCGTTGCCATTACGGGCATCGGGCTCGATCACACACGTATTTTGGGCGACACGCTCGAGGCCATTGCGGGGGAGAAGGCTGCGGTCATCAAGCCCGGGCGTCTGGTTGTGCTGGGCGAGGGCACGCACGAGGCGAGCGTTCAACGCGTGATGGATGCCCGTTGCCGTGAGTGCGGTGTGGTGCCGCTGGTGGTGAGCCACTCCACGACCAAGGTGCCGGCGCATGTGGGCGACACGGTGGAGTTCAGCTGTACCACGCCGCGCGCGATATATACGTCGAGCATGGTCAAGCCGGCGTATCAGCCCCAGAATGCCGCGTGCGCGATTATGCTGTGCGAGGGGTATCTGGGCCGCGAGCTCGACCATGACAAGCTCGATTCTTCGCTTATGGACTGCCCCACGCCGGGTCGCTTTGATGTGCTGGGAACCGATCCACTCAAGCTGATCGACGCCTGTCATAACCCTCAGAGTTGCGAGAACTTTGTGAGCGCACTGGACGAGATTGACCCGTGCGTGGAGAATCGCCCCACGCTGCTGTGCGCCGCGCTGGCCGACAAGGATGTGGCGGGCATCGTCGACGTGCTGATCCCGGCCTTCCCGCGTGTAGTCGTAACGCAGACCGATTCCGACCGAGCCCTGCCGGCAGAGGAGCTCGCCGCCCTGGTGGACGCGGACAAGCTTGCGGGCGTATACCCCAGCGTATCCGAGGCCCTCGCAGCCTTCGATGCCGCGGGCGTGCCCTTCGTAGCAGCCGGCACCATCACCCTAGCCGGCGAAGTAGCGGGCCTGCTCCGCTAACCCATCTCCTCATCAGTTGCGGTGAAATACGGACTGTTTTACAAGCTGGAAGCCTGAAACAGTCCGTATATCACCGCAACTCAAAAGCAGCCAATTCGGGACGGGGCTTTTTGGCTGCCCTGTGCCCCGAGTTGACTCGCTTGCCACGAAATGGGCCTATCTACTACGTTTTAGCGGTTACCCCTGAACACACCGAGAATTGCAAAATCAAAACCGCAGGTAGAATGCTTGTCAGTTTTGCGAAAACACGGGTGTGGTCGACCCGTGCGGGTTAAACGTAGTAGATAGGCCGTTTTTGTGGCGGCATTCATGTGATGCGGCAAAGGGGCTGTTCCTTTGCCGCATTGCCTAGCCTAGGCGGACCGGATCGTGGGGGTAGGCGTTGAGGATCTCGACGCCGGACTCGGTCACCAGGGCCAGGTCCTCGATGCGGACGCCGGTGCGGCCGGGGAGGTAGATGCCCGGCTCGATGGAGAAGGTCATGCCCGGTTCGACAATCTGCTCGTTGACCAGCGAGACGTCGCCCGGCTCGTGGTCCTGCAGGCCGATCGAGTGACCCAGGCGATGCGTAAAGTATTTGCCGTAGCCCGCGTCTTCAATTACATCGCGCGCGGCACGGTCCAGGTCGCACATGCGCACGCCCGGTGCGATGAGTGCTTCGGCGGCCTCGTTGGCGCGGCGCACGATATCGTAGATGCGCGCTGTCTCCTCGTCCGGCTCGCCCCAAAAGAACGTACGCGTCATGTCCGAGCAGTAGTTGCAGCGGCGTCCGCCAATGTCGAACAGCACCACGTCGCCGCGCTTGAGCGCGGTGTCGTCGGGTTCGTGATGCGGGTCGCCGGCGTTGGCGCCAAAGCTCACGATGGGCGGAAAGCTAAAGCCCTCGCAGCCGTGCTTGCGATACAAGCCGAGCATCTGGTCGGCAATCTCGCGTTCCGTCACGCCCTCGTGGACGAGCTTGATGGCGTCGTCCATCACGGCGTCGTTGGCGGCCGAGGACGCGCGCATGAGCTCCTGCTCGGTGGCATCCTTGTGGGTGCGCGCTGCGGTGACGGCAAAGTCACCCAGGAAAAACTCGCTTACGGCGTGGCGCTCTAGGAGCGGCATCAAAAAGCCAGAGCGCATGACGGTGTCGATGCCGAGCGGTTTGGTCGGATCGATTTCGCGAGCGATGGCATCGGCCATGACGTCGGTATCGGTGTGGTAGGCAACGCGGGCATTGTCATACTCGGGCAGCTGATGCAGCGCGTTGACTAGGATCACTGGCTCGGCATTGCGCGCGAGCAGCACGCCGCAAAAACGCTCGAACATATCGGCATAGAAGCCGGTCAGGTAATAAATCGACCACGGGTCGTTTACAAGCAGCTGCGCGCCGGGGTGCTGAGCCTCGAGCGCATCGAGCACGCGCGCCACACGCTGGTCATCGACATGTGCCATTAAACATCCTTTCGCTAGGTTGTCACCATGGTATCCCATGCCCGGCAGCTAGGGACGTTCCTTTTATGCCGACACATGGGGACACTCTTTGCAAAAGAAACATGCGGAATGATTATTTAAGGCTCTGTTAGACCAGGATTGACATGCCGGCCTGCCGGCTATCTCGCCGTCTCCCCGTCGGGTGCCGGCGTCTTGACCCTCATCTCGAACGGCATCCCGCCCTCTCGGACGAGCGCCC
>CABUGI010000046.1 GCA_902491055.1 uncultured Collinsella sp. | reverse complement strand
CTGCCTCTGAAAAGTCGTAGTCGATCTGGTCGATCAGATGCACCGCTGTTTCGTCTTGGTAAAGGTTCGGATACAGCTCGGTGCACAGCTTCCGGGAATACAGCGGGAGGATCAGCGTCTCCTGCACGGTGTTTTTCTCAATTTTACATTTCATAGGTTTCTTCCTCAGTGAATAAGAACTGTCATAATTGCCGCCAGCACAGCCGCTATGACCGTCATGCCTATCGCCATGTGCAGGATGGATGCAAAAATGCCCGTGCTTGTTACCCTTACTTCCGTGCCGTGACGCAGAGCCACCTTTTCTTTTTGCGTATCTGCACCTCGTGAAAACCCGCCTGCTCCAGACACGCCTTTAATTCAATGTCCTTGTAGATGGTCATGCCGCCGATGATCTGCGTCCACCTCTCGTCCTTGTCCGTATCGCCATTGCTCTCGTTGCAGATAAGAACTGTCGCGCCTGGCTTCAGCGTCCGCCAAACCTCACGGAAACATCGGGGCAAATCAGGCCAGAAATAGACGGTCTCAAAGGCCGCGGCAGCATCGAAACAGCTATTCTCAAACGCCATATCCGCCACACTGCCTTGCAGAACGGCGCAACGCCCCTCCTGAATTGCAGTTCGGTTGAGCTTTCTAGCCTTCTCCACGCTGACGGGCGAATAGTCGATGCCCTTGACGACGCCATGCGGGCATTTTTTCAGCAGTCGTTTTATGTTTGCCCCGCCGCCGCAGCCGCAATCTAGCACCTTGGCGTTTGGCGCAAGTCGTAGAAATCGAAGTCCCCACCGCGCCACAGGGCCGTGGCCCAGATTCATCATGGCAACCATAAGTTTTCCGCCGAGGCCCACGGGCTTGCGGGTGTTTTCAAAGAACGACATCTGGCCCCTCCGATTTCGTGCATTCCGTATAGGTCAACTGGAACGAGGCCTTCAGCACCGCGCTTTTCTGCACCGCCCAGCCGTTTTGACGCAGGAAACGCAGATATTCCTCGCTTGTCCACCTGCTGTGGAGGGGGAATCCCGCCATGCTCATGAAAAGGGCTTTTGCTTTGCCGGAAACCGAGTTCCCCGCGTGGGTGAAGGTTGGCGCGATGAGCACGCCGTCGTCCTTCAGCACCCGCCTGATTTCTTGCAGGGCCTTTTCCGGATGCGGCACTATGTGAAGCGCGTTGGACACGATCACCACTTCGAAGGACTTCTGTGCATAGGGCAGGCGGAACATATCTTGTACGGAAAAGTGCAGCTTTGCGGATTGATTGTCCCGTTTTGCTTCAAGGATCATCTTTGCAGAAACGTCCGTAGCCTCGATGTGCGCCGCCGCATTCACGATGCTCTTTGCGATAAGCCCCGTGCCGGTGGCAACCTCCAGCACGGTTTTTGCTTTCACCACCGGCCGGATCAGCCCATACATCTTCTCATACGCCGCCCGGTCGTTTCGCATGAAGCGGTCGTATCGACCGGCATTCTTGTCCCAGAAGTCCTTGCGTTCGTGCATGGCTATCGCCCCCAAAAAGTTAGAGCCATCTAACCATAACACACGAATCATGCAGTAAAATAAGGCTAACCTTATTTTCTTGGCAAAGATGCATCTCTTCGGTTTTCGCTTATAACAGCGCGAGTCAGATACTAGGCTGGAGCTGAAGAAGGAGTTTGGCGGACAGGTAGGTCGATACCGGTTCCCGGAACGGTGATCCAGTCAATTACACCAGGGCTCTAGCCATTGAGTGGGAATAGAAAATTCCTTAGTTATGGGGGTATAAATTTGATTCCCTTTAGGATACACCCCCATAACTATATGAATTGACCTGCTGACTCCAATGAAGATTGGAGGGTAACTGCCAGGGGTGACGGCCCAGCGAGTGTTATTTTGCGAGCTATGCGCATTGAAATCGACCTTTCGTGGTATAAACTACTCGCCGGAAGCCGCGGCTTTCAGAGTACGGCTTACGTGTACGTTTAACCTCCGTGGGCGACGGGGTGCCGCAAGGCGTAGAGTATCGCCCACCTGTAGGGGCCTGCAGCGATGCGGGCCCCGCTTCGTATGAAGGGGCTCAACCGGTGAAGATCGTATCCATCTCCCAGGACTTCTTCAACATCGTCGAGGGCGACCGCGAACTTATGCTCAAGCACAATCGCCCCTGCATCGTGGTGGCGAGGCTGCGTTTCCGCGGAAAGCGCAGGGACTTCGCCGTGCCGCTGCGCTCCAACATCGCCCCAATGTGCCCAAAGACCAGTACTTCGCGCTGCCGCCCCGCCCCACGACGCGCCCCGGCTGCCGCCACGGCATCCACCACATCAAGATGTTCCCCATATAACCAAGGCCTACCAGCGCCGCTTTAGGACCGAGGGCTCGGCCTACTATGAGACGCTCCAGCGCATCATCGACTGCAACACCAAGCGCATTGTCTCCGAGTGTCAGGCGTGCCTCGACCGCTACGAGCGCGAGGGAAGGCCTCGCTTTGCCGTCGACATCGACCGCATCGTGGGGCTGCTGGAGGGCGAGAAGTAGGGCACCTCGGCTCAGTCTCGAGCCATGCGGAGTCGCTCCGCATTATTGAACGCCGCGTGTGCGTCCCAAATACTTGAGAAACAAGCTGTGAAGTGCAGTGGCGCGCCCGTGCCCGTGCATAGCCGTCACCATCAGCGTCTACGCGGCGTCGGCTTCAAGTGGAACTGGCGCCGCTGCTGTATATGGTTTGTCTTGCTGCAAATGGCGATCAATGCCCACGATGCTTCTGCTTACGCTTCAGCTTTCGCTGCTTGAAGCGCGCCTCCGCCTCATCCGCGCGACGCTGGCTTCTTGCTCGAGCTGATTCCCGCTTCATCGTCTCCCGCTGATTCGCGAGCGCCTGCTGCGCCTTGGTGCTCACTGCGGGCCGCTTAAGTGCTTTCGCCGCCTCGCGGGCGCGCCGCTTGGGGTTCTTCGCGGGCTTGCTTGTTTTCGTGGCCTCGTCGCCGAAGAACGAGAGCTTCTCCCATTTGCTTGTAACGAATCGCAGGATCTCCTAATCGGACGGCTCCGCGCCGAAGACGATGCGGGCGGCGCCATACCTTCCGCCCTCGACGTGCTTCGCCAGCCCGACCCAGAATTGACCGTCGTGATATACGGTCAGGGTGGACGACACGCTGATCTGCATGGTTGGTTCCTCCTTTATGTAGATGACCATGCAGAGAAGGGACAACCAAGGAGGCAGGTTATTGATGCGGACTAGCGCACGCCCACGACTACCCGACGGGGACTGTGTTTTCATCTCTGGTGGTTGGATTGTAGCACGTGCGAATGCGCATTGACCTCGCTGCCGGCATGCTGTGACTGGGGTCGGAATTTCGAATTCTCGATAATATGCCTACGTGCATCGCCCCTCAGTTTCGAAACTTAAAAACATCTCGAGTTTCGAAACCGAGAGGGAGCTCGCACCGCTGCTGTCCGTCAGGGATGCGTTCCCGAAGGTTCTCATCGCCCGCACGAGGCACGAGCCCTATACCCGGGAGGGCGTTCTCGTGCTGGACCTCGCGAGGTGGCTGCTCGGCTAGCAGGAGTTCTGAGCGCCGCGTAGGGCTATCGCGGAGTTTTCCCGGATAAGAAAAAAGCCGGGGAAAACGTCCCCGGCACTTGGAAGCCTTCCTAACGGGAAACCAATTGCCTTATATCATGTACTGTCTGAAAATTCAAGGGAGCTCGAAGCGTTTCCGGACGTCAGCGGAATCTCAGGGCTCGTTCGCTAACTCATGGGCAAGCCACCCGAGACTACTCACTTTGCCCACCGATGGCGAAAGTCTGCGACCTGGGGTTTTGCGAATGGTGCGCAAGCCACCTGCGTTGATTCGCTTGCGATTGCAGCTGGCGGCTTTCAGGCTAAAGAGCGGCTGAGTTTCAAAACGAGCGTTTTCGGCGCTATCGAGCCTCCAAAGGCGGCCAATCGTGGCCTTTGGGACAAAAACAAAAACTCAACGTTCTGAGTTTGAAAAAAGTTTTGAAGTTGTCCCAGCTTATGTCCCCGAGGCCGACGAAGCACGACATGGCGTTACCTGGCGGAACTCGGCTCGAGACGGCACCGAAAACTGGATGCAACTGGAATGACAGGACGTCAGAACCGGCGCCAACGAGTGGGAATAATTCCATTTAAAAGAGTGTTAGTTGTTAGAAGTGCCCTGTGGTATCACGGGGTATTTCTCTTTTTGTATCGTATCGATTTTCTGCAGCAAGCCGTCTGAGCTCATGGTTGCCATGAGTTGGGACAACGCTGGATATCAGGGTATCAATTTTTCAGGGAGCGTCCCTTTATGAGCAATTATCCGCGCAGCTAGCCTTGATATTTGGTTTTAATTCAGTAAAGATTACATTGACGTTTGGTACCCATTTAATACTCAGTTGAGCCTCTCGGTACCCATAGGGGCGTTTGACCTGGTGTTTTCGTTATTCTTGCCGAAGCACTTCCGATGGGTAGCTTTATGGACCATATGATCGGAGGGCTTGCCGGAATCGGCCACATTATCTCAATAAATGGACTCGCTTTTCTGTTCCATGCCCTCATTAAACCAGCAGAAAGCAACTAACGAGGAGGAGCTCATGATTCGACAGATCTACCATGTGGGATTGACGGTCAGTGACCTGGACCGTTCCGTGGCGTTTTATCGGGATGTGCTGGGCCTTCAGTATCAGGGGGAGCTCCTGATGGAGGGAAAAGAGACGGAGGCAATGTTCCGGCGAGAAAACTGCAAGGCACGGGTTGCTTATTTGAACGGCTCGGATCAGCTGCATATGCCGCCGGTGGAACTGATCCAGTTTGTGGAGGATGAAATTCACCGCAAGCCCATGGATCTTTTCACAACTTCCATATCAGAACTTTGCTTCTGTGCAGAGGATGCCGATGCGGTCTATCAAAAACTGGCGGAGCAGGGCGTGGGGTGTTTCTCCGCTCCCCAGGAATTTGATTTTCGGCAGGATGGCTTTGGCCGGAGCAAAGCCTTCTACTTTCGGGATCCAGATGGAATCATATTAGAAATCATGGAGCCGCTGGACAAGTGATCTTTTGCCCCAGCGGGAAAGGAAGCATCCTGCATCGGGATGCAATCCGTGTAATCGAGGCCGTTCAGAACAATATCAAACGGAGATGGGTCGGTTTTTCCGTACCTGACAATTATGCGACAAAGCCCAGGCTGCGTCTGTATTGCAACGGGCTCATCCCCCCGAGCGATCGCTTCAGCCTCTTCTCGTTGCCCCAGCGGATGTAGCGGTCGATCCATTTCGCCAACAGGCCCTTTCTGCCCGGATACCCCAGGGCTCGCTGGATGGCTGTCATGCGCTTCCCATTTCGCTAAACAAGCGTCAAAGAGGATTATCGATCGTTTCGGCATCGCCACTGAACTGCGCTATCAGCAAAGTGGCAGGAATAAAGGCCTCCGAATCTTCTGGTTCGGCGGCCTTCTTTTTTCATTGCTACCCGAAAAAGAACTCCTTGACGAACTCCCTTGAGCATCGGACGGCACTATCGAGCGTGAGCGTTTTCGTAGGCCTCTTTGATTCCTTCTGGCAAGCCGTCGGGAATCAGTGCCTTCAGCTCAGCCTCGCTGTTGCCCTGATTCAGCTGCCCGTAGTACCAGCATTTGAACTTCAACATGTCCAGCGCGCGGTTCATGCTCTCGATCTCCGACTCCATATGGGCCTTACGCTCCTCGAACATGGCCTTGCGCTGGGGGTAAGTGGACGGGCCCTCCGCACACCATTCCATGAACAGACGGATGTCCTTGATCTCCATCCCCGCTTTCTTCAGGCATTCGATGACTCGAAGCGCCTCGAGTTCCGTGTCGCCGAATCGACGAATGCCGGACGTCCGCTCCAGCCCCGGGAACAATCCCTGCTTGTCGTAATACCGCAGCGTTGAGGCGGGCAAGCCGAACATTTCCGCCACCTGTCCGATTGTGTACATGGCCCCTCCGAATAAATCTCGAATTCATTCCTTGACCTAAAGTCAGGTTTAGGTATTACCTTCATTCTCGTCAATATAAATCGGTAGCGCAAGGGGTGGTCCGTAATGGGCAAAACGGTTTTCGCCGGCGGCGTGAACGGCGTGGGCGAAATCGCTGGGCACCCTGCTCTTGAGCAGGCGCGACGAATGGGCATGGAAATCTAGGCGGGCTACTTAGCCGCGCGGAGACGGATTCGTGTCCAGAACCATCGATAGGAGGAAATCGATCATGGCAATTAAACAGACGGCG
The DNA here is from genome assembly GCA_902491055.1 of uncultured Collinsella sp. GTDB lineage: Bacteria > Actinomycetota > Coriobacteriia > Coriobacteriales > Coriobacteriaceae > Collinsella. Next base: position 7,605 of record CABUGI010000046.1, on the reverse strand, counting down.
GGCAGAGACGCCCTGGGGGATTTTGCCCCAAATTCGCTCAGCTCAATGACGATGTGCTGTTCGGCGAGGTGTGGAGCCGAGAAGACGGGCTTTCCCTTCGAGACCGCAGCGTGGTGACGGTGGTGGCCCTAATGGCGCAGGGGCTGACGGACTCTTCGTTCCAATATCATCTGATGTCCGCAAAGAGCAACGGGGTGACCAGGGCTGAGATAGCGGAAATCCTTACGCATGCGGCGTTTTACGCGGGATGGCCCAAGGCGTGGGCGGCCTTTCGCATGGCGAAGGAGGTCTGGGCGGACGAAGACGACGGCGCCGACGCAAAGGCCCGACACCAAAACGAGATGGTCTTTCCCATCGGTGCCCCCAACGACGCATTTGCGAAGTACTTTATCGGGCAAAGCTACCTCGTGCCCCTTTCCACCGAGCAGGTCGGCATTTACAACGTTACGCTCGAGCCCGGCTGCCGCAACAACTGGCACATCCATCACGCCAAAAGCGGTGGCGGGCAGATCCTCATCTGCGTGGCTGGTCGAGGGCTTTACCAGGAATGGGGCAAACCGGCACAAGAGCTATGCCCTGGCGATGTAGTAAATATTCCCGCGGGCGTAAAGCACTGGCACGGTGCGGCGCCCGACAGCTGGTTCTCCCATCTCGCGGTGGAGGTTCCGGGCGAGAAGGCCTCCAACGAGTGGTTGGAGGCCGTGGACGACGAGCAATACCTTAAAGCGACTGACAAGGAGGTTTAGGCATGGAGCAGTTGAAACTGACGCAGGAATGGGACAAGGTATTCCCCAAAAGCGACAAGGTTGAGCACAGCAAGGCGACCTTCCACAACCGATACGGCATCACGCTGGCGGCCGACGTGTACGTGCCTAAGAACGCGGAAGGCAAACTGCCCGCCATCGCCGTCAGCGGCCCGTTTGGCGCGGTGAAGGAACAGTCCTCCGGTCTGTACGCGCAGAAAATGGCGGAGCTGGGCTTTTTCGCAATTGCCTTTGACCCGTCCTATACCGGCGAGAGCGGCGGCACGCCCCGCTATGTAGCATCGCCGGACATCAACACCGAGGACTTCTGCGCAGCGGTGGATTTCCTCTCTGTGCAGGAAAGCGCTGAACGCGCAGCGCACCGAGGACTATAAAAACGGCAGCTATGCGCTGGCGGGCGGCGTGGTCGATCCGCTACCGGAGGATGCGCCGCAGTTTGTAGCGGACTATTACGCCTACTACAAGACTCCGCGAGGCTACCATCCCCGCAGCTTGGGCTCCAATGGCGGCTGGAATGTGACGTCCTCGCTGTCGTTTTTGAATATGCCGATTTTGCAGTACGCCGGCGAGATCCGCTCTGCCGTGTTGCTGGTACACGGCGAGAAGGCGCACTCCCGCTATTTCAGCGAAACCGCGTACGGCAAGCTGATGGGGGACAACAAGGAATTGCTCATTATCCCTGGTGCCAGCCACACCGACCTTTACGATCAGATGGACATCATTCCGTTTGAAAAACTGAAAGCATTCTTTGAGGAATATCTGAAATAAGGCGTGCCTCGATTCAATGCCAAGCCTCCAGCAACGATTCTTCTAAAGAGTGGGAGTAGCTGAAACGAGGCGACTGAATAACTCCATACGTTTTGGTTAAAACAAAAAAATATGCCGCGCGCCTGCGGCATGAAGGAGGGAGATTTCTATGAATATCGTTGTATTGAGTGGTAGCCCGCGCAAGGGCGCCAATACCGACACCATGGCCGAGGCGTTTGCCGAGACCGCGCGGGAGGGTGGCCATACGGTCGAAGTCGTCCGCGTTGCCAGCAAGAAGATTGCTGGTTGTCTGGGATGCCAGTACTGCTTTACCCATGAGGGCACCTGCGTGCAAAAGGACGACATGGCCGACGTGGTCGAGTCGCTGAAAGGCGCCGATATGGTTGTCTTTGCTTCGCCCATCTACTGGTTTGATATCACTGCGCAGGAGAAGGCCGCCATCGACCGCCTGTACGCCTTCGGTGCTACGGGCTTCCCGTTCACCAAGACGGCCCTTTTGCTCGATAGCCACAGCGAGGGCGTCTATGATGCGGCGATCGCTATGTACAAGTCAACCTGCGCGTACTGCAAGTGGGAGGACCAGGGCATTGTCACCATCAGCGGTATGACCGAGCGTGACAGCATGGCCTCCTCGCCCAAGTTGGAAGAGGTGCGAGAGCTCGCTCGCAAGCTTGCCTAAGAACAAGAAGAGTGCATGGCAATCGGCGTTATTTGAAGTGCTTGCCGTCCTTGCCAGGTGAATCGTTGATTGCCATGCGCCGTTGCCCTTGCGGACAATCTCGGCGTGCTAGGAGGCCTTCTCACTCAGGAACTCCCTGAATGCGGGGATGTCAAAGCCAACGAGACCACGCCCTCGCTCTCCGATGACGCCGTCCTCGAGGAGACGGCGTTTATATTGGCTTGCATAGTTGCTGGCAACGCCCATGCGTTTGGCTATCTCCGAGACCCTGCTGGGGCCAGAATCGGGCAGCATCGCGAGCAAAAACTCAATGTCTTTATCGGAAAGTTCCCGATAGGTCGTTTCGAGAGAAGCCCGACGTCATGCTTCTCGAGTTGCCTGAAGACGCCATTCATGTCCGTGCGCCAGTTACCCTGAGTCTCCTGAGCATATGTCCAATCGATGCCGACTGGCTCAATCTGAACGCTGCTTATGCACGCGCGAGACTATGAGAGGCGGCTATCTGCCGCTTCTTTGGTTCGCTCGATAATATCTTCGAGCATGCCTGGCATGGCGGAGACATTTGCTGCGATCCATGGTGGCCCCTTTGCAGGTTTTGCTAGTTTTTGCAACTTTTGCTAATTTTTGCAAGTTTTGCTAACGGTTTAACATGTCTTGTGCCGCGGGATTGCAGGAGTGAAAAACGGGGATTTCTATTATTCCGACTACGTTGCAACGAGCGGGGTCCGGGGCGCGATATTGCTGCGCTCCGGACCCCGCTGCTTTGTAAAACTATGGCGGTTCTGCCGTCGTCCTAATCAAACAAACTCGGCATGTCGTTTTCCTTCATGAGGGCACCGGCTGAGGGGAGGCTCTGCGCGGTGAACTTCTCGGCCGAGACGCCGGCGCCAAGGATCTCCTCGGTCGTGCCGACGGTGGTGACCGAGCGGCCCTTCTTGGCGGTAAAGGCCTGGACGCCCTGCGTGTTGGTGGTCGTCTTGGTCTTGAGCAGCGACGTGTTGAAGTTCATCAGGCGGTAGTCGCTCGAGACCAGCGCGATGTCGCGGTCCTCCTTGAGCACCTGGGCATGCAGCAGCTTGCTGCCACCGTAGATGGCGTTCTTAAGGCGTTTGCGGTTGGTCTTGGTGACGTATCCAGAAAGCGCGACGCGCACCACGCGGCCGTTCTCAAAGACAAACAGCACGTCGGCCTTGTAGTCCTCGGGGTCGATGACCCAGATGACACTCTCGTCGGGTTCCATCTCAAGGTCAGTCGGCAGGTATGAGCCCAGCTGTGCCGACTTGGTGTCCTCAAACGCCGCAACCTTGCACTTGTACACTTGGCTCTTGTTGGTAAACACGAGCAGCTCGTGCGTGTTGGAGGACGGGAACTCGATAAAGGGTTTGTCGCCGTCCTTGTACTTGAGCGTGGTCGCCTTTTTGAGTACGCGGTCCGTCATCTTCTTAAGGTAGCCATCGCGCGAGAGCATGATGGTGACCGGGTACTCCTCGACCTCGGGCTCCAAGCTTACTTCGATAACCTCATGGGGCTCGATCCTGCCCGTGCGGCGCGGCATCACGTACTTCTTGTTGACCGCGGCCAGCTCGTCGCTGATGACCTTCTTGATGTTTTCCTCGCTGGAAAGGATCTCCTCAAGCTCGGCAATCTCGCCCTCGAGCTTGGCGATGTCCTTGGTGCGATTGAGGATGTACTCCTCGTTGATGTTGCGGAGCTTGAGCTCGGCAACAAACTCGGCCTGGGTTTCATCGATATCGAAACCCTTCATAAGGTTGGGCACGACCTCGGCTTCGAGCTTGGTGCCGCGGATGATGGCGATGGCCTTGTCGATGTCGAGCAAAATCGCCTCGAGGCCGTGCAGCAGGTGCAGACGCTCGGACTTTTTGCCCAGGTCAAAGTTAATGCGGCGACGCGTGGACTCAATACGCCATTTGACCCACTCGTGCAGAATCTGGCGCACGCCCATAACACGGGGATAGCCGTCGACGAGCACGTTGAAGTTGCACGAGAACGAATCCTGCAGCGTGGTCGAGCGATAGAGCTTGGCCATGAGCTTGTCGGGGTCGACACCGCGCTTAAGGTCGATGGCGATGCGCAGGCCCGAGAGGTCGGTCTCGTCGCGAATGTCTGCGATCTCCTTGACCTTGCCCTCTTTGGAGAGCTTGACGATGCGCTCGATGATGACATCGGTCTTGGTGGTGTAGGGGATCTCGTAGACCTCGATGATGCGCTCTTCGGGAATCCAGCGCCAGCGGGAGCGGATTTGGAAGCTGCCAAGGCCGGTCTCGATAATCTTTTCCATCTCCTCGCGGCGGTAGATGATCTCGCCGCCGGTTGAGAAGTCGGGCATGGGCATATATTCGAGCAGGTCGCAGTCGGGATCCTGCAGGTAGTGCATCGTGGCAGTGCAGACCTCGTTGAGGTTGAAGCCGCAGATGTCGGATGCCATGGCGACGCCGATGCCCTTGTTGGCCGAGACGAGGATGTTAGGGAACGTGGTGGGTAGCAGACGCGGCTCCTTCATAGCGCCGTCGTAGCTGTCAACGAAGTCGACCGGGTCCTTGTCGATGTCCTTGAAGATCTCGGCGCTGATAGGGGAGAGCTTGGCCTCGGTATAACGCGAGGCGGCGTAGCTCAGGTCGCCCGAATAGTACTTGCCAAAGTTGCCCTTCGACTCCACGAAGGGGGCAAGCAGCGCTTCGTTGCCCGTCGCCAGGCGCACCATCGTCTCGTAGATCGCGGCGTCGCCGTGCGGGTTGAGCTTCATGGTCTGGCCCACGATGTTGGCGCTCTTCTGGCGCTCGCCCTTGAGCAGACCCATCTTGTACATGGTGTAGAGCAGCTTGCGGTGCGAGGGCTTAAAGCCGTCGATCTCGGGGAATGCACGCGAGACGTTGACGCTCATGGCGTAGGGCATGTAGTTGACCTCGAGCGTCTGCGTGATCGGCTGGTCGGTGACCTCGGAGTGCAGGCCGATGACGTTCTCGGCGTTGACCTGCTTTTTCTTTGGCTGGTTCTTCGTCTTCTTCTTTGCCACGATTTCCTCTTGAACTTCTTATGGGCCGTCGTTATCGATTTGCTGCTATTGCAGGTCCAGCTGGTCCAGATATTCCTTGCCGTGCTCGGAGATATGGCGCTTGCGGCCCGCTTCGTCGTTGCCCAGCAACAGGTTAAACATGGTCTCCATCTTGGTGACGTCCTCGGGCTCCACCTTGATCAGGCGACGCGTCTCGGGGTTCATGGTGGTGAGCCACATCATGTCCGGGTCGTTCTCGCCAAGACCCTTGGAGCGGTTGATGGAGCACTTTTGGTCGCCAATCTCCTTGAGGATGCCGTTCTTCTCGAGCTCGGTGTAGGCAAAGTAGGTCTTCTCTTTGCAGTTGATCTCGTAGAGCGGCGACTCGGCGATATACACGTAACCCTCGTCGATAAGTGTGGGCACCAGGCGGTAAAGCATGGTGAGCACGAGCGTGCGGATGTGGTAACCGTCGACGTCGGCGTCCGTACAGATGATGACCTTGTTCCAGTTGAGGTTGTCCAGGTCAAAGGCGCCAAGGTTTTTGATGCGCTTGTCCTTGATCTCCACGCCGCAGCCCAGCACGCGCATGAGGTCCATGATGATGTCGGACTTAAAGATGCGTGGATAGTCCTCCTTTAGGCAGTTGAGGATTTTGCCGCGGACGGGCATAACGCCCTGGAACTCGGCATCGCGCGAGGTACGAATGGCGCCTGCCGCCGAGTCGCCCTCTACGATGTAGATCTCGCGGCGGCTCTTGTCCTTGGAGCGGCAGTCGATGAACTTCTGCACGCGGTTGGCCATGTCGGTCTTCTGCTGCAGGTTGGTCTTGATGCTCTGACGCGTCTTCTCGGCGTTCTCGCGCGAGCGCTTGTTGATGAGCACCTGCTCCATGATCTTGTTGGCGGCGTCTTTGTTCTCGATCAGGTAAGTCGAGAGGCGCTCCTTAAAGAAGGCCGTCATAGCCTGCTGGATAAAGCGGTTGTTGATGGCCTTCTTAGTCTGGTTTTCATAGGACGTCTGGGTGGAGAAGCAGTTGGTCACCAGCACCAGACAGTCCTGGACATCCTGCCACTTAATGCCGCTCTCGTTTTTGTTGTACTTGCCCTGTTGCTTAATGTAAGCATCGACGGCACTGGTCAGAGCGCTGCGGGCGGCCTTCTCGGGCGAACCGCCGTTCTCGAGCCACGATGAGTTGTGGTAGTACTCCTGCATCATGAAGGTGCGCGAGAAGCACATGCACGCGGTAATCTTCACGTTGTAGTCGGGCAGGTCCTCGCGATCGCGACCGCGACGGTCGGCCTCGATAAAGAAGGGCTCGGTGAGGTAGTCGGTACCGACCTTCTCGAGCACGTAGTCCTCGATGCCCTTTGGATAGCAAAAATCCTCTTCGGAAAACTCGCCATCGTCGCCCTCGATACGCAGGCGGAAGGTCACGTTGGCGTTGACCACGGCCTGGCGGCGCATTGTCTCGCGATACCAATCGTGGGGGATGCTGATGGAGGTAAAGACCTCAAGATCGGGACGCCACTTAATGGTGGTGCCGGTGCGATCCTCGTCGCTGGGCTCAATCTCGAGTGCCTTCTTTTTGGCACCGACGACCTTGCCCTTCTTAAAGTGCAGGGAGTACTTGTTGCCGTCGCGCCAAACCGTGACGTCCATGTACTCGGATGCGTACTGGGTCGCGCACGAGCCCAAGCCGTTGGTACCGAGCGAGAAGTCGTAGTCGCCGCCCTGGTTGTTGTTATACTTGCCGCCGGCGTAGAGCTCGCAAAAGACGAGCTCCCAGTTAAAGCGCTTCTCGGAAGGGTTCCAGTCGAGCGGGCAGCCACGGCCATTGTCCTCTACCTGGATAGAGCCATCGCGAAAGGCGGTAAGGGTGATGAGCTTGCCGTAGCCCTGGCGCGCCTCGTCAACGGCGTTGGACAGGATCTCGAAGGCGGCATGCGCGCAGCCGTCGAGCCCGTCCGAGCCAAAGATGACGGCGGGGCGCAGGCGTACGCGCTCCTCGTCCTTGAGCTGGCGGATACTGTCGTTACCATAGTTTGCGGTGTTTTTTGCCATACTCGCTCTCTCGGTGCTCCTTTGCTGCGTTTAAGTCATATAGATAGTCAAGGTAGCATAGCCCAGCCCACAGACGATTCCAACCAACACGAAATCCATCGAACAATCGTTCGGAGTTCGATGGAGATTCGTTTACTCGGACAAAACCGAGTCGGCTCTGTCCGAGTAAGTTTGAAGACGGCCGAATGTGTCTTGCTGCGTTTGCGGTTGGATACGCTGTCGGGTAGTGTCGAGAAAGTTGGTGTAGAGCCCGATCCGAAGTGAGTCGGCCCGGCGTCCTGGAATCTGGAATACGGTTGATATCCTATGCCGCCTCG
>CABUGI010000045.1 GCA_902491055.1 uncultured Collinsella sp. | reverse complement strand
TCGTTCGCGACAACCCCTCTCAGTGGGAAGATCGTTACGACGCATATTCCGAGGCTGGCATCAACGAAAAGGGCGTTTCCTGCTCTGCCACGCTGAGCACCTCCTATAACGAGAAGGCAGAGGAAGCCGACCCCGTCACCGAGGAGACCGGCATCGGCGAGTACAACTACGCCAGCGTCATTCTGGGCGAGAGCGCCACGGCCCGCGAGGGTGTCGAGCTCCTCGGCAGCCTGATTGACGAGCAGGGCGTCTGCTCCAACGACCAGATCATCATTGCCGACAACAACGAGACCTGGCTGTTTGCCGCACTTTCCGGCCATCAGTGGATCGCCATGAGGCTCACCGACAACATCGCCTCGCTCAACCCTAATATCGGGAGCCTCAACTACGATGTCGACCTCAATGACACCGAGAATTGCCTCCACTCTGAAAAGATCCAATCCATGCCCGAAGAAAAGGGTTTCGCCAAATACTCCGCTGACGGCAAATTCGATGTCGCCCAAACGTATGGCGAAAGCCTCGCCGATTCCGGCGTAAACCAGTGGTCCCGCTATGTGCAAGGCCGCGATTATTTTGGTAGTCAGCTGACCGAAGGCACAGATTACGACATTATCACAGTAAAGGAGAAAGGAAAACCTGACCAAAAGGGAGCCATGGTCAGCGAAATCCAGCCCCTGTTCTTCAAGCCTGGCAAGTCTGGTTGGAGCACTTTCGAGTTGATTCGCGCCTTCGGCAACCGCGGCGAGAACGTCCCTGGCCTCAACGCGAACACTGATGGTGTTTATTGCATCGGCAGCGAGCGCAACACCGAGATCAACCTCTTCCAGATTCGTCGCGGGTATGACCCCGAAGTCGCTACCATCCAGTGGGAAATGCTCTCCCGCGCCGCGTACTCCGTCGCCATCCCGTTGTACTCCGCTCTAATAACTGAGGCCAGCCCGTACTTCAGCGATCAGACCGTCTCCTTCGATCACTGCAAACAGACTGACGTCGTGTACAACGAGGAGCCCGAGAACTCAATCAACTACGTCCTCATGGACATCAGCTCGCTCTGCTTTGAGAACCCTGACACCCTTGGTATCAGCGTCCGTGCCTACCTCGATACGCTCCAGAACGAGCTCATCGAGCAGAACAAGGAAGTTGACGCCGCCATGCTAGCCAAGACGACCACCGAGGACCGCACTGCCCTGGCCAACAAGGCCGGCAAGGCTGCTACCGAGAACACCTACAAGAAGTGCAAGGCCCTGCTCCAGGAGATGCGCGCCTATCAGAAGGCCGAAAACTTCGACCAGCCCTTCACCCCGAGCGACCTGAACACCGAGACCAACGGCCTCAAGGTGTCCATCACCTACGCCAAGGACGCTCTTGCCACCGACCCGGTAACCCCGGATCAGCCTGGCACTCCCGAGCAGCCTGGTACTCCTGAGCAGCCCGGTACCCCCGAGCAGCCCGCTAAGCCCGAGCAGCCCACCACCAAGCCCGAGAAGCCTGGCAAGTCGGACACCACGACCACGGTAACCACCAACAAGGCGAACACCAAGGGCGGCCTGCCCACCACCGGTGATCGTTTTGATGGCCGCGTGGTGGCTGCATTCGCCATCGCTGGCGTTGCCGTCATCTCCGCGGGCGGTTACTTCCTCTACCGTCGCAATAAGGAGTAACGTCCTAGCTGAGCGGGCAAGGTAGCAATGGCAGCCTCGCCCGCTCAGCCCGCTCTTTTGGCCGGTGGGAAACCCGCCTGAAATCTTTTTAAAAAAGATTTCCCCGCACACACTTCGCTGTGCTATAGTGCAGCGCAACAGCAACTAGGTGCGACCGCGCCACGGCATCACGAAAGGAGCCACCAACATGAAGAACACGATGAAGTCTCTCAACAACTGGTGGTGGCGTGATGCGAATACGATCGGTCGACAGTGAGTCCCTCACGCCTGTTTTTGCGCTCTAGGTGATTGGAAGGCCTCCGGTTTCGACCGGGGGCCTTTTTCTATCTCGAGCCCGATCGCATTCGCATCACGCGCCTCCGCTTTTCTCTTGCACTCCCATTCCGAAAGGATTTTCACCATGTCTCAGAACACCACCGCCACCCAGCCCCGCACCGTCCAGACCGCCGACCGTGGCAAACTCGATGTCCGCGCCCTCGTCCTGCTTGCCATCCTGCTCGCCGCCGGCTTCATCCTCAACTTCACCGTCGGCAAGGCCATCTCGGGCATCTCGGGCGGCATGATCAGCCCCGAGTTCATCATCTCGGCCTTCTGCCTCACCATCCTGGTCGTTCGTCCCAACATCGGCCAGGCGCTCGTCATTGGCCTCATCTCGGCTGCCGTGATCCAGATCACCACCACTTCGCCGTTCGTCGATTTTGCCGCCGAGGGCATCGCCGCCATGCTCATGGCCGGCATCGTCAACGCCGCCGGCAAGAACGGTCAGGTCAAGCCCGCCATCGCCATTGTCGCAACCTTCCTGACCACCTTTGTCTCCGGCGTCATCTTCATGATCATCAAGATGGCCATGCTCGGCGTGGTCGGCGAGCTCGCCGCCGCCATGCTGCCCGTCGTTGCCATGACCGCCGTCTTTAACGCCATTCTGGTCGGCGCCCTCTACCTGCCCATTCAGAAGGCCCTGAAGCTCAACTAACCCGCTCGGCTTTACGAGCCACCCCATCTTGGCGTTCATTCGTCGCTCGCGTACCCAAGTACGCTTCGCTCCTCTTTCACGCCAACCTGAGGCCCCTCGTAAAGCCGTCTCCGTGCTTCACCACCAAAGACTGTCCCAAACGGCTAGCTCTTGGGGACGTTCTTAAACGACTAGTCATTTAAGAACGTCCCCAATGACTATGAAAGGTATCCATGGAAACGATCATCAACGTCGACGATGTCTCGTTCTCCTATGGCACGCAGACCGAGCAGGCGCTCAGCCACATCTCGCTCAGCGTGAACAAGGGAGATTTCATCGGCATCATCGGGCCCTCGGGCGCCGGCAAGTCCACGCTTGCCGCCTGTCTGTCGGGCGCCGTGCCCCACCACCACACCGGCACGTTCTTTGGGTCCGTCATGGTCGACGGCCACGACACCTGCGAAGTCTCGCTCACCGACGTGTCGCAAATCGTCGGCAGTGTGCTGCAGGATATCGACACGCAGATGGTCGCTTCGGTCGTCGAGGACGAGATGCTCTTTGGCCTCGAGAACTTTGGCGTTCCCCACGACCAGATCGAGCAGCGCGTGAGCGAAACGCTCGAGACCGTCGGCATCAGCGACCTGCGCGACCGCGAGATCGCCACCCTCTCGGGCGGACAGAAGCAAAAGGTAGCCATCGCCGCCATCCTCGCCATGCGTCCGCGCGTCTTGGTTCTCGACGAGCCCACCGCGGCACTCGACCCCGCCAGCTCCACGTTGGTCTTCGAGACGCTGCGTGAGGCAAACCGCGCACTTGGAATCACCATCGTCGTCGTTGAGCAAAAGGTCGCCCTGCTCTCGGAGTACTGCAGCCGCGTGCTCGTGCTCAACCATGGCGAAATCGCGCTGCAAGGCGAGCCACACGAGGTCTTCGCGCATACCGATGAGCTCCGTGCCATCGGCGTCGACTGCCCTCGCGTCACACGTATCTTCAATAGCCTCGAGGCCGATGGCCTGGTAAGCGGTACCCCCTGCTTGGATGTCGATGAGGCCGAGCGCCTGATTTTGGGCATCGTCGACCCCGCACACGCGGCTATCGAAGCTCAGGCGCCCGCCGGTTCCCCGCATGCACCGTCGTTGCGCCCTCATGCCAAGGACGCCGAACCCGTACTCACCTTCGACAATGTTGAGTTTGCCTATCCCAATGGCGGAGCCGCCGTACACGACCTTAGCCTGACGCTCTATCCTGGCGAGCTCGTGGGCATCGTCGGCCAGAACGGTGCCGGCAAGACCACGCTCACCAAGCTGCTCACGGGCCTGCTCAAGCCCGCCTCGGGCAGCGTGCGCGTCACGGGACTGGATACCGCAGCCGTTCCCACGAGCCGCATTGCCCGCGAGGTCGCGACCCTCTTCCAAAACCCTGACCGTCAGATCTGCAAGGACACCGTGCTCGAGGAGGTCGCCTTTGGCTTGGAGCTTGGTGGCATGGACCGCGCCGAGGCTCTGCGTCGTGCCCAACTCGTCATCGACCGCTTTGGCCTGCCTGCCGATGAGGCGCCTTTCTCGCTTTCGCGCGGCCAGCGACAAATGGTGGCGCTTGCCTCCGTCGTAGTGGTTGAGCCCAAGATCGTCGTGCTCGACGAACCCACGAGCGGCCTTGATTACCGCGAGTGCATGACCGTCATGGAGACCGTACGCACCATGGCCGAGCGCGGCTGCGCCGTCATCATGGTCTGCCACGACATGGAAGTCGTCTCCGACTTTGCCGAGCGCATTGTGGTAATGGCCGACGGTCGCATCCTCGACCGCGGCCGCACGCACGAGCTATTCTCGAACATCGATCTCATGCGGCGTGCCTACGTGGAGCCTCCCCAGGTTATTGAGCTCTCGCGCCGTCTGGCATCTTCTGTCTCGCCCGCTTTTGCGCAGGTGAGCGAGGTCACCGATGTCGTTCGAATTACCAAGGAGATGGTCCACCGTGGTTAACGTCATCGACTACATGCCGGGTGACACGCTGCTGCATCGCCTGAACCCCGTCGTCAAACTGGGCCTCGCCGCCGCCATCATCGTCGGCATCTTCTTGTCCGACACCTACGTGGCGCTGCTGGGCTTTTTGGCACTCACCCTTGCGCTGGGTGCCTATGCCGGCGTCGTCGACCGTCTGTTCTCGCTGCTCAAGTTGCTGATCCCGCTCGCGCTTATCATGCTGGTGCTCCAGCTGGCCTTTATGCGCGATGGCAACGTGGTGTGGGGCTTTATCACCGACACGGGCCTCATCACAGGATCGAAGGCCTGTCTGCGCCTACTGGGCGTGGCGTTACCACTCATCCTCATGCTCATGGTGACCAAACTCAACGACCTTGCCAACGCCTGCGTCGAGGTGCTGCACGTACCGTATCGCTATGCCTTCACCTTTACCACGGCGCTGCGCTTTGTGCCGGTGTTTGGTCAGGAGATGAACGCCATCATGGAGGCGCAGACCGCACGCGGCGTCGAGTACGACACCAAGAACCCCATCAAGAAGCTTAAGCTCATGCTGCCACTGTGCGTGCCACTGCTCATCTCGAGCGTGGGCAAGACCGATGCCACAGCCTTGGCGGCAGAACAGCGCGGCTTCTACCTGCGTACGCGCGCCAGCTCGTACAAGCGCTACCCCATCAAGGGCCTGGACATCGCCGTGCTCATCGTCAGCATCGCCCTCATCGCCATCGGCTTCCTGTTCTAGTTCACCACCGACAGCAACCGCCCAACGCAAAAGGCCTCGGCTCGAACCAAACGAGCCGAGGCCTTTACTGTTTCACCAGATAAAACCTACCAAAATTAACCTGTCCCTTTTTGACAGGTCGGAAGCTAGAGGCGGTAGGGAGCGCCGCTACGGATGATGGATTCGCGCACCAGGACATCCATGGCGTCGAGGGTGATCTCGGGCATCTCTCGGTACTTTTGCAACACCGAGAGCTCCGTGCAGGCCATGATGACGCGGTCGCAGCCGCTACGGGCGAACTCCCACATCACGCGGTCGAACTTATCCATATCGGGCTCACGTCCGGCCTTCACATCATCGTAGATAAGCGACATCACATCGTTCTGACGTTTCTCGCTGGGATAGACAACCTCAACACCCGCAGCCTTACATTCGCGGCCGTAGACGCCCGCGCCCACGGTACCGTCGGTGCCCATGATGCCAATCTTGTGCACCGGCTCGACCGGCATACTCAGGTTGGGGTCGAACTCGCACTCCCCCATCACCGCACCCGCAAGGGCATAGCGCACCGACTCACGCGGCATGTGGATAATCGGCACCTTCGTAAACGACTGGATCTGGTCGTAGAAGTAGTGCGACGTGTTGCAGGGAATGGCAATGTGCGCACAGCCCAGCGACTCGAGTGCCTGGGCACACTCTTTCATGGTCGCCAGCAGCTTGGCATGCTCGCCGGTCTTAATGGCCAACGTGCGGTCGGGCATGGTCGACTTGGAGAGCACCACCATGTCGATATGTTCCTGATCGCAGGCAGCAGCCGTATGACGCACCACCTGGTCGTAGTAATACGACGTGGCCTCGGCGCCCATGCCGCCGATAACTCCCAGCTTTTCCATCGCCGCCTCCTTGGTGACGCTTGCGCAATTGCGCGTATCATACCCGCGCCCGCCCGATGCAAACCGGACGGGCGCCGCGCTCATCTACTTGTAATACGTCTTGAACAGCTTAAAGTGGCGCAGCTTGGTGTGCCACATGCGCAGCCAGCGGTTAAAGACAAAGTCGCCCTTCATAAACGAAGGGTCGGCGCCCTTGCCTTCCTTGTCCAGGCGATGCACCTTAGCGCGCAGCTCGGGATCCTTGACGTACTTGTCGACGACGCCCATGGGAACGACCATCCACAGGGCCTCGTCCTGCGCCGTCACAAACTCCGGCTCAAACGGGCGGTTGAACACATACTCGTCCACCACATACTTGGCAACGTTAAAGCCGCTGTTGGTAACGTAGTAGTTGCTGCGGCCCTGGCGCGTGTTGAAATCGAAGAACTTAAACGAGCCGTCGCGCTCGTCGTACTTTACGTCAAAGTTGGAATAGCCCACAAAGTGAAGGTCCTCGAGCAACTTGCGCACGCCGCCCATGAGCTCGTCGTTGGGCTCGGTAATGATGCAAGCGTGGTTGCCGACACCATGGGGCTGATGCTCCTCGAGCAGCACATGGCCCAGGCACATCATACGAACCTTGCCGTTGCGGTCGGAATAACTGGTAAGCACGCGCATGTACTCGTCGTTGCCGGGCACGCGGTCCTGCAAGATGAGGTCATCAGTGTAGCCGCTGACGTACACATCGCGAATGACCTGTTCCAGCTCGGCGCGATCGGCAATCTCGTAGGCCTTCTTCTGACCCTCGAACTCGTGCTCCCACCACATGATGCCGTCAGAGGGCTTCAGGATCATCGGAAAGGGGAAGTCGATCTGGTCGAGTGCCTCGGCGGAAGCCTCACCCTGAGCGTTGAGCATCGCCATGGTAAAGGTAAACGTGTGCGGATAGGGCACACCGTGCTTCTCGCACAGCTCGTAGAAGATCTCCTTCTTCTGGCACTGTTCGAGCATGCTGTAGGGCGCATAGGGCGCGATGACGTTCGAGGCAAGCTGGCCGGCGTCCTGAGCCTGCGCGGCAAGCGCGACGTAGTTGTCGCCGCAGCCCATGAGAATAATCTTCTTATCAGGATTGGCCTGTGCGACGCCGTTAACGGTCTCGATCATGACCGGCATGGTATCGATATCCACGTTGGGCGTGTAATCGATAATTTGGCTGCGATACGCAGGGCCGGTCTGGTACTTGCCAAAGACCAGGCTCTTAACCCGATACTCCTCGTAGAAAGCGCGCGCCACCGAATACGCGTTGATGTCGCCGCCGAGCAGCACGGGGATAAACTCGCGCTCTGTAAACTGCAATGCCATGGAAACTTCCTATCTAGAACTGCCCACACGACGGGCGGTCTTTGTGCAACTGATTTATTCTAGCGTGCCAAGCCGCCGGCGCCCAAAGCTCCACCGTATCTATGGCAATCGACGTAATCGTCCAGCACGAAGACGGCGCTCACCGTTGTATGACAATGGGCAATGAACCTACCATTGTTGTAGGATTCAGCGTATTGACATCCTCGAGCGAAAGGCGCACACGTGCCCCAAGACCATCCGACCGATAATCCCATCCTCAATGCCGCGAGGCGCGAGCTGGCGGAACATGCGAAAGCGACCGCTCCCCTGTGCACGGCAAACGACGCCTACAATGGACCCGCCCGCATCGTCTCGATCAACACGTCGGCACGCAAGGGCACGCGCAAGTCGCCCGTCGCCGATGGACACGACACCGTTATAGAGCAATTTGGCCTCACCTCCGACGCACACGCCGGACATTGGCACCGCCAGGTCTCTTTTTTAGCCGCGGAGTCCATCCAGACGGCGCAGACACGCGGGCTCGACGTACACGAGGGTGACTTTGGAGAGAACTTCACAACCCGGGGCATCAATCTGCTCTCGCTCCCTTTGGGCACACAGCTCAAGCTAGGCAGCGAGGTGCTTGTCGAAATCAGCCAAATCGGCAAGGTCTGCCACACCCGTTGCGCCATCTACTATCTCGCTGGCGACTGCATCTTTCCCCACGAGGGCGTTTTCGGCGTGGTGCTAAAGGGCGGAGAGGTCTACGCCGGCGACGATATCCAGGTAATCAAACTCGGCGACGGCACCTGTTCGTTCACTCCCGCCGAGGCCCTCGAAGAGATTGAGCAGGCTCGCCAGAAGGGCACGCTGTAGTTATAAAACCCCACGTTGAGATGGCTTTTACAGCCCAAAACCCCTCTCAAACAGAGCTCTGTAACGTTAAAGTTGAACTCTATGGTTTCTCAACAATTCATCATAACTGCAGGTCAAAGCCAAAGCCTCAAGTTCAACTTGACCCTTTGGAACCTTTAAGGTTCAAGTTGAGGTCGAAAGCAGTAGTAGAATACCGTTCGAACCATAACCTACGATTGATTGCAGAGGGACTGGATGCAGCATTCGAATCATCGCACCGCAGCGCTCATTGCGTCGAAGCCGGCTCGTATCATCACGAGCGGCGTGCTCGCCGTTGCGCTGACGGCCACGCCGATGCTCTCCCCCGTTGCGGCGTATGCCGCCTCGCAGGCAACGCAGGACCAGCTTTCCGCAGCCCAGCAGAAGATTGAAGCCGCCACGAGCGCCTACAACGACGCCCGCACCAAACTCGATGACCTGCAAAAGCAGATTGATTCCAATGAGGCAAGCATCGAGGAAATCGAGGCTAAGCTTCCCGAGCAGCAGGCCAAGGCAAGCTCCGCCATGCGCGATCTGTACAAGTATCAGAAGGGCACCAATCCTATCGTGAGCTTCCTGGTCAATGCGCAGAGCCTGGGCGAGTTCATCACGACTTGCAAATACACCAACCAGATCACGAGCTCGAGCGTCGACGAGATCGAAGAGCTCAATAACATGCAAACCGAACTCGAGCAGAACAAGGCTGAGCTCCAGCAGGCCAAGTCTCAGCTTGAGGCAGAGCAGAAAAACGCCGAGGATGCGCTGGCGCAGGCTCAGCAGCTCCGCAGCGAGGCGCAGGCAAAAGCCGAGCAGGAAAATGCCGCCGAGCTTGCCAAGCTTGAGGCCGATAAGGCCGCTGCCGCCGAAAAGCTCTCGGGCGAGGGCGTGAGTGGCAGCAATTCCAGCAGCCAGGCCACCAACACCAACACCACCATCGACACCACGGTGAACAACGCCAATACCGGTAGCTCCGATTACGATTCGTTCATTAATGAGTGGACGAGCCGCATCGACAATTATCTCGCCGGCTCCCCCATGGCAGGCCAGGGCTATAACTTTGCCGTCGCCGCTTGGAATACCGGTGTCGACCCCCGTTGGTCCCCCGCCATCGCCTGCATCGAGAGCACCAAGGGTGCTTATTGCGCCAATTCTTTCAACGCCTGGGGCTGGAGTGCACGTGGCGGCGGTTGGCGCAGCTTTGGCAGCTGGAGCGAGGGCATCTCCGCTCACGTTGCCTATCTGGGCGCCAACTACGGCTCCACCCTTACCCCGGAAGCAGCCAAAAAGTACTGCCCGCCCACGTGGCAGGACTGGTACAACAAAGTCGCCGCTCAGATGAACCGCATCTAAGTGCAACTGCAAAGGGCCCCAATGGGGCCCTTTTCTTTTAGGTAGCGGAGGTATCGACGACGCCGGTCGCATTGGCAACCGCGACTATGACGATCATGCATAGGAGCAGCGCACCCAATGCCTTGAGCCAGAGCTTTGCAAGCTTTTTACCGCGATATCTATCGAGTAGCTCAAACCGCCGGCGAAGGCGGCGTTTATCGAGCAACACAAAATGAATGAGCACTACGAGACCGTCGACGAAGACAAAATACTCAATCACGAGAAACCACATCGGATAATTTTGTTTGGCGCCCGTGGAATGAAAAACGAAAAAATGGCTTCCAGCGAAGAAAACAAATAGCGAAAGATAGACGAATGCGTTCCAAATGCGCCCAAAGGCGTCAGGAATGCTGGAGAGTAGACTCGGGCGCTCAGGCACCAACGGCAATCCACCCTGAGACTGATCTGCGGGGAGCACGGGCGCAGGGCACACAATTAGCCGCTCTGGAGGCTCTTGGAAGGAAGCAGCATACGGCGCGGACGACGCACAGCAGCCGGGCAGCCTCTGCGGCATAGGCTAGGCGATGGGGTGTGGGGCGTGTAACAAGGACTAAAGCAGGTCGCTTTCCACCTCAACGTCTTCGATGCTTTCGATCTCCGCTTCAGTGGGCAGGGTTCCATCGGGGTCCTCGCCCTCCATGAACATCCTGATGGCGTTCTTAGCAATGATGCTCGTCGATGCCACGTCCACGCCGCCGCCAATCACGCCGCCGGCGAGGGGCAGCATCTTCCCGAGGTTGATGATGCCTTTCTCGCCGAACTTCGTGATAAATCTGAAGCCGATCTTCTGGTTGATCTTCACGAGCGCCGCGCCGGGAATCTTCTTGATTGCAGCCTCAAGCGACTTGGTCCCGGTCTTGATGAGCCCTATTTTGACCAGATCGCTCATCGTCGTACCTGTGAGGCACATGTATACCATCGTCTGGACTTGGTCGGACGTGACGTCATAGCCACCCATCTTCGCGATGCAGGCGATCATGCGCATCTGGACGTACATAACGCTGCTTATGTTCGCGGGAATGGCGACTGGAAGCGTAATCAAGCCCCCAAGCCCGGTGACGAATCCCGAAGTTCCGCACTTCATGACCTGCCACTTTGCGAGTGCCTTCGCGGCTTCATCGGGTGACTTCGCCTTCCCCATGTAGTCAGCAACCATCTCGTCGACTGAACGACTCACCTTAGAGACACCGTTCAGCGCGCTCCTGTAGATGGTATCGAGCACCTTGCCGGCCGACTCCTCGTCGATGGGTATCTCGAAGCCTTTGGCCTTTCCAACCGTTTCTTTCTCTTCCGTCTTCTTAGCCATGCCTCTTCCTTTCTCGCAGCTTTGCTTTCCCAGTAACCCTTTCAAATTCTGCGAACCGTCCATCAATTTTTGGACATTTTAACTCGCGTTTTATAGCGATGATTCAGCTGTCAGCTGATTTATGACCATAGCGGATGATGGGCCCGCAAGTTGGCCTATGTCCTGTTGGGAGGTCCTTATGGAATCTATTGTGGTGGCGCTCATCGGCGGCGTCGTGACGCTGGTCGGGGCGATCGCGTCCAACCCGCGCAGCCGCGCGGCTATTGAGCTCAAGATCGACAAACTCACGCCGCGTGTCGAAAAGCATAGCTGCCGCATCGGGTACACCCATAAGCTCGAACAGGGCATGCCTGTGGTCAGGCGCGACGTTGACGCGCTTTTGCGATGAGCTGGCATGGAGGTTGCCGATCACGGCCTGCATCCCCGTGTTACTGGCGGCGGCGCTCTCGCGCCAAACGCTTGCACATTCGGATTGCCATACAACGAATGAAACTTATTGATGTGGGGCGTGATGTGGGGCGTCGTTCATTCAGAGTCCGCCCCTCGCTTCACCCTCAAGAAGCAAATCGAAGCTTATCCCACCGTGACGGCTTCCCCGGTAAAGGCACTGATCATCAACAGGACAAAGAACACCAGGTAGCTGACACTCAGCGGGTACGCAATGACCAGGAATACGACCCAGCCGACATTGGTTTTACCGTCGGCACAGCGTCGCTCGCGATTGCAGCAGAGCCAAATCGTCACGCCAATGGCCGCAATCAACAGCACGAGTGCTGCCGCGGCCAGTCCAGCAAGCGCAAACATCACGCCAATGCTCACAGCAATAACCGGGAGCAGCAGCAAGCCGCACCCGCACCCACCCGGACTATACACGGCAGTCTGCCGGCGTCGCCCCATCGTCACTCCAACCTCACCATCTTTGAACACTATAATGCGATAACCTGCTGGACAGGAACGATCTTATCCAGTTCCGGTTCGATGCGCCTCTTCTCCGCCTCGAGATCGAACGCTATCTGGGCGCGCAGCCAATATCCATCCGTCAGGCCAAAGTAGCGGCAAAGGCGAAGGTCGGTGTCGGCCGTCACACGACGCCTTCCCAAGATAATCTGCCCAATGCGTTGAGCCGGAATCCCGGTCTCCTTAGCAAGACGATACTGAGAAATGCCCATAGGAACAAGAAATTCCTCTTTGAGAAGCTCACCAGGAGTCACCGGCGGCAGCAAATCGGACGCAGTCTCATCACTTGTGATAATCGACGATTTCGACATTCCAAGCCATCCCCTGTCTCCACTCAAAGCAAACCCGATAGCGCTCATTGACACGGATGCTATATTGACCGGCGCGATCGCCCTTCAGCGCTTCAAGACGATTGCCCGGAGGGACGCGGAGGTCATCAAGAGAAACGCAGACCTGAAGCTGTCGAATCTTCCTCAAAGCAACACGCTCAAAGGGAGCAAACTTCTTGACCCGAATACCCATAGCAAAGTGCTCGGTATCTCTGTCTTTATAGGATGCAATCATAGTATCGCCTTGCGTTAATAACGTCAAACGTTTCTATAGACTTACACCTAAATTATAGCAAACATTTGTTCGTATTTTCTGAGTAAATTACACAGAGACCCAATCAAGCGAAAGCAGTCGCTTGTAGACGTCGAGGCCTTCGAGCAGGATCTTCTCGTCAAAGAGCATGGTGTCGGTATGCAGGGCGCTTGTCGCGTAAGCAGGGCAGCTCTCGGCGTCATTTGGGTTGTCTTGCCCGGCCGGCACGCCCGTGCCCAGCAAGAAAAACACTCCCGGCAGATGACGCTGATAGAAGGCAAAATCCTCGGCAATCAGCAACGGCTCGTCAACGAGTTGCAACTCGGGAAGGGCGGGTGCAATGTGGGCAAACAGCTCGGGATCGTTATCGACCGGCGGATACCCTTCAGCAAAGTCCAGATCATACGTACAGCCCGTCGCGGCACAGGCCTCGTCCAGCACGCGGCGTACGCCCTCGCGCGCACGGTCGAACATATCGTCCGTAAACACACGCAGGCTGCCGGCGACGTGTGCCTCCCCCGCCACCGCATTGCAGACCGTACCAGCCTGCAGCAAGCCAAACTTACCGATGCAGGGCTCGTTGGCGCCCAGCTCGTCCATCAGCTCGCGCTCGGCAACCAAAAACTTCGCTGCCGCCAGGGCCGCATCGTGCGACTCCTCGACCGGCACGCCGTAGGTCTTGGCGATATGGATGCTCGCTCCGTGGATGTGGATATGCGTCTCGCTCGAGCGCGCCAACAGTGGGCCAGAACAGCTCGCCAGCATGCCGGCGGGAAGGTCGGGCCAAACATGAAACCCGAAGATGCGGTCGACGCCACAGCGCTCGAACACGCCGCTTTCGCACACCGTCTTGGCACCACCGGTCGTTTCCTCGGCAGGCTGAAACACAAAGAGCACGTTGCGCTTAAGCGCACCCGGCTGCTCGCGAATCGTACGGTCCACATAGGTTGCGGCGGCAAGTGCCATAGCCATATGCCCATCGTGGCCGCAGGCATGCATCTTGCCGGGATGACACGAAGCGAAAGCCGCGCCCGTCGCCTCCTCGATGGGCAGCGCGTCCATATCGGCACGAATCGCCGTAGCATGCGAGGCGCCCACGCCAGCATCGAAAAACGCACAGACACAACTCGGACACGGATGAACTACCTCGCAGTCGAGCGGTGCCAGCACGTCCTCGATATAGGCGATGGTCTGCGGAAGATCGAAATCGAGCTCCGGAATGCGATGGAGATCGCGACGATAGCGACGGAGTTCTTGGAGCTCGGTCATAGAGATTCCTTTCGTGGAGCGCATCAGTTGCCATCCATGGTGACGCAGGATTGTTGTGTGCATGTTTCTAGCAAAACGCTGCATTTTTTAAACGTTATATACGAATACTCTTGTTTGGTAAAGTGCAACGTG
>CABUGI010000044.1 GCA_902491055.1 uncultured Collinsella sp. | reverse complement strand
CGAGGCGGCATAGGATATCAACCGTATTCCAGATTCCAGGACGCCGGGCCGACTCGCTTCGGATCGGGCTCTACACCAACTTTCTCGACACTACCGGTCATCGTTTGATCGAGCATATTCAGTTTCAGTTTTCAGCGTGTAAGAGAAAGAAGATCGGCAAAGTACAACCCCAAACGCAATGACAACTTAATGAGGTAACTGCCACATGTGAGGCACCCAGGGCATTGCTGTCTCGATTTTGAGCACGATGCCTTCCGCCTTGCATGGGCCGTTCCATCCCGCCCCTGCAGCAACTGCCTCACGGGCTCATTGAAAACCGCATAGCACCCCAACGTCAGCACATCACCCACGGCAAGCGCATCACTCACGACAACCAGCACATCAACAAACAGCACGAACATCAACCGATTGGAGAAGCTATGACAAACCACCACGCTGAAGACGGCGATAAGAAAAGCATTCTGGATGCCCGCATTGAGCGAGCATATGCAAACGAATATGACGCCGCCTTTGCCGCCGCGACCATCAAGAACTACGCGTCGCTACCGCTCGCGACGATCTTGGCCGACCACCCTCAACTGCTGAAGCGCTGCACAAAGATCATGGGCGACCCCGACATTCGCAAGCTGACAGACCCCTATGCCCCAAAACGCGACAACGATTCGTACGTTCTTACCGTAGGCTGCCTAGCCCATATGCTTACGGCGCTCGACACGAAACTCAAGCTCGAATGGGAACCCGACGAGCGTCATGAACTCGAAAGCAAGCGGAACACCCTGCGCACCGCACTGTTCCTTCCGTTGGACGGCCTCAAGCGCTGCAACGTCGAGCTCAATACACAGGCGCGGCAAAAGCCCGGGACCACGGGGCAGAAAACTCCAAGACCCCATGCGGCCATCGTCGACCGCAACCGATATAACCGCATGACCGCGCATTTTTCTGCCGAGGGAGCAGCCATAAGGACGCTGATCGACCTGCTGTGCCTCCTGAGCATCAACGAGCTATTTGAGGGCTATCTCGCCCTTGTTCCCGCGACGGCACCCAAGTCGGTAGCAAAGATCATCGAGACCTGCAGACGCCAGTTTGAGCGCCATCGCAATGGCAGCGAGATGAACGCCAGCATCGCGCAATGCTACGCGGCTCATTACAAAAATGACGGATGTGCCCCTGTCGAGCATCAGCTGCGGCTCGCCTACACCACGCCCGCCGCAACGCTCTATCGCTTTGGAGCCCTTGGCGCTTGCGAGCCGCACGAACAGGCAGCCTGCCCCACAACCGAGCTCGATCTCAGGCTCGGACGAACCCTGTAGCCCGCCAGCCCCTCCGCGGGCAACAATCCTATTCCACAACACAACCAACAGAAAGGAGTCCTCATGGACACCAATCATTCCCCCATCATCAGCCCCCTCACCATGCGTGAATCCGCCCGAGGTATCACGCTCACCAGCATTTACGATGAGATGCTCGCCCGTCGCGAGCTCTCCGTCATGGGAAACATCGAAACCCCGATGGCCCACGACCTATGCCAGCAGATCCGCCTGCTCGATGCCACCGACCCCAGCCGCCCCATCACCATATTTGTCGCCAGCGCCGGCGGAAGCGTGCGATCGGGTCTTGCGATCTATGACGCCATGCGCCTCGCATCGTGCCCCATCCGCACCGTCTGCCTGGAATTCGCCGCGTCCATGGGCGCTGTGATCTTTATGGGCGGCGACGATCGCCGTATGGCGCCCCATGCAGAGCTCATGATTCACGACCCACTGATCCCCCAGGGGGCAGGCGGCTCGGCACTTGCGCTGCAGGAAACCAGCCGGCGTCTCATGCAGACCCGCAAGACCCTCACGCAAATCCTCTCGGACCGCAGCGGCCTCACGCCCAAGCGCATCCAGTCCCTCACTGCAAAAGACACCTACCTTTCGGCCGAGCGCGCCGTCGAGCTCGGCTTTGCCCACGAAATCCTCTCGACCACCAAGGAGGTCGCCCATGTCTAACCTCACCAGCCGCCTCGCCGCATCTGAGTCCGCATCGTCCACCATCCTCGCCAAGGATCGAACGCTTTCCTGCGACACCCGCCAAACGGGACTCAACAACAACGCACTTGTGATCGGCCCCTCGGGAGCCGGCAAGACCCGAAACGTCCTCAAGCCCAACCTGCTGCAAATGAACGCAAGCTACATCGTGCTCGATACCAAAGGCACGCTCTGTCGCGAAGTGGGACCCGTGCTGGCAGCCCACGGTTACCGCGTGCAATGTCTCAACTTCGCCGACCTCAACACCGTCCCGGCCCTTGCGCCCGGCATCGAGCGCTGCGGCTACAACCCCCTGAGGCACATTCGCCGCAAGGCGGACGGCAGGCCCAACCAGCAGGACATCCTCTCGGTGGCAAAGGCCATCTGCCCCATCGAGGACAACAACCAGCCTTTTTGGGATCATGCGGCGGCAAACCTGCTGTCGTGCCTTATCGCCTACGTCACCGAACAGCTACCCGCCGACGAGCAGACGATCAGCTCGGTCATCAAGCTGATCGAGCACCTGCAGGACGGTGCCACGGCCCGATTGTTTGACGATCTGATCACGACCGACCCCCAAAGCTATGCCCTCTCGCTATGGCGGCGCTACGCCATTACGCAAAATGCCGAGCGCATGCACGCGAGCATCGTCGGCATCCTTGCCGAAAAGGTCATGTGTCTGGGATTCGACGGTGCGGCACAGCTCTATCGTGAGTGCCATCAGGTGGACTTCGCTTCCATGGGACACACCCCCTGCGCCCTGTTTGTAACCGTGAGCGATATTGACCGCAATCTCGATCCGCTGACCGGCCTCTTTATTTCGCAGGCGTTTATGGGCCTCATTCGTGAGGCCGATAGGCAGCCCGGCGGCAGCCTGCCCGTGCCCGTGCGCTTTATGCTCGATGACTTCGCAAATCTGCAGATCCCCCAGATCGACAACGTGCTCTCGATTATCCGAAGCCGCAACATCTGGGCAACGCTGCTGCTGCAGTCGACCAACCAGCTCGATGCGCTCTATGGCGAGGCACGCGCACGCTCCATCATGGGCAACTGCGACACGCATCTGGTGCTGGCGTTCCAGGATCCCGAGAGTGCCCGGGTGTTTTCCGACCGCGCCGACGCGCTGCCCAGCACGCTCATGGCGACGCCGATTGATCGCTCGTGGCTCTTTGTACGCGGTCGCACTCCCGAACAGGTCGAGCGCTTTAGGCTCGAAGACCATCCGCTCTACGGGGAGCTGCCCGAGGCGCAGCGAGGCCATGCGGAGGCCGAGATCTAGGCGCAGGGTTCTCGCAGCGCGCGACGCCCCGGCGATGTTCCACAAAGGCCGTGCGCCCCGGGACCACGGCAAAAGCAAAGGGGCCCGCATCCGATAGGATACGGGCCCCTGACTATAAGGCGCGATACGTTAACAGCAGCGACTACTTGCGATGCGCGCGATAGAACTCGATGAGCGCCTGGGTCGAAGCGTCCTGCTCGGCCTTGGCGGCGTCGTCGTGGAAGGCCGGGGTGATCTGCTTGGCAAGCTGCTTGCCCAGCTCAACGCCCCACTGGTCGTAGGAGTCGATGCCCCAGACCGTGCCCTCGACAAACGTGATGTGCTCGTACAGGGCGATGAGCTCACCGAGTGCGAACGGGGTCAGCGTGTCGCCAAAGATCGAGGTCGTCGGGCGGTTGCCCTCAAAGCAGCGGGCCGGGACGATCTGCTCGGGCGTGCCCTCGGCGCGCACCTCGTCGGCCGTCTTGCCAAAGGCGAGCGCCTTGGTCTGGGCCAGGAAGTTGCCCAGGAACAGCTCGTGCACGTCCTGACCGCTGTCGGTCGCAGGGTTGGCAGTGTTGGCGAAAGCGATAAAGTCGGCCGGAACCACCACAGTGCCCTGGTGCAGCAGCTGGTAGAAGGCGTGCTGGCCGTTGGTGCCGGGCTCGCCCCAGAAGATCTCACCGGTATCGGAGGTCACGGCGCTGCCGTCCCAGCGGACGTGCTTGCCGTTGGACTCCATGGTGAGCTGCTGCAGGTAGGCCGGGAAACGGTGCAGGTACTGGCAGTACGGCAGCACGGCGTGGCTCTTGGAACCGAAGAAGTTGACGTACCAGACGTTGAGCAGGCCCATCAGCGCGACGGCATTGTTCTCGAGCGGCGTGTTGCAGAAGTACTCGTCGATGGCGTGGAAGCCCTCGAGGAACTGCTGGAAGCGCTCGGGGCCGAGCACGACGATCAACGACAGGCCCACGGCGGAGTCAACGGAATAGCGGCCGCCAACCCAGTTCCAGAAACCGAAGGCGTTGGCGGGGTCGATACCGAAGGCCTCAACCTTCTCGAGTGCGGTGGAGACGGCGACGAAGTGCTTTGCCACGGCCTCGGCGTTCTGCTCATCGGAGCCGTCGATGGCGCCCTGAGCCTTGAGCTGCTCGAGCATCCAGGTCTTGACTTCGCGGGCGTTGGTGAGGGTCTCGAGCGTGGTGAAGGTCTTGGAGACGATGATCACGAGCGTGGTCTCGGGATCCAGGCCCTTGAGCTTCTCGGCCTGGTCGTTGGGGTCGATGTTGGAGATATAGCGGCAGTCGATACCGGCGTCGGCATAGGGACGCAGAGCCTCGTAAGCCATGACCGGGCCCAGATCGGAGCCGCCGATGCCGATGGACACCAGATGCTCGATCTTCTTGCCGGTAACGCCCTTCCACTCACCGGAGCGCACGCGCTCGGCGAAGGCATACATGCGGTCGAGGACCTCGTGCACGTCGGAGACGACGTCCTGGCCGTCGACGATGAGCTGACCCTTCTCGCTTGCCGGGCGACGAAGCGCGGTGTGCAGGACGGCGCGGTCCTCGGTGGTGTTGATGTGCTCGCCGGAGAACATGGCGTCACGGCGCTCCTCGAGCTTCACCTCGCGGGCAAGATCGCACAGCAGCTTGACGGTCTCATCGGTCACCAGGTTCTTCGACAGATCAAAGTGCAGGTCGCCGGCGTCAAAGCTCAGCTTGTTCACGCGCTCGGCATCGGCAGCGAACCAGGCCTTGAGGTCGATACCATCGGCCTCGAGCTTCTCCTGATGAGCCTCGAGTGCCTTCCAAGCGGCAGTCGACGTAGCATCGATAGGTGCGGCAACAGTTGCCATAGAGTCCTCCTCAGCATACGGGCGCACGCCTCCATGCGCCCGGACATCCAGATGCCACTATTCTAGCGCAGGTCAAGACTACAATCAGCGAGCGTTGCCAATCCGCCCCCAAACGGCAGCCGATCAAAAAGGGACAGGCTTATTTTGGCAGGTCAAACGCTTTACCAACCAAAAAAACCCGTCCTTTTATGGCAAATATTAGGCCGCGCCGCAGACGCTACCGAGCAACTCACGCAGAGGAGACCCGATGCCCTCCAGCAGTTCGGGCGCGATAATGGCAAAAACGGGAACCTCGCCGGTGCCCACGACAGCAGGCACCTTGCCCTCCGAGACAATGCATCCATAAGGCACAAAGCCGTCTTCGCCGGCATCGAGCGCCGCCATGCGACGCGTGAGCTCGCGCGCAAAGCCAGCAGTATCGGCATCGCCAATCGCCAGGACAAAGTCCACGCCTTCGTCGGTCGCCAGGGCCACGGCTTCGTCGATCAGCTCGTCTCCCCCGTCGCCCTCAAACGAGCCGCAGCGGAAAAGCACACGCTCGAGTAGGGCTCGATCAAGCGAGCCAAGTGCCGCCGAGACAAGCTTATCGCGCGTATGCTTGTCACCGCCCAGCACAACCAGCGCCTTGGTGCCTCCGTAGTGAGCGACCAATCGTCCGCACCAGCGAGCCACGTCTCCATCCGCAACAAGGCGCGTCGGCATACCAAACCCATAATTGACCATCTTTTCCACAACCCTTCCGTGCGTATAGGCAGTATCAATCGTTAGGCCCATGCTACGAAGCGAGGTTTTCCGAGCTGTTTCGCACTCTTTAGAGCTGCGTTAAAACCCAATCCAACCGCACGACCATACCTGCCAAAAAGGGACAGATTTTGACGGTGTCCGTGCAAGCGGGTATTATCGAACAGGTATTCGATAAGAACATGTGTTTGATGGAAGGGCACGGATGGCGCACGAGCAGCACACCTATATCTGCATCGACCTCAAGACGTTTTATGCCAGCGTCGAGTGCGTCGACCGTGGGCTCGATCCGCTCACCACCAACCTGGTCGTTGCCGACGAATCGCGCGGACGCACGACCATCTGCCTCGCTATCACGCAGGCCATGAAGGACTTAGGTATTCACAACCGCTGCCGTCTGTTCGAGATTCCCGACGGCATCGACTGCATCAAAGCAGTGCCGCGCATGCAGCACTACATGGAGGTGTCGGCGCAAATCTACGGCATCTATCTGGAATACGTCAGCCCCCAGGACGTGCACGTCTACTCAATTGACGAGTGCTTTATCGACGTGACACCCTATCTGGACCTCTATCACACCGATGCGGAAGGCTTCGCCTGCATACTGCGCGACGAGGTCCTGGCGCGCACCGGCATCACGGCGACGGTCGGCATCGGCCCCAACCTATTCCAGGCCAAGGTTGCACTCGATATTACCGCCAAGCACGTGCCCAGCCGTATCGGCATACTCGACGACGAGACCTTTCGCAAGGAGATCTGGCCCCATCGCCCCATCACCGACATCTGGGGCATCGGCCCCGGCGTGGCGGCCCGTCTCGAGAAATACGGCGTCTACGACCTAATGGGCGTCGCCGCACTCGACGAGAACCTGCTCTACGACGAGCTCGGCGTCAATGCCGAATATCTTATCGACCACGCCTTCGGACGCGAGCCGACAACCATCGCCGATATCCAAGCCTATCGCCCGCAAGCAACTTCGACCACCACGGGGCAGGTGCTCTCGAAGGGCTATGCCTACGAGCAGGCCTACACCGTCTTGCGCGAGATGGTCGACAACGCCGTGTTGGACTTGATCGATAAGCACGTGGTCTGCGACAGCATCTCGCTCTTTGTGGGCTACGCGAGCGAGCGCGCCGACATACGCAGGCTTGATGCCAGCGGTACTGCACAATATGTGGACGGATGCGGACACCTGCGCTCGAGTACGTCGAGCATCGAACCCACCGCAACCGCCGGCCCCGAGCTCGCGCCCCGTGCTCCCAAGCCCGTCCAGCGCGATGACGAACGGCGCCGCCTGGTGCGCGAAGCGCAGGCAATCGATGGCATCTTTGTGGGAGAGCATGGTGGCAAACCGCGTGGTGGCTATGCCGCGCTCTTTGCGCACTCCAACGCCTCGCGCAAGCTGCCCGAGCGTACCAATTCGTTTAAGAAGATCATGGGCTATTTCGATGAGCTCTGGGCGCAGACTGTCGATCCCAAACGACCGGTCAAGCGCATCAACCTGGGCTTTAGCAATCTTGTGCCCGAGGAATTTGCCACCATCGATCTGTTCAGCGATATCGAGGCCGATGAGCGCGAGCGCGACCTGGCGCGCGCCGTCCTGGCCGTGAAAGGCAAGTACGGCAAGAACGCGCTCGTCAAGGGATTAAGCTTTACCGCCGGCGCCACCGCGCGCGAGCGCAACGATCAAGTTGGAGGACACCGTGCCTAAACCCAAACAACAGCCCATGCGCCCGCCGACCGCCTTCGAGCGCCTGGCGGACCCCGAGGGCAGACGCCGCGCAGCCGACCCCAACCTCACTGCCAACGGTGCCGTGCGCGCCAACCGCGCCGCACAGTTTATGCCCTTTGCCGCCCTCACGGGATACTACGAACTCGTGCGCAAGCAGGAAATCACCGTCGAGCAAAAACGTGAGCTCACGGAAGAAAAAGCCCTCGAGCTTTCGCAAAAGCTCGAGGGCCTCAAACGCGGCGACTTGGTGCGCGTCACCTATTACGATACGTACGGCTATCGTAGCCGCACGGGCATTCTCGACGAAGCGTTACCCGCATTCAAGCTGCTCAAACTCAGGGATATCGCCATCAACTTCGACGATATCCAGGACATTGAGCTACGCGGACGAGCCTAGCGACGAGAACGCTTGCGCAAGACGAGAGCAATGCCAAGCACTGCGGCAGCTGCAACCAGCAATCCCAAGACCAGCGTGAGGGTCGAGTCGCCAGCGCGAGGCAGCGAGCCGTCCTTCGGAGTCTTCTTAGCGGTCGTCGTGACGGTGGTCGTGGTGCTGCTCGACTGGTCGTTGCCACCCGTCTGGCTGCCGCCAGGCTGATCGCCGCCACCCGGCTGCGAAGGATCGGTGGGTTCCGTCGGATCCGGAGTACCGGGATCAACCGGATTCTCCGAATTCTCCTTGCGCTGGATCCAGACCTGGCAACCATAGAACGGGTTGGCGGTACCAAGGCACAGACCCTGGTTGGTCACCGCAAAGGTGCGCAGACCATGGTTATACGGATCGTTAAAGCCATTGGTCGTCAGCGTCGTAAAGTTCACGCCGTCCTCGGTCACATACATATCAAAGCCGCGCTCGGCATCGCGCAGGTAACACATGCACGTAAGGACACTCTGCAACTTCTTGAGGTTCTCCTCGCTCAGCAGCTTATCGAGCGCATCCTGAATATCGCTCGGCAGCTCGGTGCCATAGGCATCCTCGTACTGCTGCTTAAGGCTCTCATAGCTATCGAGCATGTCCTGATACTGGTCGGCAAAGGACTTGAAGTACGCGATCTCGCCATCGATCTTCTGGACATAAGCGGCGTCGTCCTCAAAGTCCTGGGACATCGTCGCGGCCTGATCGCAAAGACCGCCCGCGGCATCCTCCAGCGCATCGCTCAGATCGCCAAAGCCCTTAGCAACCTCGGTCTTCTCGTCATCGACCTCGACGGCCTCGGTCTTCTCGTCATCGACCTCGACGGCCTCGTTCGAATCATCGTCCGTAAGCGTGTCCACAGGAACGATGGGGTCGTCAGGCGATTTCTTGTCAAGCAGGTGATCAAGCAGGTCCTTAAGGCGCTGAACCTGAGATTCCCACTCCTCGGGCGTCATATCGATAATGTCGCCATTGGAGAACTGGCCGATCGGCTCAAGCAGGCTCGCAGTATCAAAGGTACCGATATACAGCTTGCCGTCGAACTTCTGCATGCGCCAAATGTACTGGTTCTCGTTTCGGCCAAAGCCCGAAGTCAGGCCGGAAATACCGCCCTCGGGGAACATGTCGGTGCGATCGCCAACGACGAGCTCCATGTTCTCGTCCTTGTCCATGCGATAGATGTTGACCGACTGCTCAAGATTGGCATTCACAAACGAGCAGTCAACGCCGCCCATGCTGCTCTTGCCGCCCTCTTCGGTGCTGGACTTGTTGAACAGGATGCGCTCGAGAGCAATCTCCTCGTCGTTGTATTCACCGATATAGAGGTAGTCGTTGTAGACGACGAGGTTGGCAGCGCCAGAACGGGTACGGGCAGGATCGATGCCAAAGCAGTACTTTGCACAGTCCGTCTCCTGATCGCCAACAATGGGAGTCCACGAATAGCTGCCGTCGGCGTTCTTGTCGCCACGAACCATGGCAAACGACTGCATGGAATTATCATCGGGAGCATTCTCGGGCGTACCGGTGCAGATGGTCGCATAGAGATGGCCATTGTACGAGACCATATCCCAAATGGCACCGCCGTAGATGCTGTCCTGATAGCGAATCGCCGGATAGTTAAACAACGTGTCCGAGTTGGCAATCTCGGTGAAGCTGTCCTGGCCCTTTGACGGGTCAGGCGACGTCAGGATTGTCGACACAAACTTACCGGCCGCGTCTTTGCCCACATTACTGATGACGAGCTGGCCATCATGAACACACATGCCGCGGATACCGGTAGAAATGCCCTGCTTGTAGGCGGCACCGTAATCCTGCATGCTCGAAAGGCCCTGATAGACAACTTTGTACTCATCCGTCTTAGGATCAATCTCATATACAGCAGGCAGGCCACTTTTGCCGCCATTGGCCCTGACGCTGCCGCAGAAATAGAGCTTGCCCTTATAGCTCACGGCATTGCGGAACAAAGGGGCGACGCCGTTGAGCGATTCAGAGAGTAGCAGCTTGGTCTCACCGGTCTTGGTATTGATCTTGACCAAGATGCCGCCGCTGTCCTTGTCGGCCGTGCCGTCCTCCTTCTGCTGTCCATAGAAGAACGTGCCGTTAAACATGGCCTCCAGCGTCAGGCGCATGGTCTCGACATCAAAGGAATCGCCCAGCGTACTGTTCATGAGCGTAAGCGTGTTGCCCATCGCCGCATAGCAGGTGCCCACATAAAGCCAGTCACCATAGCTCGCAGCCGCCCAAGTGTAGCTCTGGCCGCGATCGCCTTCGTTATTGGCCGTGTTACCGTCGGTGCCCGGGACGGCAACGACACCGTCACCCTGGTAGTCGACGATGCCATCAGGCTGCGACGTTCCTACCGAAGGATGCGAGAGTTTCTCAAAGGAATACCCATTTCCCGCATTGTAGGTAACGGCACCCGAAGTGTCTTCGGCATTCGCCGGCAACGGTGATGCCAAGATAGCGGCAAGCGCTGCCACCAAGCCAAGTGTTCCCACTCGTCTCATAAGGCTATAGCCTCCCCTGTCCTTAAGCCCAGTTTTAGCATTCATCATCTCTGTCCACGTTTAATTGCAATCTGGGCACAGCAATAATCAGCATATAAATATACACCTTTATTTTTTCTTACGGGATAGCGGATGCTCGATTGGTCACGAATTCCGCGCGAACCGTCACCAAACTCCACTTTCGCCGCATCCGCGAGTTGTTTTTTGCGCAAATTTTAGGACATCGATAGCCCCAATGGGGAGGAGGCCGGTACTCATTGGAGAGGGCAGCATCTACATTTTCATAACGAAATAGCCCGCGTCTCTCACCGCCGTCTCGAGTGCCTCGCGGTCAATCGGGCGCTTCGAACGCACGCGTGCCGTGTGGTCCGCATACGTCACCGTTGCCCACACGCCATCCAGCGCATTGAGAGCATTGACTACGTTCTGAGCGCACCCGTCGCAGCTCATGCCGCCGATAAGCAGCTCATCGTGGTAGGGATAGTGGGACTCATCGGTATCGGCCACCACAACCTTCTTGGCCTTCTTGCAACTCGCGCCATCACTACAGCAGCTCTTTCCGCGTGTCGATGCGGCAATACGACGCACACCAAAGAACATGCCGAGTGCGATCACGGCAAGCACGATGATATTTGCAGGGCTGATCAAGTCGTCCATGCGATCCCCTTTCTCCAAACTCTTATACCTATACCCCCATGGGGTGTTCCCATCTTACTCCAAACTCGTGTCGGTTCGGTCAATTAGTTTCCCTCTTCAAACTTTTTAGTTGACCAAGGCTTACTTTCGTGTATAAGTTTTCCTAGGCTAACAACTGAGGACCCGAAAGGAGCATCGTGACTCGAACCATTGACATCCCAACATACCAAACGGCTGTCGTACGCAACTGCTCCCCTACGCTCGCAGGTATCAAGCCGGCATCGCTCTTTACCTATCCCGGCGTTTACGCCAACCAAAACGGAAAACCCGGCGCCGCCCATATCGAAGGGCGACGCTCTCGCCTGCTCGCCGTCATAGCCCAATGCAACCGCGAGCTCCAGCCACTCGGGATCCATATGAGCGTTTTGGTCTGGCGCCCCTGCGGAGCGCTCATCTATGTGTACCGCCCTGCGGACCTCATGCGATATCTCTCCGACCCCCGCGCCGCGACGGCGCTTGCCGCCGAAGGTTACGATGTCCACAACCTGCCCGAATCACTGGTGCATCTCGCCGCGCGCATCACGCTGGCAAGCAGCAATGCCGCAGAAAGCGCCTATGACGGCAGCGTCTGCGCACTCGCGCGAAACAGGCACTGCGATACGGGGTGCATGTGCGAGTTCCCCCACGAAATTGGCTATTTTTTGGGCTATCCCTACGAAGATGTCCATCAGTTTATCGTCCAGCACGGCGAAAACTATAAGGTCTTTGGCGCATGGAAGGTATACACAAACGTTGAGCAGGCGCTCACGACCTTCGATTCCTATCGCGCATGCACGCAATACCTTACCTACATCTATCAACAGGGCCGCACCCTGGGACAACTTGTCCAGGCAACCCGATAGAACGTACAAAACGCGGCCGCACGCCGCACAACCGAAAGGACTCAACATGAGCAAAATCGCCGTCGTCTATTGGAGCGGCACGGGCAACACCGAGGCCATGGCAAACTTTGTCGCCGAAGGCGCAAGCGGTGCCGGCGCCGAGGCAGAGGTCATCTCCTGCGCCGACTTCTCCGCAGACAAGACCGCCGACTACGACGCCTTCGCCTTCGGCTGCCCCGCCATGGGCTCCGAGGAACTCGAGTACGATGAGTTCCAGCCGATGTGGGACGAGGTCAAGGAGACTCTCGGCGACAAAAAGGTCGTCCTCTTTGGCTCCTATTCGTGGGCCGAGGGCGAATGGATGGACAACTGGAAGGCCGACGCCGACGAGGCGGGCGTCAACGTCGTCGATTCCGTCATCTGCTACGACGCCCCCGATGATGAGGGTGAAGCGGCCTGCAAGGCCCTGGGAGCGGAGCTGGCCTAACGAAGCCGTCAGAAAGTCGCAAGGCAACTGACAGCCGAGTACCGCACAACAACAGTCGCTCATGCCCAAACAAAAACGGGGACCGGATATTCACATCCGGTCCCCGTTTGTTATATCGACAACCTCGACGCGTTGCTACGAGATATTGCCCAAGAACGCCTTGGTGCGCTCGCTCTTGGGGTGATCGAAGACCTCGCTCGGCGTGCCCTCCTCCACGATAACGCCGCCGTCCATAAAGACAACGCGGTCGGCGACGTCGCGGGCAAAGCCCATCTCGTGCGTCACGACGATCATGGTCATACCGTCGTGCGCCAGGTCGCGCATGACGCCAAGGACGTCGCGGACAAGCTCGGGATCAAGCGCCGACGTGGCCTCATCAAAGAGCATCACATGCGGATTCATCGACAGGGCGCGGGCGATGGCAACGCGCTGCTGCTGGCCGCCCGAGAGTTGGCTCGGCATAAAGTCGATACGCTCGGCAAGACCGACCTTGGTCAGCTCCTCGACGGCAATCTTCTCGGCCTCTTCCTTGCTGCGCTTGAGTACCTTCTGCTGCGCGAGCATGACGTTCTTTTTGACTGACAGGTGCGGGAACAAATTGAACTGCTGGAACACCATACCCAGATGCGTACGTACCTTGTTAAGGTCGACGCCCTTGGCGCACACGTCCACGCCCTCAACGACAATCGAGCCGCTCGTGGGATGCTCCAGACGATTGATGCAGCGAAGCATCGTCGACTTGCCCGAGCCCGAAGGACCCAGGACTACGACGACCTCGCCCTTGTGCACATCCAGATCGATATCGCGCAGGACCACGTTATCGCCAAAGGCCTTCTGGAGGTTCTTGATGCTGACGACGACCTCGTTCGAGTTATTGGTTTCGCTCATGATAGGACCTCCTTACAGACCGGCGATGTAATCGGCAGGCGTCGCGACAACCTGCCCGGCGCTCTTGGTGGGACGCTTCTTTTTGGTTTCGGCCGTACCCAGCAGTCTCGCCTCAAGACCGCTCACCAAGCGCGCAAGCGGCAGGGTGATGACCAGATAGAACAGGGCGGCAACCACGTACGGTGTAATGGAGCCCGTCGTGGCCACGATGGTACGGGCGTTCATGACGATCTCGACCACACCCACGGCGGCAAGCAGCGACGTATCCTTGTAAAGCAAGATAAACTCGCTGGTCAGCGTAGGCAAAACATTGCGGAACGTCTGCGGAATCATAACGTAGAGCAGCGTCTGGAAGGCATTCATGCCCAGAGAGCGAGCAGCCTCGTTTTGGCCCTTGGGGATCGATTGAATACCGGCACGGAAGATCTCGCACAGGTACGCAGACGAGTTCATGGCCATGACGATGACGCCCAAGACATAGTCGTCCACCTTGACGCCGGCCAACGGCAGACCGAAGAACGCGATATAGATCTGCAGGAACGCCGGCGTACCGCGAATGATATTCACATAGATGCCGGCAAGACAGCGCAGGATGCGCGACTTGGAGATGCGCATGAGCGACAAGGCAAAGCCAAAGGGGATTGCCAGCGGAAACGCCACGAGCACGATCGAGAGCGACATGAGGAAGCCCTTAAAG
>CABUGI010000043.1 GCA_902491055.1 uncultured Collinsella sp. | reverse complement strand
CCCGCCACGCCAGCGTCGGCTGCAGCTTGCGCGTGCGCGGCGCCCAAGTCGACCTCGAGCGACAGACCCGCCTGACGCAGGCGCTCCAGCACGGCAAGGTTCTCGGGCACGGCCAGGAACTGCTTGACGCTCGCCGCAATCTTGGGACCGATGCCCTCGCACTCGGCGATGTCCTCTTCGCTCGCCAAGATGAGCTTATCAATCGACAGGAATCGCTCGGCGATGACCTCGCCCACGCTCTTGCCCACGTGGCGGATGCCCAGGGCAAACAGCACGCGACCGAGCGGCTGGCTCTTGGACTTGTTGAGCTCGGCGATGATTTTCTCGGCCGTCTTGAGGCCTACCGGAATGGGGTCACCCTTCTTGACGCCCTTTTTGCTGTTGGAGCTGGCATAAGTGCGCCCCGTGTCCAGTCCGGCGATGTCGTCGACCGTGAGCTGGTAGAAGTCCGCGACATCGTGGATCAGGCCGGCGGCGATCATCTTGTCGACGATCTCGTCGCCTAGGCCGTCGACGTCCATGCAGCCGCGGCTCACCCAGTGGAGCAGGCGCTCCTTGAGCTGCGCGGGGCAGTCGATGGAGACGCAACGGTAGGCAACCTCGCCGTCCTCGTGGACCACGGGGCTGCCGCACACGGGGCAGACCTCGGGCATGTGCCAGTCGGCCGAATCGGCCGGGCGCTTGTCGAGCACCGGGCCCACGACCTCGGGGATTACGTCGCCTGCCTTGTGCACGATGATAGTGTCGCCCTCGCGCACGTTTTTGCGGCGAATCTCGTCGATGTTGTGCAGCGTGGCGCGCGCGATGGTGGAGCCGGCAACCATCACCGGGTCGAACTCGGCGACCGGCGTGAGCACGCCGGTGCGGCCCACCTGGATGCGAATTTCGCGCAGGACGGTCTGCTTTTCCTCGGGCGGGAACTTAAAGGCGATGGCCCAGCGCGGTGCGCGGGCAGTAAAGCCCAGGTCAAGCTGCTGCTGAAAGCTGTCGACCTTTACGACCACGCCGTCGATGTCGTAGTCCAGGTCACCGCGGTGCTCAAGCGCCTGGGCACAGAACTCGTGGACCTCGGCGGGTGTGGCGCAGCGTGCCACGTTGGGGTTGACGCTAAAGCCGGCGCTGCGCAGCCAGTCCAGAAACTCGCGCTGGCTGTGGACGTGCAACGGGTCGGTATCGGCGATGGCGTAGATAAAGGTAGCCAGATCGCGGCGTGCTGTGACCTTGGGATCCTTTTGGCGCAGGCTGCCGGCGGCGGCGTTGCGCGGGTTGGCGAAGGGGTCGCGGCCCTCGGCATCGGCCTCTTCATTCAGGCGGACAAAGCTGCCCTTGGGCATATAGACCTCGCCGCGTACCTCGATGGTGCGCTCGCGGTCGGCGCCCATGTGGGCGAGCGCCGGCTCGGACAGGTGCATGGGCACATCCTTGATGGTGCGCACGTTGAGCGACACGTCCTCGCCCGTGGTGCCATCGCCGCGCGTGGCCGCGCGCACGAAGGTGCCGTTTTGGTAGGTAAGCGCCACGCCCAGACCGTCAATCTTAAGCTCACAGGTATAGGTGACGCTGCCGGCGCCGAGCGCATCCTCGGTGCGCTGGAGCCATGCGTCGAGTTCGTCCAGATCCATGGCATCGTCCATGGAATACATGCGTGCCATGTGCGTGACCGGCGTAAACTGCTCGCTCACGTAGCCGCCCACGCGCTGGGTATAGCTGTCTGGCGTCACCAGATCGGGATAGGCCGCCTCGATTTCCTGCAGCTCAACGAGCATTTTGTCGAAGGCGGCGTCCGTGATCTCGGGCGCATCGAGCATGTAGTAGCGATAGGCGTGGTAATCGAGCTCGTGGCGCAGCTCGGCCGCGCGCGCTGCCGCCTGGGCACGGGCATCGGCCGGTGCAGCGGTATCCGCACTCGCGGGCGTTTCGGTATCGATGTCCACGCCGTCACCAAACAGGCTCGATTGCTCCATAGCGGCACTCCTTCGCTCGATTTCAAACGGATACTAGAGTACCACCGGTCGCAATGAGGCCGAATAGCGGTCTCGAACCGCACCGAAACGGCAGCCGCCAGACTGGGGTGGACAGTTAGTTCAGATACGTATAATTCTGCGAGCCTGGTCGTGTTCAGACGTCATCATTCCAGCCAATTTGGCCGCCCCGGGGGCTGCACGACCGACTCGTTCCCCCTTCTAGACTCCCATCCGAACCCCTTCCCCATCCCAAAACAGCTCAAAACGCATGCTGAACCGCCTCGGATTTATACGTATCTGAACTAACTGTCCAGGCTCACCCAGAATCGAGCAACTTCATATGCTCCTTTTTTAACTCAATTTATCGCAGTTAATATTTTATATTGTGTTTGCAATATATTTTGGTATTATCAACGTGAGGTGATTGAAATGAAGAATCAGTCCAAACGTTTCCTAACCATCCTCGTCCCCCTTGTCCTTATAGCAGCCGCTTTGCTCGGCTTTTTCTGGAAGGACATTCCCTTTTCGAAAGACCTTTCCTTGCGGGGCGAAGTCGTTGCTGTGTATCACCCTTCCGCCAGCGGGGCAAGCGAAGGCCGCTTCGTTATCGCAAGCGAGCAATTCCAATCCGCACCGCTGCACCTCAACTTCAAAATCGATTCAACCATCCCCATTAAGGATCAGGATGGTAAGAAGGCAGAAGTCGGAGCCATCAAAGAAGGTGTCTACGTTGACGTAACCTGCACCGTCAACACCAGCAGCGATCCCGATCCCACAAAGCTGCCCGCCCTCATAACGCCAACAGCCATCATGATTACGCAAAAGGAATAGCTCGATGTCAGAAAGGAGTTTAAAAAATAATCACCAGACAGTTAGGAGCCAATGATGAAAAAGGTTGCTTATTTACTCGCCGTCTGCCTTGTTGGGTTATCGTGCATGACCGCGCAGCCCGCCTTCGCAGCAGAAACCCATTCCTCTATCATTTCACCAGTTGCCGAAAGTCGTTCAATCTACACCGCCGAAACCACCCTCGCCTATTCGAACGGCGTCAGGCTCCATGTTACTTACACTGTTAACGATACCTATGGAACGATAACAGGCATCAAATCCATAAAGAACTGGACCTCCAATTCTCGAGTAAGCAACATCAGCTGGACTTATAGATACGGACTCAGCAACGGAAGCGTCGTCGTAACTGTTACTTACTATTACAACGGCAGTTGGCATTCTGAAGCAAGAACTATCTATGCTTAGGATTTTTTTGCTGCGGCATTGCCGCAGCCTTTTTGGGGTTAATTATGGAAAGCTCAGATAAACAATGCTGTTTTAGCAATGTGATGTTGCTCGCCACTTTGTCTGTCGCAGCAATCATGGCGGCCTTCTCAGCGTTCAGCGTTGCCAACGAGGCGCGGGAGGTGCTCTTTGCACCCACTCCCTTCTATATTAATGGTGAGTCCATTCCGAGCGCCGTCCTTACCGCACTTGCCATCCGCGATGTTCTGGCCCTGGCGCTCTCAATCGCATGCCTGATTGTCTACTTGAACTTCTGCTTTGACGTCGTCAGTACTCAGTCGATATTCACGCGAAAACAATGCCGGCGTTTTCTGGTTGTTGGGCTTCTGCTGCTCATTTCTTCAATTGTCTCGATTACCTTCGATAACCTGTGTGCCGTCCAGCTCCCCAACGACGTCAGTATTACTGCAATTGGTATCTTTGGTTTTAACGCTTGGACACTGGTTCTCGCTTTGTTTGCGCTATCCCTTTCGGCTATCTTTGAGTACGGGCGACTCTTGCAGTCGGACGTTGACGCCATTATTTAGAAGGAGGGCAGCATGCCAATCGTCATGAGACTCGATCGCGTCATGGCGGATCGCAAAATGTCCTCTCAAGAACTTGCCGACATTATCGGCATCTCGCCCGTTAACGTTTCGCGCATTAAAACGGGGCGGCTCAAGGGCATTCGCTTTTCGACGTTGACCGCGATGTGCGAGGCACTTCACTGCAAACCTGGCGACATCATTGACTGGATGTCAGACGAAGAGTACATCGAGGCATTTGGAAGCCTTCCCAGCGACGAAGACTAACCAAAATGATCCGTTTTCCTCCATCCCCAACGGATCGATGAGAAAAGAGGGGGCTGTCCCGCATTGACGGGACAGCCCCCTCTGGCATCGGCATGTGCGATACGGCTCGTTAGAAACCCTGACCGTAGCCTTGACCCTGACCCTGCTGGCCTAGCAGCTCCTCCAGATACTGGCGCAGCTGCTCGTCGGTAATACCGCCGTTGCCGGTGTCGGTCGAACTGTCGTCCTGCTGCTGGTTCTGCAGTTCCTCGTCAGAGCCCAGCACGACGGTGACCTTCTTCTCTTCCTTGCCGCGCATGAGCGTGATCTCGACCTTCTCGCCCACCTCGTGGCTGCGCAGCGCGATGATCAGGCCATCGGCGCTCGTAATCTCATCGTCGCCCAGCTTGGTGATGACGTCGCCCTCCTGGATGCCGGCCTTGGCGGCAGGACCATCCTCAACGACGCTCGCCACATACGCGCCGCTATCGGTGCTCAGCTTGTTGGTGCGGGCGTTGAGCGCGTTGACGCTCGAAAGCGTAGCGCCCATGTACGGATGCACCGGCGTCTTGCCGCCGATGATCTGGTCGGCAATGTTCTTGGCGTAGTTAACGGGAATAGCAAAGCCCACGCCCGAGCTGGAGCCCGAGTAGCTCTCGATGAGCGAGTTGATGCCCACCAGCTCACCGTTGTCGTTGACGAGCGCGCCGCCGGAGTTGCCCGGGTTGATGGCGGCATCGGTCTGGATCATGTTGGCATAGATGGTGTTACCGCTGGTAGAGCTCATGGCCGTGGAACGATAGAGCGCCGACACGATACCCGTGGAGACAGACTGCTCGTTGCCGAACGGCGAGCCGATCGCCATAACCCACTCGCCAACGTTGAGCTTGGAGGAGTCGCCAATTTCGATCGGCGTGAGCTTGGAGGCGTCGGCGTCCTTGAGCTTGATGACGGCCAGGTCGCTCGAGGCGTCGTTGCCCACGAACTCGGCCTCGTAGGTGGTGCCGTCGTCCATGGTAACCACGTACTGGTCATAGCCATCGACCACGTGGTTGTTGGTGAGGATGTGGCCCTCGGTATCGAGCACCACGCCCGAGCCGACGCTGCCCGAGCTGTCCGACTCGTCGGCAGACTGCGAAAGCGAGCCATTCTGGCTACCGCTCGAAGTGGCGGTAATGGAAACCACGGAGGGCAGGGCCTTAGCAGAAACGGCCTCGGCCAGCGTGGTGTCCTCGGAGTCAATGGTGATCTTTTGCGTCGACGAACCCGAAGCACCCGCCGTCACGGCATTCTTGCCGCCACCGATATCGAGCGTGCCGCTCATAATGAGCGCAATGACCAGCAGGGCTCCGCAGGCACAGCCGGCAAGCGCCGTAATAAAGATCGGCAGCTTTTTGGTCTTGGTCTTGACCACCGTGTGCTTGTTCACGACCTGCTGGCCACCCAGCGGCTTGCCGGTCTGCGTGTCGTAGGCCTGCACGTAGGGAATGTTACTGCCGGCAGGCGTCGACTCCACCTGCACACGCGGCTGCTGCTGGGTCTCGCCGGCGTTGCCCGCATCCTGGGGACGCTGGGAATCGTACTCGCTCATGGCTGCGATCCTTTCGTCAAATAACCAAAGGCCCGCCAAACATGTGGCGGGCCATCATTGTTCACGTTGAGTTGTACCCCAATATGCGGGCGCAAGTGTATGAGAACGCAATCTTTTAGGAAGGCTTAAGTTCTGCCGCAGACCCGAAAGGAATCCGTACCTGCGTCAAAACCACCACAAAAGTGCCTGTCCCCTTTGTGGTGGAAATCTAGTCCTTAAACAGATAGCCCACGCCGCGGACGGTGGTGATGTGCGCCGCGATCTGCGGACCCACCTTGGAGCGGATGCGTCGAATGTGCACGTCGACGGTGCGCGTGCCGCCGCAGTACTCAAAGCCCCATACGCGGTGCAGCAGCACCTCGCGGCTGTAGGCGCGGTTGGGGTGCGTCGCCAAAAAGCTCAGCAGCGAGTACTCCATCAGCGTCAGGTCGATGGGCTCGTTATCGAGCGTCACCTGGTAGGTAGCCAAGTTGATCTCGAGGTTGTCAATGTTGAGCACATCGTCGGCGGTAACGGTCTCCTCCTCGCCCATCAGGCGCTGCGCGCGAGCCTTGAGCTCGTTGGGCGTCGCCGTGGGGCATACAAAGTCGGCATGCGCGTGATTCGGCAGACGCAGGGTGCCGAGCGCCTCGTCGTCGACAATCACCAACATGGGAACGCCGCCGCGGTCGTCGAGCCATTTGGCAATCTGATCGATGCGGTCGCTGCGGATGCCATCGGAATCGAGGATCAGCAGGTCAAAGTCGTGCGCTGCGGTCGGCGAATCGGGGGTTGCCAGGCTCACCTCGACACCCAGGGTGGTCGTCAAGCTGCGGGCAAACTCGTGGAAGCGCGTCGTGCGCGCCATGAACAGGGCACTCTTTTCGGACATATCGGCCTCCAAAGAAATGAGCTCAATCGTACTGAAACAAGCCAGCGCGATTAGGAGTTCGCCAGGTAGTGCTTGATCTCCCACTCGGTGATCGTAGACTCAAACTTATGCCACTCGTCACGCTTCTTTTTGAGGAAGAAGCTGTGGATGTGCTCGCCGAGGGCATCCTTCATAAACTGCGAGTCCTCAAATACGTCGAGCGCCTCTTTGAGCGAGCGCGGCAGCGGCGTATAACCGGCCTCGAGCATCTGACGGTCGGTAAGCTTGAGCGTCTCGGCCGTGGCCTCGGGCGGGAGTTCCAGCTTGCGCTCGATGCCGTCGAGACCGGCCGCCAGCGTGACGGCGTTGACCAGGTACGGGTTGGCCATGGGGTCGGGGCTACGAAGCTCGATGCGCGTGGACAGCTGCTTGCCGGGCTTGTAGACCGGAATGCGGACCATACTCGCGCGGTTGCGCAGGCCCCACGTGGCGTACTGCGGCACGGAGTCGCCGCCCGTGGTGATGCGCTTGTACGAGTTGACCGTGGGGTTAGTGATGGCGCTGATCTCGCGCGCGTGCGCCAGAATGCCGGCCATGTAGTGTTTGGCGATGTCGGAAAGATGGTACTTCTCGTCGTCCTCGCCCCAAAAGACGTTGTTGCCGTCGTGGTCGAATAGCGACTGGCACAGGAACATAGCACTGCCGTCCTCGCCTGCCAACGGTTTGGGCATAAAGGAGGCGTGGCAGCCGCTCTCGTAGGCCTGCTGCTTAATGATGAGTTTGGCCGTGGTGATGGCGTCGGACATGCTCAGGGCCTCGGCGTGGCGCAGGCTCATACCGTGCTGCGAGCGGCCGGCGGCGTGGAAGGT
Source organism: uncultured Collinsella sp. (assembly GCA_902491055.1). Taxonomy (GTDB): domain Bacteria; phylum Actinomycetota; class Coriobacteriia; order Coriobacteriales; family Coriobacteriaceae; genus Collinsella. The sequence goes on along the minus strand of CABUGI010000043.1, from coordinate 6,848 downwards.
GTACTCCACGGGCACGGACATCTTCTCGAGCGTGAGGACCGTGTTGCGGCGCAGGTCGCGAGCGGCATCGCTTACCGAAAGATCGAAGTAGCCCACGTTGTCGAGCGGCTCGGGGGTATGCTCGTCGGGGAAGTAGTAATACTCCAGCTCGGCGCCCACGTTGAGCAGGTAGCCGGCCTTCTCGGCCTTATAGAACATGCGGCGCAGGGCGTCGCGCGGGTCGCCGGCAAACGGCTTGCGATCGGGAGTGCACACGTCGCAGAACACGCGGGCGACGCCGTTGTGGCTCGGGCGCCACGGCAGAATCTGGAAGGTCGAAGCATCGGGAAACGCCAGCATGTCGGCTTCCTCGGGCGTGGCAAAGCCCTCGATGGCGGAGCCGTCAAAGCCAATACCCTCCTCAAAAGCGACCTCGAGGTCCTCGGGGCTAATGGCAAAGTTCTTGAGGCGGCCGAGAATGTCGACAAACCACAGACGCACAAAGCGGATGTCGCGCTGCTCTACGGAGCGGAGTACGTAATCGATGTTCTGCTGGTTCATGTCGCTCCCCTTTCTTTCGGGCGGGTTTCGACTGGTCTATATCGCAGATACTATCGCAGAAAAATGTTTCCGCAGGGTTAAAGCGTATCAAGCGCTCAAAAAACGTGCGCGAACAGGCCGTCTGACTTACGCGCGATCATAAAGGATCACTCCTTCGCGCTCGATTACCGCGGCAAGATCGTCATCAAGATAGTCACTAGAGACGAGATCAACCTGCCTCCCGGTTTCTTTGCGCACCGCCTCACCAAATGCCGACAGCGCGAAAAGACCAAAGCCCTGCTCGCGATCGACTTCGAGGCGCAAGTCAATATCACTATCGGCATGCGCCTCGCCACGGGCATACGAACCAAAAAGAATCACGGTTTTGATAGCGGGAATCGTACTGGCTGCCTCGCGGACAGCGGACTCAATCCGAGCGATATCCAAGCCATTGGTAGAAACGTCTTTGTCTGCCACAGTTTTTCCAAGCGAGGGAACAAACGGCAGCGAACGCTCGCGCAGCATCTGTCTCATAAACATATTGACCGCAACAGACGAAGTCATGCCAAGTTCTTCGCACAACTCGGCAAATGAATCTTTAATTGACGAGTCCACTCGCACACTCAGTACAGACGCAGCCATGGATACCTCCTGTATGACATTGTCTATATATTATCACACAGACTGGCATGAGGTCGAGGCGCGGTGTTCGATGTGACCGGGGACCTCGATGCGCTTGGGGGCGAGCTTTGCGGCGTCGCCCACCGTAGTGGTAACGACGTCGATGCGCTCGGACAGGCGCTCGACTACGCGTTCAGCAATGGTAAGGGTGTCTTGCGCGGCCGTGGTCACGCCGCCAAAGAGCACATGGTTCCAGGGGTAGTCGTCAAACGTTGCGATCTTGAGACCCGCCGGCAACGACGGTCCCAACTGTGCCAGTGCCTCGGTCAGGCGCAGAAAGACCAGGCCGTTGACGGCAATGAGGCCGAGCTTTTTGCCGGCATAGCCACGGATGGTCTCGTCCAAGCGACCGACGCCCGTGGCGCCACCGTCGGCCAGGGTGACGACCTCGCCCGCAAGGCCGCGGCGCGAAAGCTCGTCGACAAAGGCCTCGGCGCGCTCGCGACGGACGGGGCTGTCGTCGCTTGCCTCGGTGAGCAGGCACAAGCGCTCGCTGCCCGCAGCAGCCAAGGCGTCTACCAGGCCGGCAACCAGTTCGCGGTTGTTAGATGTCACCAGATCGACTCCGCCGGCGGCGACATCGCGGTCGAGCAGCACAACGGGCAGGCGTCCCGCTGCCGCGGCAATCGCCTCGTCATTGCCTCCGCAGGTGTTGACGACCAGACCGTCCACGCCAGCATCGATAAGCCTGGTGAGCGACTCGGCCTCCTTTGTGGAGTCGTTGCCGCTAATGGCCGTCATGAGCGAGCAACCGCGCGCGGCGGCGCTGGCGGAAAGTCCTTCGAGCATGGCGCTAGAGAACGGGTTGGCGATGTCGGCCAGAATCACGCCGATGAGGTTGGTGCGTGAGCTGCGCAGATTGCGCGCGGCGGCACGTGGGCGATAGCCGGTGCGCTCGATAACCGCCGCGATGCGAGCACGGGTTTCCTCGGTCATTTGCCCGGGGCGGTTGTTGAGATAGCGCGAGACCGTGGCCGGGCTCACACCCGCCTCGGCGGCAATGTCCTTGATTCTCATCTGCGCCATAGCGCACCCCGTTTCCCAATGTCGGCAGTCTGAGCCATTTTAGACATTTTTTTAAAAATCTCGGTTGCAAAACGCTGTAGGTGAGCAGCGTCGTTTTTGCGTCTCGAGCAGATGCGATGATGGGCTAGATAGACGAGTCTTTAGGCAGCTCAAAATAGTCGGGATGCAAGGCGATAACCGGACCCTGCTCCTCGGGCATCAGATGCAGGTGCGTCTCTGCCAGATAGCTCGCCGTGTCGGTATCGCCTCTCTTAATGGCCTCGAGAATCCGGCGATGCTGCCGACGAATCGGCTCCCAATCCAGGTCCTGCGACACCATACGCAGCCAGTTATACCGCTCAAAATGCGTGTTGACGCTTTTCATCCAGTCCCACAACATATGGCGACCCGCAATCTCAAAACATTTCTCGTGGAACAGGTTGTCCAGATCGAAAAAGCGACGCGTTTCGCTATGGTCGAGCGACTCGGACTCGGCAAGAATCTGCTCGAGCCGATGCTTTTGATCGGGCGTGGCGGCCGAACAGCATTTAATAAGCACGCTTCTCTCGAGCTTCTCGCGCAAGAAACAGGCATTCTCGGCGTGTTCCATGCTGATCTTAGAGACGTAGGTGCCGCTCTTGGGACGCGTTTCCACCAGCTCTTGCTCGCGCAGGCGCACAAAGGACTCGCGAATGGGCGTGCGCCCGATTCCCGTCTCCTTTTCCAGACCAATCGCCGAAAGGCGCGTGCCAGGCTTGAGCTCGGCATAGATGATCTTGGAGCGCAATGCGTTGTATGCCTGATCTTGCAGGCTCTGATAATGCTGGTGTTGTTCCATAAAGCCCTCGGATGAAGCCCACGGTTTGTCGAATTTCACCACGTAATACTATCGCATCGACACACCCCAGCTCCCAATCAGTCTTTTTGGGACGGGGCTCTTTTAGCTACCCTGGCCCGCAGATCGGCCCCCTTGCCACAAAAGTGGCCCATCTACTACGTTAACACGGATAGCCTCGGTCATACCGAAAACCGTGAAAACAAAACCGCAGGTAGACAGCTTATCGATTTTCAAAATAGCCGACTATGGTTGACCCCTGCGGCTTAAACGTAGTAGATAGGCCCTATTCGTGGCACAGCACTACTCCATCCCAAGTTGGCACCCCGAGCCCTCGTGAGTTACCAACAAGCTGTTCGCCCAGCGCTTTATCCGCGCTGCATTTGGAAAATAGCCCCACCGCAAAACCCGCGAGTAGCGCTTACTTTGCTATATCTCACTATACTTTGCTATATCTTGCTATACTTTGCTATATCTTGCTATATCTTGAGCAAAGGTGGCTCACATGCAAACAAACCCTTTTAAGCCCACAGCAGGTAAAACACCTCCCACGATTATCGGCCGCGAAGATGTGCTCGAAGAATTCAATGAGGGCCTCGTCAACGGGCCTGGTGCCCCGGGGCGCCTAATGCGCATAGCCGGCGTCCGTGGAACGGGCAAGACGGTCCTCCTTGACGAGTGCTCACGTTTGGCGCAAAGCCGTGGCTGGACGGTCATAAAAGAGGTCGCAACCGAGGGACTTTGCCGGCGCATTCTCGAACAGCTGCAGCCCAAATTCCAGGCCAAGCACGCCAGATTTGAGCCCACCGTAGCTGGCATATCCATCGGCAGCATAGACATTGAGCGAATCGGCCCATCGCTACGCGACGCCATGAGACAGACAATATCCAAGAATGGAAACGGCCTGCTCATCACTCTCGACGAGGTTCAAGACGCAGAGCTCGATGAGGTCCGAACGCTCTCCATTGCGATTCAGCAGGTTATCGGCGAAGACCTTGATATCGCCTTTGTTTTTGCTGGGCTTCCTTCGATGATTGAAAGCATCATCAACGGAAAGACACTTGCGTTTTTGCGCCGTGCCCTCCCCTTTGATCTGAAGGCTGTGGCAGTAACCGAAGTGTCGTACTCCCTCGAGGAAACCATTGAAGCGTCTGGCATGGAGTTGCAGCCAGGTATTGCCGGCCAACTTGCCGAGGCAACGCAAGGCTATCCTTTCATGATCCAACTCGTTGGATACTACGCATGGCAGTTGGCGAGACGCGCACATACAGCGATTATTGGAGAAGAAGAAGCCGAGCGCGGCATTGCAACGGCACGCGAACGCTTCTGCGCCATGGTGATTGAGCCCGCGCTGCAGCGCATTCCGCCCACGTGCATCGCTTATCTGCTGAGCATGGCGTCTTTGGGGCAGACGAGCTCGACCAGCATGGTTGCCGATGCCCTAAACAAAACGCCTCAACAGGTGAGTTCCGTCCGCAGCCGCCTGTTAAGAGAATCGATTATCGAGGCTCCTTCGTACGGCAAGGTCTCATTTGCCATCCCCTACATGCGCGACTACCTCTGCGAACACAAAGCCGAACTGGAAGTTGAACTGTAGAAACGGCAACTGCCCTGCAAGACGAAAACCGTTCCAGGAGTACTTCTTTGCCAACGCCACCGACGAGGCCATCATCGCCAAGGTCAAGGAGCTCCTGGGCCCTAATCGGACTATCTGCGCCTTCCCGTCGAACGCAAGCGGCGGCTGCCCAACACACAGGGCAGCCGCCGCTTTTTGCAATCGATTGGTGCAAAGGGGTTGACTAGAGCTCGCAGGCAACCTTGTAGCCATCGCCGATGGCATCGCGGATGTTGCCACACTTCTGGGCATCGCCCAGCACGTGGACAGCAACGCCGGCAGCGGCAAGGTCGTCGGCCAACTTGGTATTGGGACGATAGCCCATGGCAAGCACCAGCGTATCGGCACCGGTGATGGTGTGGACCTCGCCATCCTTCTCGTAGCTGATGGCGTCCTCGGTAATCTCGGTCACCTTGGCCTCGGTCAGCACGTGAACGCCCTTGGAGAGCATGCGCGTGATGAGCACCGCGCGACCGGCACCGCCCTCGTTGGCGGCGAGCGTCTTGGTCATCTCGATGACGGTGACATCGCGATTGGCCGGCGACAGGTCGTTGACCAGCGGGGCCAGGTAATCTGCCGTCTCGCAGCCAACGGTGCCGCCGCCCACAATGACGATCTTCTTGCCCGGGAAAGCCTTGCCACCAAGCAGGTCGTCAGCCGTCATAACCTGCTTAAAGCCCTGCATGAAGGCCGGGGCGATGGGCTCGGCGCCATAAGCCAGAACGACCTCGTAGCCCGCGTAGTCACGCTGAATGTCCTCGGCAGTAAGCTCGGTGCCAAAGACGCACTTCACGCCGGCCTCGGCCAGGCGACGATACTGATACTTGATCACGCGGGTGAGTTCCTGCTTTGCCGGCGGAACGGCCGCGATACGCATCTCGCCGCCCGGTTCGTCCTGCTTGTCCACGAGCACCACGTTGTGGCCGCGCTTGGCGGCAATGAACGCCGCCTCCATGCCCGCAGGACCAGCGCCCACAACCAGTACGTTCTTGGCCTCGGCGGCAGGCTCGTAGCCGGCCTCGTCGCGCTCAACATCGGGGTTGACGGTGCAGGAAATGCGCTTGCCAAACATGATGCCGTTCAGGCAGCGCAGGCAGCCGATGCAGGGGCGGATGTCGTCGGCGTTGCCGGCAGCGGCCTTATTGCAGAACTCGGCATCGCACAGATTGGCGCGGCCCATCATGCAGATGTCGGCAGCGCCGTCCTCGATCAGCTCCTCGGCAATCCAGGCCTCGTTGATACGGCCGACGGTGGCGACGGGAATGTTGACGTGCTTTTTGATCTCGCGCGAGCAGGCGGCATGCGAGGCCTGCTGGGTACCGGCGGCGGGAATCGCAGAACCGCGCTTGATGGTAGTGCCGCCCGACACATGAATCATGTCGACGCCAGCCTTCTCCAGGCGACGCGAGACGTAAATCATGTCGTTGAGGGTCAGGCCGCCATCGGTGTACTCGTCGCCCGAGATACGGACGTCGATGATAAAGTCCTTGCCGCAGCGCTCACGAATCTCGGCGATGACCTCGAGCAAGAAGCGCATACGGGCGTCGAGCGAGCCACCATACTCGTCGGTACGCTTGTTGTAGAGCGGAGTCAAAAAGCCGCCGAGCATGCCGTGGGCGTGTGCCGCATGGACTTCAACGCCATCGACGCCAGCCTTCTGCATACGCACGGCAGCGTCGCCAAACTGATGCGTGAGCTCGTGAATCTCGTCGACCGTGATGGGGCGCGGTGCCTCGCGGGCGTAAGACGGGCCCACAAAGGACGGAGCGATCAAGCGCGGCGTGCCCGGGATGTTAAAGGCCATGTAGGCGGGGTGGAAGAGCTGCGGCATGATCTTGCAGCCGTACTCGTGGACGGCCGCGGCGAGCTTTTCCCAGCCGGGGATAAACGTGTCGTCGTAGCAGCACATGTCACCCGGCAGATAGGTATAGGTGGGCTCGACCGTCACGACCTCGGTGATGATCAGGCCCACGCCGCCCTTGGCGCGGGCACGGTAATGATCGACCAAGTCGTCGGTCACATAGCCATGATCGGCCAGGTTGGTGGATACCGGCGGCATAAAGACGCGGTTCTTGACCTCGGTCGTACCGACCTTGATCGGGCTAAAGAGCATCGGATAGGCGGAGGACTCCATACAGGCTTCCTTTCGTTTGAGCCGCTCGGCGGCAGTTGCTAACGTACCTATCGTATCAG
>CABUGI010000042.1 GCA_902491055.1 uncultured Collinsella sp. | reverse complement strand
CATCCGGTCCGACCGGGCCGCGCGGCAAGGAGATATATTGCCAGACCGGAGGGGCCCCGGGGGCGGGAATCTGGGCGTACACATTTCCTACACATCCTGTGATCCGACTAACGTTTGCCAGCCGTTAACTACCGCTCGCCGAGCATCTCTTTATATAAGGCAGTCTCATGGTTAAAGCGGATACGTCCCCCTAGCTAAAGCACAGCCAGCATCGAGCAACTCATCACGTTCTTCCACCGAGAACCCCTCGGCGTAGACGCGCACCACTGGTTCGGTCCCGCTAGGACGGACCAGCAGCCACGTGTCATCCTCGAATGCCAAACGCAAGCCATCCATATGACTAACGTTTTGCGGCACCTTGCCACAAATCGACTTGGGGTTTACGCCCGGCAGCAGGGTTCGTAACGTTTCGGCATCTTCGGCCTCAAGGCGCAAATCCCGTCGACCGTAACTCGTCTTACCAAAACTATCCTCGAGTTGGTCGACCAGAACGCCCAAAGGCGCGTCCGTCTTTGCCATAAGCTCACACAGAATCAGACAGGCGAGGATTCCATCGCGCTCGGGCATATGCGCGGCGATGCCGATACCACCGGCTTCTTCACCGCCTATGAGGACGCCGCCCTTCTTCATCTCTGCCGCTATATATTTGAAACCGACTGGTTTGACGGTCACGCGGCAGCCAAGCGCCTCGGCAATGCGACGCACGAGCGTCGAACACGAAAGATTGACGACGACGCGCCCCTCCAAATTACGAAATTGAACCAAGTCGCCCAAAACGAGCGCCATGATCTGATGCGGATGTATATATCTGCCGCGCTCGTCAACCGCGCCGATACGATCGGCGTCGCCGTCGGTCACCAGGCCGGCGCAAGCTCCGTCCTCGATAACCGCGCGCTCGCAAGTGTCCACCCAAGGCTCAACGGGGTCGGGGCAGATATCTTCTTGGTCAGACGCCTGCCCGGCGTGAATCTCGTGCACCTCAACGCCAAGCTCGCGTAGCAAGTCGGCCAGATAGCCCTGGGCTGCGCCGCCCATCGGATCGACAACCACGCGCAGGTGCGCGGCGCTGATGGCTTCGGCATCGACAAACGATGCCACCGCCTGCATATAGTCAGGAATGATATCCGCGGTGCGATATTGCCCCTCGATCCCCATTGGCTCGGGAGCCATGGTCTCTTCGAGCTCTTCGATGACATCCTGGTTGGCGGTCGAGCCGTCACCCATGCGAATCTTGAGGCACAGATAACCCTGCGGATGATGGGACCCCGTCACCATGAGCGCGCCGCACGCCTCACCGTCATAAGCCGCCGCCCACGTAAGGGCAGGGGTCGGGACAGGTCGCGAAGCGAGCACGGCGTCTAGCCCGTGCGCTGCTAGCACACCCGCCGCAAGCTCAGCGAACTCGCGCGCCAGAGGCCGGTTGTCGAACCCTATATATACCGTTTTGCCCGGATTGGTCTTTTGCCACAACTCGCCGACGGCGTCGGCGATACGGGCAACGTTATCGGCAGTGAAGTCCTCATCGACGCGAGCGCGCCAACCGTCAGTTCCAAAATGAATTATCGCGCACACGCGCAGACACCTCACAGTGTTTGGATCATGGTACGCGTGAGGTATACCCGCAACACGCACTCGACAACCTGCCGGCACCAGCATTCACCATTTGGGCAAATGCTGCCGAGGACATGCAAGCAATAAAAAAACCGCCCCGTATGGAGCGGTTTTACCCTTTATATATCGAGCGCCTCGGCCATCGCTGCCGTAGTGATTGCCGTGGTTCCACAACAACTGCCCACCATTGCGGCGCCGGCATGTCTCCATTCGATGCATGCGCGCGCGAAAGCTTCGGGGTTCTCGTGCCATACGGGGCCATCCTGAGTCTGGACCGGATCGCCTACGTTGGGACGCACCGTGACGGGAGTAGTCGCCGATGCAACCATCCTGGGCACCGCCGCATTCGCGGCCGCAAGCGAACAGCAATTAACACCAACCGAGTTTGCGCCGTGTTTTTCGGCGTAAAAAACGGCTGCCTCGATGTTGAGGCCATCGCCCAACAGGTCGCCTTTTTCGTCAACGACAAAACTCACCAGAACAGGCATGCCGTCGGCGGCATCTCGGGCACCGGCAAGCATGGGCTGCAAATTACGGATAGACGTCACCGTCTCGATCAGCAGACCGTCAACGCCGGCATTGAGCAAGGCGTGCGCCTGTTCGCGCGCAATGCCTCGGATTTCACGATACTCGGCAGAGTCCTCGGCAAACCACTCAATACCGATCGGGCCCATCGAGCCCAGCAGCAGCTGAGGGCGCGCCTGGCGGGCATCGTCGACGGCCCCGCGATTGACCTCCGCCACGGACGGCGCAATCTGGTCGTGCTTGAGGGCATAGCTTGATGCCTGAAAGGTATTGGTAATGAGCACCTGCGCGCCGGCGGCGACATACAAGCGATGGATACGAGAAACGGTCTGCGGCTCTGCCAGATTCCAAAACGCCGGTGGAATGTCGGCGGCATCGTACTCACTCAACAAAACACTGCCCATGGGGCCCTGCGCCAACAAGGTCTCGCTCGACAAGCGGCGCGCAAGTTCCTCGGCACCAAAGCGGTTGTAATAACTCGTATCCATATATATCCCGCTATTCCTCGACGCTGATTCCCTGCTTTTCGAGATAGGCGAGCCAGCGGCTCATCGTGTCCTCGGATAGCGCATGCTCCATCATGCAGGCCTCGGAATCGGCTCGCTCAAATTCGACACCGAGCTCCTGAACCAAAAACGTGCGGATGAGGCGATGACGGTACCAGATAGCCGTGCCAACCTCGCGGCCGCGATCGGTCAGGATTACCTTGCCGTAGTGCGATTGCTCGACAAGCTCGGATGCCTTGAGCGCCGAAACCGCTTTATTGACCGATGCCTTGGAGACGCCAAGGCGCTGCGCGATGTCGACCGATCGCACACCGTTGGTTTCCCCCTCTTCGCTTTCAATGCGAACCATGCACTCCAAGTAGTCTTCGTTCGCCACCGTCAGATGCAGTTCGCGCGAGCTATTTGTCGTATCCATGATCTTCCGTCCCTTCTGCATTCAATGGCTGATTCTACCCCATCCAAGCGTCGCGGTATGCCGTGGCATACCGTGCTAGAGTTCTTGTTGCACACGACGACCAAGATTGGAGCGGTCTTTATGGAAAACACCACCACGAACCCCGATGTCCTCGAGCGCTTTTTGCGCTACGTCCAGATCAACACGCAGTCCGAGGATGCAAACTGCGACCAGGTACCCTCGAGCGCCGTTCAGTTTGACCTTGCCAACGTGCTGGCTGAAGAGCTGCGCGAGCTTGGTGCGGAAGATGCCCACGTGACCGAGCACGCCTATGTCTGCGCGCATATCCCCGCAAGTGCGGGCGCTGAGGGCAAGCCCGCCCTGGGCCTGATCGCCCATCTCGACACCACCGAAGTTGCACCGGGCGCCGGCGTGAAGCCGCACATCGTACACTACGAAGGCGGCGACCTGGTCTGCGGCACGGTTGACGGTAAGCCCGTTGCCATGAGTACCGCCAAGCTTCCCGCCCTGAACGACCTCGCGGGTGAGGACCTGGTCTGTAGCGATGGCACCACGCTGCTGGGCGCGGACGACAAGGCGGGCGTTGCCGAGATCATGTCGCTTGTCGCGCGTATCGCGCAGGACCCTTCTCTGCCCCATCCCGCACTCGGCATTTGCTTCTGCCCTGACGAGGAGATCGGCCACGGAGCCGAGCTGTTGGATATCGATACCTTTGGCTGCAAGTACGCCTACACGGTCGACGGCGGCCCCATCGGCGAGCTGGAGTGGGAGTGCTTTAACGCCGCCGAGGCGACCGTCCGCTTTGAGGGCCAGTCCATCCACCCGGGCGACGCTAAGGGCCGTATGGTCAACGCAGGCAATCTGTTCTGCGACTTCAACGCGTTGCTCCCCTACGCGCAGCGCCCGGAGTATACGGAAGGCTACGAGGGCTTTTATCACCTTGAGGGTGTATCTGCGACCGTCGATCACGCCACAGCGCGCTATATCGTCCGCGACCATGACGCCGCCAAGTTCCAGCAGAAACTCGACCTTATTGATGCCGCCGCCTCGATGCTCAACCAGCGTCTGGATGAGGAGCGCGTGACGGTCGAGACTAAGCAGCAGTATCGGAATATGGCCGAGATCGTTCGTGACTATCCCGAGCTTATTGATGTTGCCAAGGAAGCCTACCTTGCCTGCGGCGTTGAGCCCCAAGTGCTGCCGATTCGTGGCGGCACCGACGGCGCTCAGCTGTCGTTCCGCGGCCTGCCCTGCCCCAACCTTTCCACCGGCGGCTATTGCTACCACGGCGTCAACGAGTTCGTCCCGGTCAGTTCGCTCGTCAAGATGACCGACGTGCTCCAGGAGCTCGTCGCCCGCTTTGCATAAGCCTGGCTGCACAAGTCCAAAAGACGAATCGCCCCGTCCTCAACCAAGAACGGGGCGATTTTTTTGCTGCAATGAGAACAGGTTGACGCGCGCCAGCCTCTTGAAGCAAGGAGTGTCCCAAACTGCCGGCACAAAAGGAACGTCCCCAGGTGCCAAGTGGACTACCCAACTGCAAGTGACGACATCGCTGGTTGAATCAACGTCAGCGAGCGACGTCCAGAGCGAACAAGTTGGCATGAAAAAGGCAGGGCATTGACCTTCTGGTCATGCCCTGCCTTTTGAATGACAAATTGTCGCTCTGGGCGGCGCGCAGCGTCGAGCCGTTACGCGGGCTGGTAAGCCCGCGTAACTCTAGTAGTTGGCCTCGTAGCCGTTACCGTCGCCGGTGGGCTCTTCGTAGTAGTCCGAATCGCTCGAATCGTTTGAGTCATCGGAATCGTCAGAGCTGACCGATGAGGTTGCGGTACCGTTTGCGTAGTCGTCAGACGTGTTGTTGTTCAGGTCGCCGATCGTAGAGCTGGAACCGTCGGAAAGACCCATGGTGTTGGGACCCTTGGGATCCTTGCCGGCATCGACGCGCTCCATCATTTCCTTGAGCTCGTCCTCGTAGACAAAGACGTAGCTCACACCGTCGATCATGGTGCTGTCGTCGGCATACGAGGGCAGGTTGGCCGAGTAGATACCGTCGACATCCATACCGCGCATGGCGTTGACCGTAGCCACGATATCCTGAACGCTCATATCGGTTACGAGCATATCGGACAGCGAATTAACCAGGCCAAAGATCTTCGTGGCATCGAAGTTATTGAGAATCTGGTTGGCAAGGGCGCCGAGCACCTGACGCTGGTGGCGCATGCGCGTGTAATCGCCGTCGGCATAGGTGTAGCGGCAGCGGGCATAGGTAAGGGCGGTGGCACCGTCCATATGCTGCTGGCCAGCGGTAATCTTAATATCCAGGTGCTCGGGGTCGTCAACATCATCGGTTGCGTTAATGTCGATACCGCCAACCGAATCAATCAGCGCCTGCATACCGTCGAAGCTGACCTCGGCATAGTGGGAAATCTGAACACCGCACAGCTCGTTGACCGCCTCGACCATGGCCTCGGCGCCGCCAACGGTATGGCAGGCGTTGATCTTCATGGTCTCGCCCTTGTACTCGACCTTGGTGTCGCGCGGAACGGAAATGAGCGTCGCCTGCTTTTGCGTGGGGTCGATGCGTGCCAGGATAATCGAGTCGGCACGATACGTATCCTCGCCCGGACGGCCGTCGGTGCCAAGAAGCAGCACGTAGAACGGATCCTTTGCCTCATCGGTGTCAACCAGAACCCGACGCAGATTGTCGGTAATGACATTAGAATCGCCGAGCTTGCCCATGATGGTGGCAAACCACAGGCCGGCAGCGGTAGTGGCACTCAGCAGCACGCCAAGCACGACAATGAGCGCGACGTGACGAATCGTGTGGCTACGACGACGTTGGCGAGCGCGCTCGGAATAGCGAGCCACGTTATCGCGACTGTAGATCTTGGCCTGCGCACCAGTTGAGGGTCTTCGGGCGGTGGTATCCGCGAGGGGCTTTTTATTAAACATAGGCAACCTGTATTAGTAGATGACGGGATCGGGAACGGTAGCATGCTCGACATGCGCGCCGAGCGCCTGCAGCTTTTCGACAAACTGCTCGTAGCCGCGCTTGATGTGATGAATAGCCGAAACCTCGGTCGTCCCGTCGGCGATCAAGCCCGCTACGACGAGGGCCGCTCCGCCACGCAGATCGGGCGAGGTAACCTGTGCACCCGAGAAGCCCTTGACGCCATGAATCATGGCATGATGGCTCTCGATACGAATGTCGGCACCCATGCGCACCAGCTCAGAGGCAAACATAAAGCGATTCTCGAAGATGTTTTCGGTAATAACGGAACTGCCATCAGCAAGGGCGGAGAGTACCATAATCTGTGCCTGCATGTCCGTCGGGAAGCCGGGGAACGGAAGCGTCTGGATGTCGACCGGCTTGATACGCTCGGCACGGTTCACATGGACGCCATCCTCGACGCGCTCGCAGTCGATACCCATGAGCTCCATCTTCTTGAGCACCATGCCCAAGTGAATGGGGCAAAAGCCCGTGACATCGATACCGTGATCGTCGGCCATCAACGCACCGGCAACGATAAAGGTACCGGCCTCGATTCGGTCGCCCACTACGCGATGGGTAACAGGATGCAACTCTTCCACGCCCTCGATGGTCACGACAGGCGTGCCGGCGCCGACAATCTTAGCGCCCATCTCGTTGAGCATGTTGGCAAGATCGACGATCTCGGGCTCACGGGCGGCATTGTCGATAACCGTGGTGCCCTGCGCGCGCACGGATGCCATGATGAGGTTCTCGGTCGCACCGACGCTGGCGAACTCGAGCGTGACGGTGGTACCGCGCAGACCTTGGGGCGCATTAGCGTTGATGTAACCGTGGGCGGTATCGAACTCAACGCCCAGGGCCTCAAGACCAAGAATGTGCATATCGATCTTGCGAGCACCCAGGTTGCAGCCGCCCGGCATGGCAATCTTGGCGCGATGGAAGCGGCCCAGCAGGGGTCCCATGACGGCGGTGGAAGCACGCATCTTGGCAACGAGCTCGTAGGGGGCCTCCCAAGAATCGACCTGAGAGGTATCAATCTCGAGCGTGTGCTCGTCGAGAACATCGATCGTAGCGCCCATGCCCTTGAGCACCTTGCCCATCACATGGACATCGGAAATATCGGGCACGTTCTGCAGCGTCGTCTTGCCCGGCGCCAGAAGCGTTGCCGCCATGAGTTTGAGCGCGGAGTTCTTGGCGCCCGAGACGGGCACGGAGCCTCCGATGGCGTGGCCACCCTCAACGCGGATAATATCCAAGGTCTACCCTTTCAAAAAGCATGCCCGGGATGGCTGGGCCATCCCGGGCATGATGTGTTCGCAAATGGTCGAACGCTAAATCGTTTGACTATTGGGCAAGCTTGAGCTTACACCATGCGATTTCATTATAGAGGTAGGCGCGGCGTGCATCATCCTCCGACAAATTACCCAGCTTCTCTTCAAAACCTTGAATATCAGCTTTAAGCTTGTCGGCATCGACGGTCGCCAAATCGCAAGCGCGCTCGGCGAGAACGGTCACGACATCGTCCGCAACCTGGGCATAGCCGCCGGCCACGGCAAACGTGTGGTCGACAGTGCCCATGGCCTTATCGGAAACGCGAACGTAACCGCGGTCGATCGTGCAGATCTCGCTGGAGTGAGCAGGCAGAACGCCAAACTCGCCATCCGTGGACGGAATCGACACAAACGCAGCGTCGCCCTCATAGGCGCAGCTCACGGGGCACACGATGCGGATACGCATAACCTACTTCTCCCCCATCTTGCGGGCGCGCTCGCGCACGTCCTCAATCGTGGAAGCATAGCGGAAAGCCTGCTCGGGCAGGTCATCGGCCTTGCCGTCGACAATCTCGGCGAAAGAGCGGACGGTATCCTCGACGCGGACGTAGACACCGGGGTTGCCGGTGAACTTCTCGGCGACGTGGAAGGACTGCGAGAGGAACTGCTGAATCTTACGGGCACGGTTGACCGTAAGGCGCTGCTCCTCGGACAGCTCGTCCATACCCAGAATGGCGATGATGTCCTGAAGGTCGGAGTACTCCTGCAGGAGCTCCTGGACCTTGACGGCGACACGGTAGTGCTCCTCGCCGACGATCGAGGGATCGAGAGCGTCAGAGGAAGACGCAAGCGGGTCGATAGCCGGGAACAGGCCGAGCGACGAAATGCTACGCGAAAGAACCGTGGTGGCATCGAGGTGCGTAAACGTCGTGGCAGGCGCCGGGTCGGTCAGGTCGTCTGCGGGGACGTAGACAGCCTGGACGGAGGTAATGGAGCCCGTCTTGGTCGAGGTAATGCGCTCCTGGAGGTCGCCCATCTCGGTTGCCAGCGTGGGCTGGTAACCAACGGCGGACGGCATACGGCCCAGCAGTGCGGAAACCTCGGAACCTGCCTGGGAGAAGCGGAAGATGTTGTCGATGAACAGCAGAACGTCCTGGCCACGATCACGGAAATACTCAGCGGTGGTAAGGCCGGCCAGACCGATGCGCAGACGCGCTCCGGGCGGCTCGTTCATCTGGCCATAGACCAAGCAGGTCTTGTCGATAACGCCAGACTCGCTCATCTCGAGGAACAGGTCGGTGCCCTCGCGGGTACGCTCGCCGACGCCGGTGAACACCGAGGTGCCGCCGTGCTCCTGGGCGAGGTTGTTGATGAGCTCCTGAATCAGAACGGTCTTGCCGACGCCGGCGCCGCCGAACAAGCCTGTCTTGCCGCCACGGATGTAGGGCTCGAGCAGGTCGACGGCCTTGATGCCGGTCTCGAAGATCTCGGTCTTGGTGGTGAGCTCGTCGAAACGGGGCGCTGCATGGTGGATGGGGTAGAACTCCTCCACCTCGGGCATGGGCTTGCCGTCGACGGGCTTGCCCATGACATTCCAAATGCGGCCGAGCGTCTTGGGGCCGACCGGCATCTTCATGGGCTCACCGGTATCGGTGGCGATGAGGCCGCGCTGCAGGCCGTCGGTCGAGGACATGGCGACCGTGCGGACGACGCCGCCCGGAAGCTGGCTCTCGACCTCGAGGATCGTGCTCAGATGACCGATCGGGGTCTCGGCCTCGACCGTGAGCGCGTTGTAGATCGGGGGCACCGCGCCGTCAAACTTGACGTCGACGACAGGGCCGATGATTCGCACGATGCGACCATCACCGGCAGTCGTCTTCTTGGTGGCTTCCTCGACCGCAAGCTTTACGGTGTTATTAGCCATTACTGTTCCTCCAATGCTGAGGCTCCGCCGACGATCTCGTTAATCTCGGTCGTGATCGAAGCCTGGCGCACGCGACTATACGTGCGGGTAAGGGTCGAGATGATCGCGGTGGCGTTTTCCGTCGCGGAGTGCATGGCCTTGCGGCGTGCACCCTGCTCGGCAGCCGCCGAATCGATCAGGGCCTGGTAGATGACCGTCAGGATATAAGACGGTACAAGCTTGCCGAGAACATGCTCGGGAGAGGGCACGAACTCGAACGTGGACGAGATGCGCTTAGGGGCGTCGGTCTCGTTCTTACGCGGACCGTGGGCCATAGCGATCATCTCGGGGTCGAGCGGCAACAGATGCTCGACGCGAAGCTCCTGATCCACGCGGTTCTTGGCGTGGTGGTAGACAAGCTCGACACGGTCAAGCTCACCGGCACGATACGCATCGCAGATATGAGAGGAGATCATGCGGGCCTGATTGAAATCGGGCTCAGAGGAGTTGCCCTCAAAGTGCATGACGACGTTTGCGCGGTCACGGAAATACGTGGCCGGCTTACGCCCGCACGCGATGATCTCGCACTCGATGCCGTCGTTCGCCCAAGAAGCGGCGAGCTTTTCGGCCGTGCGCTCCACCGTCGTATTGAAACCGCCGGCAAGGCCGCGGTCCGAGGCAATAACGACAATCAGGCCATGCTTGACGCTCTCATGCTTCTGCAGCATGGGATCGGTGCCCGAACAGGAGGCGTCGCCGGCGACCGTCAACATGACGTCGGTCAGCGCCTCCTTATAGGGCTCGGCCTGCTTGGAGCGATCGAGGGCACGACGGATCTTGGCCGTAGAGACCATCTCCATCGTGCGCGTGATCTGCTTGGTCGTGGTAACCGAGGAGATTCGCTTCTTAATGTCGCGAAGGTTGGCCATGGGGCTTAGTTCTCCTCTGATCCAGAAACATCCGAATGGTGCTTGGCCATGAACTGCTGCTTGAAGTCGCCGATGACGCGCAAGAGCTCAGCCTTGGTGTCATCATCGATCTTCTTGGCGCGAACCTTGTCGAGCAGCGAGCCAAAGCCATTGTCCATGTACTCGATGAGCTCGGCACGGAAAGGCAGCACGTCGGCGATCTCCAGGTCATCCAGGAAGCCCTCGTTGCCAGCGAACAGCGTAACGATCTGCTCGCCAACCTCAAACGGCTTGTAACGCGGCTGCTTCAGGAGCTCGGTCATGCGGGCACCATGGGTCAGCTGCTTCTGAGTAGCCTCGTCGAGGTCGGAGCCAAACTGGGTAAAGCCGGCGAGCTCCTGATACGAAGCGAGGTCCAGACGGAGGTTGCCGGCGACCTGCTTCATAGCCTTGGTCTGCGCGTCGCCACCGACGCGGGACACGGAGATGCCCACGTCAACTGCCGGGCGCTGGCCCTGGAAGAAGAGCTCGGACTGCAGGTAGATCTGACCGTCGGTAATGGAAATGACGTTGGTCGGAATGTAGGCCGAGACGTCGCCGTCCTGGGTCTCGATGATCGGCAGAGCCGTCATGGAGCCGTAGCCGTTCTTCTTGGACATCTTGACGGCACGCTCGAGCAGACGAGAGTGCAGGTAGAAGATGTCGCCAGGATAGGCCTCGCGTCCGGGCGGACGATGCAGCGTCAGCGACATCTGACGGTAGGCCACAGCCTGCTTGGACAGGTCATCGTAGATGACGAGCACGTGGCCACCGGGGTTGGTCTCGCTGGCGGGCTTGCCGTCCTCGCCGTTGTACATGAAGAACTCGCCGATAGCGGCACCGGCCATAGGCGCGATGTACTGCATAGGGGCGGAATCGGCAGCGGTGGCCGAAACGATGATGGTGTAGTCGAGTGCACCGTGCTGAGCGAGGGTCTCACGGATATTGGCAACCGTGGAGGCCTTCTGGCCGATGGCGACATAAATGCAGACCATGCCCTTGCCGCGCTGGTTGAGGATAGCGTCGATGGCGATGGCGGTCTTACCGGTCTTACGGTCGCCGATGATGAGCTCACGCTGACCGCGGCCAATAGGCACCATGGAGTCGATAGCGAGCAGACCGGTCTGAACCGGCTCGCACACCGGGGTACGATCGATGACGCCGGGGGCCTTGAACTCGATGGGGCGACGGTGCGTGGCGACGATGTCGCCCAGGCCGTCGATGGGCTGGCCGAGCGGATTGACGACGCGGCCGAGCATGGCGCGGCTCACGGGGATATCCATAATGCGGCCAGTGGTGCGGCACTCGTCGCCTTCCTTGATGGAGTCGACGGCACCAAACAGAACGGCGCCGACCTCGTCACGGTCAAGGTTCTGGGCAAGGCCGAAGACGGTCTCACCGGTATCGGAGCTCTTGAACTCCAGAAGCTCGCCTGCCATGGCACTCTTGAGGCCGGAGACGCGCGCGATGCCGTCGCCTACCTCGTCGACCGTTGAAACCTCATGCGTATCGACCGTCGCGGAGAGGCTCGTGAGCTGCTCCTGCAGTTTCTTGGCGATATCCTGGGCATTGAGGGTTTCGGACATTAGGCTTCACCTCCGTACGAATTAGCAGAGTTTGCGAGGGTCTCCTGCGCGATGCGCAGCTGTGTCTTGACGGTAATGTCACGACGCTCGCCGCGGGCTTCGAGCACCAGGCCGCCCACGATAGACGGGTCGACCTGCTCGATAAGGAATACCTTGCGGCCGAAGTCCTGCTCGCATTTCTTAGTGATGGTTTGACGCAGCTCGTCGTCGAGCGGGATCGCCGTGGTGACGGTCACGCCCACTACATCCTCGTCTTCCTCGGCAACATACTTAAAGGCAGCTGCCACCTTGGGAAGAAGGTCGAGCTGGTCGCGCTTGGACATGGTGTCGAGCACGGCGATGATCTCGGGGCTGGCAGAAGCCAAGCGCTCGATCATCTCGAGGTCCTCGAACACATGGTTCTCGGCCTTGGCGGCTTCCAAAAGGGAACGCGCGTAGGTCTCGAGCACCTTGTCCTGATAGCGGCTAGTCGGCATTCAGGCTACCTGCTTCCTGGATGTAGCGCTCGATGAGCTTCTTCTGCTCGGCATCGTCCTCGAGTGCCTCGCCCACGATCTTGGTGGCGACGGCAACGGACAGGTCGGCGATGGAGCTCGCGGCACCGGCGTAGATGGACTTGCGCTCGTCCTCGACGGTCGTATGGGCCTTGGCGATGATCTCCTCGGCCTCCTTGTGAGCAGCCTCGATGATACGGGCGCGCTCGGACTCGGCGTCCTTACGGGCCTCGAGAACAATGTCGGCAGCCTGACGACGGGCGTCGGTGACGATCGAGTCGGACTCAGCGCGCTTGGCGATAGCCTCCTGCTTGGTCTTCTCGGCCTCGTCGAGGCTCTCCTCGATCTTCTTGCCGCGCTCCTCCATGGTTTTCATGATGCCCGGCAGGGCGACCTTGGCCAGCACGATCCAGATAATCAGGAAGGCGATAAGCGCCGGGATGAACTCCGCCATCTTAGGGATGAGGATGTCCGCACCGGCAGCGCCGTCCTCGGCGAACGCGGAAACCGGCATGAGCAGCGCGGCCGCGGACGCGGAGAGTGCGATCGCGCTCTTCTGGGATGAAAGATTCATACTTGACGCTCCGTGCTATTTAACGATCAGCGCGACAACGAAGCCGATCAGAGCCAGAGCCTCGCCGAAGGCGGAGCCCATGATGAAGACGGTGAACACGCGGCCCTGGACCTCAGGCTGACGGGCCATAGCACCCGTAGCACCCAGAGCAGACAGGCCGATAGCAAGACCAGCGCCGATAACACCGAGACCGTAACCGATAACTCCCACGATTCCTCCTTTGTCGTGCGTGTCTTATTTCACGCAGGATAACCTTTTTATAACTGCCGGGCTCCATGGGTACGGGCACCGGCGGTTTAACGAATTGCCTTACCTTTAAGGCGCGAACGGAAGACTACTCCTCCTCCGCGACCTCCTCTGCCTCGGAGACATACACGGCGGTAAGGACCGTGAAGACGTAAGCCTGGATGGCGCCGACCACAAGCTCGATCGCATAGATCAGGATGAGGATGGCAAGCCAGGCCAGCGAAGGCAGGGCGCCGACGGCGTGGGCCGCGGAAACCTGCTGAAGCAGCGGCTGCATGAACATGCTCGCCATGATGGCGAACGAGCCCATGACCACGTGTCCTGCGAACATGTTGCAGAACAGACGAACGGCGAGCGTGATGAGGCGCAGGAAGGTCGAGAAGAGCTCGACGACCCACACGAGCACGTTCATCGGGAAGCTCACGCCCTGCGGGGCGAGGCTCTTGATGTAGCCGATCACGCCGTGAGCCTTGCATCCGTAGTAGATGAAGTACACGAAGGCGAAAATGGCGAGCGCGGCGGTGGAGCCGATTGCGCCGGTGCCGGGCTTCATTCCCGGGATCAGGCCGATCATGTTATTGATCAGGATGAACAGGAAAAGCGAGCACAGGAACGGGAAGTGCTTCTTCCAGTTCTCACCCACGACGCCCTTGCCGATATCGTTCTCGACGTACTCGATGATGTACTCGAAACCGTTGACGAAGAAGCCCTTGGGAACCAGGGTCTGCTTCTTCTTGAACACGGCCAGGACGATCAGGAGCACGATCGTGGAGACGATCAGCCAAAACGAGTACTGCGTGATGCCGCAGCTCAGATCGCCCACGACAGGGGTGGAGCTGAACTCGCTGACCAGATGATTAATCTCATCAGGCAGCTTTTCAAAAATTTCCACGACTTACCTTTCGACCTCATGAGGATCTCGCAGCGCCTTGGCGACGCGAACCGTGCAGGCGGCCATAAAGGCCACGAAGCCGATCGCCTCGCCCAGGAGGAACATGCGAAATGCCTCTCCGAACAACGCAAACACAACCAAGGTAAAGACGAGCAGGGCGACTGCCGAGACCGCCAGGCTCACCATGCCCTTGAGCATGTCCGCATTCTGTTTATCGTCAAGAACCGGCTTGAGCGTAAAAACAAAGGGAAGGAAGGCAATTGCGCCCGCGATTGCGCCTGCAACGATAGCGAGCAGATCGACTATCTGAAACACTGGCTTCCTCGCTTTCCTTTTTAACGCCTCACAGCACAGTCCCAGCCAAACATTGGTGACTATTGTACGAGCCAATCGCTAAAGTACAACCGAAAAAGCATCGGTTAATACGCACCTGTTCGTTTTCTTAAGACCTTCTTTATGCCGCAGGTACGGTAATACGTTTTTCTCGAACCCTGCAGGGCAAAACGTCCGTTAACAGGAGTGCGCGCGGTCGCCTTTTGTTCGACCGCGCGCACCGTTTCTTCGTATTTGCAGCCGCGGCCGTCTTAGCCCAGCGACTAGAGCGTGCCGAAGATGCGGTCGCCGGCGTCGCCGAGGCCGGGAACGATGTAGGCGGCCTCGTTGAGATGGTCGTCGATGGCGCACGTATAAATATGT
>CABUGI010000041.1 GCA_902491055.1 uncultured Collinsella sp. | reverse complement strand
CAGGTGTCCGCTGCGTACGGTATTCCGCGTGAGGACCCGGCCCGACCGGCTGCGATTCAGGATGCGCTGCACGTGGCCGCCATGCCGCCGTATCGCATTATGGATGCCTGCGGGCGCGCACTGGCGCTGCTCGAGGACATGGCGGACAAGGGCTCCCGACAGCTGCTGTCCGACGTGGCGTGCGGTGCCGTATTCTGCCGCGCCGCCATGCAGGGCGCGAGCTTGACGCTCTTTGCGAACACCACGTCTATGAAAGACCGGGCGCGCGCCGAGGAGCTCGAGACGGCGTGTGATGAGTTGCTCGACACATGGTTGCCGCGCGCCGATGCGCTGGCGTGCCGCGCCTCCGACGCTGCAAGGAAGAGAGGATAGCCATGGCTGAACTGCTGAAGGGTGCTCCCGTTGCTCGCGCTTTGACTGAGGAACTTGCTGCTCGCTGCGCGGCCCTGCGCGAGCGGGGCGTTGTTCCGACGTTGGCTATCGTGCGTGCAGGTGAACGCGAGGACGACCTATCCTACGAGCGCGGTGCGCTCAAGCGCTGTGAAAAAGTGGGGATTGAGGCTCGTCGCGTTTTGCTTTCTGCCGATGTTTCGCAGGACGAGCTGTTGGCGGCCATCGAGGGCATTAATGCCGACTCGGCTGTTCACGGCTGCCTGTTGTTCCGCCCGCTGCCCGCCGGCCTTGACGAGAACGCCGTTGCCGCAGCGCTCGATCCCGCCAAGGATGTTGACTCCATGACGCCGGCTTCGCTGCTCACCACGCTTTCGGGGCGCGGCGAGGGTTTTGCCCCCTGTACAGCCGAAGCCGTGCTTGCTTTGCTGGACCATTACGGCGTTGAGCTGGATGGAGCTAAGGTTGCCGTGGTCGGGCGCTCGCTGGTGATCGGGCGTCCCGTTGCCGCCATGCTTACGGCGCGCAACGCAACTGTGACGACGTGCCATACGCATACGCGCGACCTTGCTGCCGAGTGCCGTGCTGCCGACATTGTGGTTGCCGCCGTTGGACGCGCGCGTACGATTGGCGTGGATGCCGTTCGCGAGGACCAGACGATCATCGATGTGGGCATTAACTGGGATGAGGACGCTGGCAAGCTGGTGGGTGACGTCGATTTTGTTGCCGCGGAGCCGGTTGTTGGTGCCATTACCCCCGTGCCGGGTGGCGTGGGCGCCGTGACGACGGCGATTCTCGCCAAACACGTGATTGAAGCGGCGGAGTGTGCATCGAATATAGGCGTTTTTGGCTGTTCAGGGGGTTAGATATATACCTTGTGGTCAAAAAATGCCAAATATGAGTACTGCTGCCAATATGGTCACATATAATTTAGCTCCCTTAGGCTCTCTATCGGTATTTATTATCGATAGAGAGCCTATTTTATTGGACCTATGAGGAATTACATTGTCAAGCTTTTGAACAAATGTAGATTATCGACGCCTGTGCCCAGAGAAATTGCTGCTACTAAATTGGTGACAGTACTCATATTTGGCATTTTTTGACCACAGGGGTTGCCGGGGCTGTGGTTTCGCCCTTTTTTCGCCGAAGCGATACACTGTTGCCGTTTGATTTCTTCGCTCAAGGAGGATGCGCATGCCGTGCACAACGATTTTGGTCGGTAAGAACGCGAGCTACGACGGGTCGACGCTGGTCGCCCGCAACGAGGACTCGTCCAACGGGGTGTTTGAGCCCAAGCGCATGCGCGTGGTGCATCCCGACGATCAGCCGCGCGTCTACACGAGCGTCCTGAGTCACCTGACCATTGAGCTGCCCGATAACCCCATGCGCTACACGAGCGTCCCCGATGTTGTCCCGGGCCATGGCATCTGGGCCGAGGCGGGCTTCAACGAGCTCAATGTTGGTATGTCCGCAACCGAGACGCTTACCACCAACGAGCGCGTCCGCGGCGCCGATCAGCTCGTGGACTACGTGCCCGCCAAGGGCAACGAGGGTGAGGACGGCTATGTGCCGGCGCAGCCCGGTGGCCTGGGCGAGGAGGACATGGTGACCCTGGTGCTGCCGTATGCCAAGTCCGCCCGCGACGGCGTGCGTATCTTGGGCGACCTGCTCGAGCGCTACGGCACTTACGAGAACAACGGCATCGCCTTTAGCGACGTGGACGAGATCTGGTGGCTCGAGACCATCGGTGGTCACCACTGGATTGCCAAGCGCGTGCCTGACGACGCCTATGTGACCATGCCCAACCAGCTGGGTATCGACAGCTTTGACCTGGATGACGCCGAGGGCGCCCAGGCCGACCACATGTGCTCCGCCGACTTGCGCGCCTGGATGGCCGAGTGGCATCTGGACCTGACGCTGGGCGTCGAGGGCGACGGCCCGGCTGCGGTCTTTAACCCGCGCGAGGCCTTTGGCTCGCACGGCGACAGCGACCATGTCTACAACACGCCGCGCGCGTGGTACATGCAGCGCTGCCTCAACCCCAGCGACGTGTGGGATGGCCCCGACGCCGACTACACGCCCGAGAGCGACGATATCCCCTGGAGCCGCGTGCCCGAGCGCAAGGTGACCATCGAGGACATTAAGTACGTGCTTTCGAGCCACTACCAGGGCACGGAGTACGACTGCTACGGTAGCAAGGGCACGCCCGCCACGCGCGGCGCTTATCGCCCCATCGGCATCAACCGCAACAGCCAGCTCGCCGTGTTGCAGCTGCGTCCCTATGCGCAGTCGGCCTATCGCGCCGTGCAGTGGATGGCCTTTGGTTCCAACTCGTTTAACGCGCTGGTTCCGCTGTACGCCAACGTCGAGACCATGCCCGAGTACTATGCCGACACGCAGGATCGCGTGACGTCCGAAAACTTCTACTGGGCCAACCGCTTGATCGGCGCGCTGGCTGACGTCCGCTTCCATGAGTGCGGTCGCGCGGTCGAGGATTATCAGGAGAAGGTCGGTGGCATGGGCCACAAGCAGATCCATGACGTCGATGCTGCCGTAGCCGCTCTGCCCGAGGCCGAGGTGCCTGCCGAACTTGCACGCGCCAACGAGGCCTTTGCCGAGTGTGTTCGCGTAGAGACCGATGCTCTACTGGGCAAGGCACTCTACACCACGAGCTGCGCCATGAAGAACTCTTTCGCGATGAACGACAACGTGAGATAGGGATTTCCCGTCGATCGAATAGCGCTAAAACGCTTTGTCGCTTTCACTCGATCTTGGGTACAAGAACGCCAATGCAGTTGTTTGTGATTGGAGACAACCATGGTTATGAAACTCGATCAGCTTGTTAACGGCGCCATCAACGTTGGCTTTGGCGCTGCCGCCGTTGCTGTCGAAGGCGGCAAGAAGGTCCTCGACGACCTTAACACCAAGGGCGAGCAGGTCCGCAAGGACACCGCCACCCCCGATATCGCCCGCAGCGTGTCCGATATGTTCGAGCAGGCCGGTGGCACCATCTCCGACCTGACCGAGCGTCTGGGCATGCAGGGCGAGACCGCGGCCCAGCGCGTGCTTGACGAGCTTATCCTTGCCCGCGTCCGCGTCATGACCGCTCCCGAGCGCACGGCTTTCCTGGCCCATGTGCGCGACATCGTCGATTCGGTCGAGGACAACGTGACCTCGGTGCCCGTCGAGTCCGTTGAGCCCGACGATGCGAAGGATACCGAAGAGGCCGAGTAGCAGCGCAGATGGCAGATTCCACCACCGATTACAACAATCTAGATCCTTTGGGTGACGAGGCGGCGGTTGTCGATGAGGTCGATGCCGCCGTCTCGGGCGCTCGCAAAAAGCCGCGCGCTGTCGATATGGTGCCCGAAGAGCCCGACGCGATGGCGCCGGACGAGGAATACCAGCTCACGCCGGCGGGTCGTCGCGAACGCATCGGGCAGATTGTTCGCTTGGTCAAAAAGTACCGTGTGTGGGATAACCTCACGCCGGTTCGCTTGCGCCGCCTGCTCGAGGAGCTCGGCCCCATGTTCGTCAAGATGGGGCAGATTCTGGCCAACCGGTCCGAGATTCTGCCGCAGCGCTTTTGCGATGAGCTGCGCCGTCTGCGTTCCGACGTGGAGCCGGTGCCGTACGAGGTAGTGCTCCGCTGCTTAGAAGAGGAATACGGCCTGCGCCTGGGGGAGATGTTCGATGCGATCGACCCCAATCCGCTTGGTAGCGCATCGCTCGCGCAGGTGCACCGCGCTCGTCTGGTGACGGGCGAGGACGTAGCCGTCAAGGTGCAGCGCCCCGGTGCGCAGCAGGTTATGGCGCAGGACATCGATATCATCCGCTCGGTGGTGCGCATTGTTTCCAAGTTCGTCAACACCGATCAATTCGTTGACCTGCACGGCGTAGTCGAGGAGTTGTGGACCTCGTTTCGCGAGGAGACCAACTTTTTGGCCGAGGCCAAAAACCTCAACGACTTCTACGAGTTCCATAAGAGCGTTCATGGCGTGACGTGCCCTAAATCCTATCTGGACCTGTGCACCGAGCACGTGGTGGTTATGGACTACGTCGACGGCATTTCGATCGCCGATCCTGAACACTTGGTGGCCGAGGGCTATGACTTGGAAAAGATCGGTGCTGCAATCGTCGAGGACTACTCGACGCAGGTGCTTGACGACGGCTTTTTCCATGCTGACCCGCATGCGGGAAACATCATCCTCAAGGACGGCATTGTCTACTTTATCGACTTGGGCATGGTCGGACGCATGTCGAGCCACGATCGCGGTATCGTCAAGGACATGATTTTCGCCGTGGCCGAGGGTGACGTGCCCAAGCTCAAGGATTCGCTCATGCGCTTCGCCGTGACGCGTGGCGACTCGGCTGAGCTCGATCATTCGGCCTTTTTGTCCGATCTTGACTTTATCGTGGCTGACTTTGCGGGCCTCGACCTTAAAGACCTGGATATCGGCGAGTTTTTGACCTCGCTGCTGAACCTGGCGCGCAAAAACGATGTTGAGCTGCCGAGCGTGGTGACGATGTTCGCGCGCGGCATGGTGACACTCGAGGGCCTGCTGACCGAGTACATGCCCAACGTCAACATGATCCAGATCATCCAGACGCACATAAAAAAAGAGAAGAGCACCTACGAACGCGTCCGCGAAATGGGGCGCGATCTTGCCGCGAGCAGCTATCGCGCGGCAAAAGGCTCGCTCGAGGCGTCCGAGTATCTGGGCTTGGCGTCGCGCATGCTCACGCGCGGCCAGCTTAAGGTGAACACGCAGATTATGAGCAGCGATAAGACGCTGCGGCAGCTGGGTGGAATTATCGACCGCATGTCGATGGCAATTGTGATCGCCGGTCTGTTTATCGGTTCGTCGGTGGTGTACTACGCGCGCATCGAGCCGGTTGTGTTTGGTATCCCGGTCATTGGCTTTATGGGCTACGTGAGCGCGCTGGTGCTGGCGCTTATGCTGGGCCGCAATATCTGGCTCAACAGTCACGGCGGCAAGCACTAGAGGCTGCGGCCGTCACCGCATTTTCCTATCGCAAACAATAGCTTTTACCTTGGGCTTCGCCTGCGTGCGAGGCCCTTTTGCGTGATACCATTTTGACGGTAATAATCGATGGCCTAGATGGTGGTGCGGAGACGCACGAATGCGCGGTTATCCTGCGCATTTGGGAGAATCGGGGTGCAAGTCCCCAGCTGTACCAGTAACCGTAATTCCTCTTGGCTCGGGATGTTCGCGTCGCAGATCGGACGACGTGCCCGAGTCGTTAAGGTTAAGTCGGATCGCCTCCCGTCTTGCATGCGGCTGCGGCTTTTGCCGCCGGTGTGCATAGGGCTCTGGAGGGAAGGGGGACCCCGATGGGGGAACTCGAGCGCAACATGCGCGATGACGTGGGGCAGTCTCAAGGCAACGCTCCAAGTACAGACAGTAGGAGACAAATGGATATGTTTGAGGACGAGCGCCAGCGCGTCTCGCATCGCCGTGGCGCAATTGCGCGCGGTGTAGCCAAGCGCGGCCTGGTGGCATTCCTGGCCTTCGCGATGGCCTTTGGCACCACGCCGGCTCAGCTGTGGGCCGAGGGCGCCGAGGGCATTGCCGAGGCTGTGGCTCAGGCTGCGACGCCGGGCGAGGACGCAGCGCTTGCGGGCGGTACCGCTGAGCAGAGCGGCGCCGAGGTTTCGGATTCCGAGGGCGCGCCTGCAGCTAGTGCAGCCATAACAGAGGCAGCAACTGGCGGCGAAGGCTCGGCGACGGGGGAGAGCCCTGCCACGAGCGAGCAGTCTTCGACGGCATCCGCTGGCCAAGCGGGATCTGCCGCCGCGGCTGCCGTTCAGACAGAGAACCCGACAGAAACCGGCGATGTCGCCAAGAAGCAGGTCGAGGTCTCGTTCTCGATTATCGGCACCGATGCTGACGGCAAGGCTCAGACCTGGGTGGCACCTACGCAGCTCAAGCTCGACGAGGGCGCGACGGCTGCGGATGCCTTCGTTAAGCTGCAGCAGAAGACGGGCTTTAAAGCGGATTACGAACCGAACACGGCATACGGCTTCTACCTCAAAAGCATCACATCTCCGAGCGATGGTCGCACGCTTGCCTACGATCCGACGACTTATGCCTTCTGGCAGCTGTTCGTCGACGGCGCGTCTTCCTCGGTTGGCGCGAGCAGCGTCAAGCTCACCCAGGGGCAGAAGATTGAGTTTGCCTATACGGCTGGTAGCTCGTCCCCTGTCGTTAAGGACCAGGTTGCCGCAAATGTGACCGTCATTGGTCGCGATGCCCAGGGCAAGACTCAGACTTGGGTCGATAACGCGCAGTATGTGGTGACGTCCGGCTCGAGCGCGCTTGACCTTACGAAGGTCGCGCTCGAGGCGAATGATATTGACGCCGTTGCTGCGGGCTCCTTCATTCTGAGCCTTAAGTACAACGGTGTTGAGCTGGGTACGCCCCAAGATTATTCGACCTATTGGCAGCTGTTTATCAACGGCAAGTCGAGTGACTATACGGCGGACAATGTCACCATCCATGCCGGCGATACCGTCACGTGGTTCTACGGTGGCTGGGGCGACCAGTTGCCGTCCGATTCTGTCCATGCTTCTGTTCAGGTTCTCGGTAAGGACAAGGACGGCAAGCAGCAGGTTTGGGCTTCGACGGGTCAGACGAGTCTCAAGGCGGGCTCTACTGCCAAGGATCTCCTTGAGCAGACCGGCCTTAAGCTCGATGCTAGCGAATCGTCTTGGGGCTGGTTCCTCAACGGTATTACTTCGCCGTTCGACAGTAAGTCCTATGGCTGGGATGCTGCGACCAAGAGCTATTGGCGCTTCTACGTAAATGGCAAGTTCGCCGACGTTGGCGCCGGTGCCTACAAGCTCCAGGAGGGTGACGCCGTCACCTTTATGTATGGTGCTGACGCCGATGCCCTCCCCGGTCAGGTGCTTGGATCCGCCGATGTTATCGGTCCCGATGTCAACGGCAACAATACTCGCTGGGGCTCGGCAAGCAGTGTTTCTTTGCCTGAAGGCTCTACTGCCCAGAACCTTATTGAGACGGTTCTGAAGGCCAAGGGCGTTACGTACAACGGCTCCCAGAGTGGCGAGTACTGGTTCCTCAATTCCATCAAATCGCCGTTCGAAGACAAGTCGTACGGTTATGATGCTGCGACCAATAAATATTGGCACCTGTATATCAATGGAGAGCCCTCCTTACTCTGCGCCAATCAGATTACGCTCAAGAGCGGCGATAAGGTCACGCTTGCCTATACCACCGACGATTCGCCCATGCCCGATCCCGACAAGGTTGTCGTGGACCCGAGTGCGACGACTCCTGATTGGGATGCCGAGTGGGCCGGCTACGGCAACAGTGGCAACGGTTCGACCGTAACGGATGCCAAGACGCCTGCGCAGGCCGCCGGTCTTAAGTGGGCCTTCGATTGGAAGGCCGAGTCTGGTCAGCAGTATGCCAACTGCAGCGAACCTGTCATCGCCAACGGCTTTGTGTACATCGCGACCGAGAACGAGCTCATCAAGATCGATTCGTCCACGGGCAAAAAGGTTGCCTCTGCGCCGCTTGCCTCCAAGGTGAGCTATACCTCTCGTCCGATCTATACCAATGGCCTTATCATCGTTCCGCTCAACGGCGGTGCGGTCCAGGCGATTACTGCAGACAAGCTGATCTGCAAGTGGCTGACGCCTGGTTTGACGGACTTGACGCAGAGCTCCTGCACCGTCGTTTCGGACGGCGAGTACGTCTATGTAGGCTCGGTCGATATTTCGTATGACGAGAATTACAACGCGACCTACGGCAACGGCTCCTTTGCGCGCATTAAGATTGCCACGGGCGAAGTTTCTTGGCAGAACATCGACCCTGCCGAGGGCTATTACTGGACTGGTGCGGCTTTGACGGATAAGTATGCCATCGTTCCTACGAGCGCGGGTACGCTTAAGTGCATTGATAAGACGACGGGCGATGTCGTTTCGACCATGAAGCTCGGCGCTGTCGCAAATGCCGATTGCATTGCCGATCCGTCCAATGGTTCGACCTTCTATCAGATGACGCACGACGGAAAGCTCCATGTGATTTCGCTTTCGGCGAAGGGCGTGCTGAGTGAACAGAAGACGGTTGATCTGGGCCTTACGAATAATCTGAGCGCCCCTGCGGTGTCTGGTGACAATCTGATTGTCGGCGGACAGACGGCTACTGGCTCTGCTCTGGTTCTCTATAACCTGAAGACGGGTAAGACCACGATGGTCGCTGCTGCCGACGGCAAGGCGCTGCCGGCTGGCCTCAACGGTATTGCTGCTACTCCGCTGGTGAGTGTTCAGGGCGGCAAGACCTATGTGTACTTCACCGTTAACAGCGCGGATAGCAAGGATTACGTCAACTACTCTGCTGGTGGTGGCGTGTATCGCTATACGCTCGGCGATGCAGAGGCGACGCAGATTTATGATGCGGCTGGCCATTACCAGTACTGTGACTCTCCGGTCATTGCCGATGCTTCTGGCAATCTCTACTACATTAATGATTCGGGCACGCTGTTTAAACTTGGAGCTGTCGAGTCTTGGACGGTTGCCTTTAACTCCAACGGCGGGTCTGCTTGCGACACTAAGTTTGTTGCTACGGCCGATGGCAAGCTGGTCAAGCCGGTCGATCCGACGCGCGATGGCTACACTTTCGGCGGTTGGTATACCGATGAGGCTTGCACGCAGGCGTATGACTTCAGTACGCCGGTGACGGCCGACCTGACGTTGTATGCCAAGTGGACCAAGAATGCCGTTAACCCTGGCGGTAATGGCGGTTCAGGCTCCAATGGCGGCAATGGCGGCGTTGGTTCGAATGGCGGCGGCGGTTCTAGTACCGGTACTGGTTCCGGCACTGGCGCTGGCGCTGGTTCTGGCTCCGGCTCGAAGGGCGGCGCTATTGCCCCGGGCCAGAAGCCGGTGACCAAGACGACGGTGTCGACCAAGACCGAGACCAAGGAAAACAAGTCCGACAAGAAGGGCTCCGATAAGTCCGACAAGAAGGATGAGAAGAAGTCTGAGAAGAAGGACAGCAAGTCCGACAAGAAGTCCGATTCCAAGTCCGATACGGGCGCTGCTTCCACGACCACTGCTAAGAAGTCCTCTGGTGCTTCCGAGCAGGAGACGGGCACCAACCCGCTCGCCATCGTTGGCATCGCCGCCGGCGTGATTGGCCTTGCGCTCATCGCCGTCTTCGTGCTGACCAAGCGCGGCAAGGGTGACGGTAATGCCCGATAAGCCCAAGGAGACCAACGGGCAACAGCCCGACTCCTCGTTCATTCAGTTCGACGATGCAAAGCAACAGGGCGCCGCTTCGGCGGCGTCCGCCTCTCGTCGCAAGGCGCTCCTTGGCGTTCTTGCTGCCGCGTGCACCATTCTGATCGTCGTCTCGCTGGGCTTCGTCCATCCTTCCGAGAGCGGCGCCTGGTCCATTGACTGGATCGTTCAGACCGTGACGGGGGAGAGCGTCGTCGCCAAGGACACCAAGGGGTCTGGCTCGTCTGCCGCTTCGGGCGAGGCTAGTTCCAAGGATTCCA
Organism: uncultured Collinsella sp.; assembly: GCA_902491055.1. GTDB lineage: Bacteria > Actinomycetota > Coriobacteriia > Coriobacteriales > Coriobacteriaceae > Collinsella. Next base: position 5,375 of record CABUGI010000041.1, on the reverse strand, counting down.
AATCTTCGAATGATGCAAAAGACGAGCCCAAGGGTTCGAACGACGCCAAGGACGATTCCGAGTCTTCAAACAAGGAATCGGACAAAAACTCGGATAGCAAGAAGTCCGAGGACCGGGGCGGCAAGAAGTCTGGCGATAAATCCGCTGCCCAAAATACGGGAGCCGGTGATACTTCCAATGCATCTGGCGGTGCTTCTTCGGGCGGTGGCCAGTCGTCTGATGGAGCCTCATCCTCTAATGGTGGAAACGCCTCCTCGGGCAGCCAAAGCGGCTCACAGGAGTCCAACTACGTTACGGTGACGGTTTCGGTCACATCGATCGCTGTGGGCAATCCCGTGTCCTCTGGCGGCACCTTTACCTTTAACGAAGGCGCCACCGTTTACGATGCCCTGTGCGCGCTGGGCCTTTCTGTCAACGCACACGGCTCATCGTACGGCACGTATGTTTCTGCGATTGGTGGTTTGGCCGAGAAACAGTACGGCGGCACGAGCGGCTGGATGTACTCCGTCAACGGCACAACGCCCATGACGGCCTGCAGTAACTACGTTCTCTCCAATGGCGACAACGTCGTTTGGTATTACGTAACGGGCTAGAGGCCTCGACATAGCGCGCCAGACGGGCGGTTCGGACCAACATCCGGACCGCCCGTTTTTCATGCGAATGGGACTGGGTCGCCGGGTCTCACGGCAAACAAAAAACCGGTTGGAACGGGAATTCCAACCGGTTATACATTCAAGCAAATAGTGAATCGACTACGACCGTGCGCCCTCGAGGAAGAAGCGGCGGCTGAAGTAGTTGTACCAGGTGACGAGGAACGTGGCGATGGCCTTCATGGCTTGGTAGCCGATGCTCAAAAACGTGACGCCCACAAACATATACAGGTCGTTGAGGCCCAGGCCGATCACCGACAGGATGGTGAAGATCGTGAACTCGCGCTTGCGGCTCATGCCTTCGCGGTGGTCGAACACGTACTTCATGCTGAGCCAGTAGTTGACCACGACGGACGTGATAAACGAAACCGTGGTGCTCATCAAAAAGTCGAGGTGGAACAGCTCGACGAGCGCAATGAGCATGCCCCAGTCGATGCCAAAGGAGATAAGACCCACGACAGCAAACTTGAGGAACTGCTTGGTATGAGGTTGTGCCAGCGCCTTGCGCACGTAATCACATCCAATGCGTTGATGAATCGAGCAGAGGATACTTTAGAGCTTTTGCAAGGGAAACGTAAGGTCTTTGCCAAGAACTATATGAACTCGCCAAATTTTCAAGAGCTAATCCGCAAACGTTAAAAATTTGCCCGTAAACGAGCGACACCCACGGACGATACTGCGCTGAGTGCGCGTCGTCCGTGGGCGCCGTAATGCTGCAGGGGTTTCGAGCTATTTTGTCTCGTCGCCCTCCAGGAAGATTTTTCGGGTCACAAAGTTGTAGACCATGACAAGCGCGGTGGCGCAGATCTTGGCGATATTGGCCTCGAGTCCCAGGCCGGCGTTGAGCGCCAGCACGATGCCATCGTTGAGCACCAAACCGATCACGGACAGCACGACAAAGATGATGAACTCGCGGCGGCGGCTCATGCCTTCCTTGTGCGCAAACACGTATTTCATGCTTGCGAGGTAGTTAAAGATGAGTGAGATGATAAAGCCGCTGGTGTTGGCGATTAGGATGTTGAGGCCCAGACCGTAGTGGAGCAGATTCATAATGCCAAAGTCGATAACCGTGGCAATGACACCGACGACGCCAAATTTCATAATCTGCGCAAGGAGCTTTTGCATGGTACCTGCCTTAAGCTGGCGCCGAAGCGCCGCGGGGATGACAAACTTAGCAAGTTTAGCCAATCCCCGCGGGTGGTGCTAGGCGCGCTCCTCGATAGCACCGTTTCTATATGCATCGAGCAGCTGGCGCAGGTCCTGGATCTGGCTGCGAATCTTGGCGCCAGTATCGGTGTCGCTCACCATGCGGCGACGGTCTGCTTGGTCAAAACGGTTGGTCTCGCTCTCGATGTCCACGTTGCGCGTGAGTGCCTCGGCAACCGTCGTAAAGGCCCGGTGCGACTTGAGGCGGCAGCCGCGCGAGCTCGAGATGAGCGTATAGCCGGCGATGCCCGTCTTGGGATGGTAAGCGCGGCAGAAGCCGCCATCGATGACCAGTAGCTTGCCCTCGGCGCGGATGGGCTGCTCACCCTTGGTGGTTTTAACGGGCGTGTGGCCGTTGATGATGTGGCCGGTCGGCGAGCATGCCATGGCCGCGACGCCAAACTCGCGCATGATATCATCGCAGACCGAGGGCGACTTGGTAAGCGTAAAGTACGGGTCCATCGGCTCGACCCAGGTGCTCTTATCGGCGATATAGGCGCGCTCAAAGGTACGCACCAGGCGTCCGCTGGCGGGTGAATTGAAGCCAATCCACAGGTACCACATCCAGTCGAGGGCATCGCGGTCGCCCACGCGCCACGCGCGGCGGGCGATGTGGTCGCAAAAATCGAGATAATCGCGGCCAGCGTGCCAGGTGCCCAGGCAGTCCATGCTGCTGAAGGTGCCGTCTTCGTTGAGTGGAACGCAGCCGTGGAAGAGCAGGTTGCCGTTGGCGACCTTGTACATCGAGCCGTGGGTGTAGAGGAAATCGATATGGCGATGCAGGTGATCGGCGGTGACAAACTCGGACACGAGCTTGTCGATGATGTGCTGCTCCTGAGACGTGAGCGTGTAGGGGTCCGCCGGGTCGACGGTGGGGAAGTCGTTGGTCGTGAGCGGCCACACGCTGCCGTCGGCGAGCGTGACCGTGCCGGTGTCGTGGTCGATCTTGTCGAGTAACAGGCGGTCGGTCATATCGAACTCGGGGTGGCGCTGGATAATCTGGCCCTCGAGCTTAAAGAGCAGCACGTTGATGGCCTTGATCAGCGGGGTGATGGACTCACCGGCGGTGTAGGTGGCATCGGCAAAGGCGACAAGCTCACGCAGCGAGATGCCGTAATCGTTCTCGAGGATCTCGTAATTGTCGTAGCGCAGGTTGTTGCGCAACACCGTGGCGATGCAGGCGGGCTCACCGGCCGCAGCGCCCATCCACAGCAGGTCGTGGTTGCCCCACTGGATGTCGAGCGAATGGTAGGTGAGCAGGCGGTCCATAATCTTGGCAGCGCCGCCTCCGCGGTCGAAGATGTCGCCCACCAGGTGCAGGTGGTCGACGGCCAGGCGCTTGATGAGCGAGGCGAGCGACTCGATAAAGTCGTCGGCGCTGGCGGTCTCCAGGATGGACTCCACGATGCGCTCGTGATAGCGCACGCGATAGTTGTTCTCGTCCGGGTGCGTGTGCAACAACTCGTCGATGATGTAGGCGTAGTCGCGCGGGATGGCCTTGCGCACTTTGGAGCGCGTGTAGCGGCTTGAAAGTGAGCGAGCGACCATGATGAGCTGGTCAAGCATCGTCTTGTACCAGGTTGGCGAGTCCTCGCGCCGGCTGCGGACCAGGTCGATCTTCTCGCGCGGGTAGTAGATGAGCGTACACAGCTCGCCCTTTTCGTCAAAGGAGAGCGTGTCGCCAAAGATCTCGTCGACATGTTCGCGCACGACGCCCGAGCAGTTGTTGAGGATGTGCATAAAGGCTTCGTACTCACCATGCACGTCGCTCATAAAATGCTCGGTGCCCTTGGGTAGGTTGAGGATGGCCGAGAGGTTGATAATTTCGGTAAATGCGGATTGTTCGGTGGGGAACTGTCTCGACAGCAGGCGCAGATACTTAAAGTCTTGCGGATTGCGATCGAATGCGACCATGAAACACCTTCCGATGGGGTTGGTAAAACTGATAAACAGCGTCAAACGTTTATCAGTATGCGCCGCTTTTGTTTCGATTTTGCGCCAGCGGCTGAATTGTCGGCTGAACGGTTTGGTAAATCGATTTAGTGAAGGTAGATGTGTCGGTTGGGTGGAGACGACAGAGGGTGTTTTCTCAGATATTTATGCGTGGGGTCGGTGGAAACGATGGTGGTAAAGATGTTCGCTATTTTTGGTTCGATTTGGTAAATAGTGGACATATGTACCGTATGTAGGCTCACTGTGCGATAATTTGCGCAGCAATGAGTAAGGAGCCTCATATGAGTGATTTTGTCCTGACCTGTGAATCCGCCGCCGACCGAACCCGTGAGTTCTTTGCGTCGCGCAATATCCCTGTCGTGCGTTTTCATTACGAGATCGACGATGTTGTCTATACGGACGATCTGTATCAGTCGATTACGCCGGACGAGTTTTTTGCCCAGATTGCCGCGGGCACCATGCCCAAGACGTCTCAGGTGAGCGTGGGTGAGTACGAGGAGTTTTGGGAGCCGTTTGTTGCCGAGGGTAAAGACGTGCTGCACTTGGCGTTGTCGTCGGGTATTTCGGGCACGTATGGATCGGCCTGCGTTGCGGCGCAGATGCTCGCGGATCGCTATCCCCAGGGCGGCAAGGTGCGCGTCATCGATTCGCTGGCGGCGTCTTCGGGCTTTGGCCTGTTGCTGGAATATGCCGCCGACGTGCGCGATAGCGGGGCTTCACTCGACGAGACGGCTGCCTGGATCGAGGAGCACAAGCTCAACCTGCACCACTGGTTCTTCTCGACCGATCTGTCGAGCTACCTACGCGGCGGTCGCATTTCGGCTGCGAGCGCGATCATTGGCACGGCGCTTAAGATTTGCCCGCTTATGACGGTCGATTGCGAAGGTAAGCTGTCGCCACGTGAGAAAATTCGCACTAAGAAGCGCGCGATTTCCGAGATGGCTAAGACCATGACGGCACACGTGCAGGACGGTGCGGATTATTCGGGTAAGTGCATCATGTCGCACTCGGCGTGCCGCGAGGATGCCGAGGCAGTTGCGGCGCTGATTGAGGAACAGGTTCCGCAGCTCAAAGGCAAGATTGAGATCAACAATATCGGTGCTCTGATCGGTTCGCACACTGGACCTGGTACGGTGGCGCTCTTCTTTATGGGCGACAAGCGCGTGGATTAATTCGTTCCATCACGTCACTGCATGATTGCTCAAACGAAAACGGCCCGCCTCACGTTTGTGGGGCGGGCCAAGATGTTTGCTAGCGTTTCTTACCGCGGAAGAAAAAGCCGTGCAGTGACGGCTTGAGGCCGCGGTTGGCGCGATGCTCTTCGACGCGCTCGTGGATCGGGGCAACGCGCTCGATGACTTCGTCGGGAATCGGCACGTCGGGATTCATGTTCTCGACCTGGCTGACCTCGGCGGCGGCGACCTGGTCGATAATGGGCACATCGTCGCGCGAGATGACAGGTGTGGCGTCTTCCTTCATCTTGCGATAACGCTGCATCATGTCGGTCTGTAGCTGCTGGGCCGAAGGCGGCGTCCAGATGATGGCGTTGGCGCCGGCGGCGATGGT
>CABUGI010000040.1 GCA_902491055.1 uncultured Collinsella sp. | reverse complement strand
GGCCGCCGACTATCTGGACCTGCTCGAGGCACTCCAGGGCGACTTTGGCAACATCGACGTGTGCAGCTACGAGTACAAGGGCGAGGTCGTGGGCGTGTTTAGCGAGAAGTCGCTGTATCGTCGCAGCATGGACCTGCTCGACCAGACCGTGGCCGACCATCTCTTTGACCCCGAGCGCCCGATTCTGACCAAGGCTCACGACGTGCCGCCTTCGCGCTATGCGACCGGCAGCCACGCCTGCAACTCGATCATCTCGGCCGGCTGCATCATCAAGGGCACCGTGCGCAACTCGATCCTGTCGCGCGGCGTTGTGGTTGAGGAAGGCGCCTCGGTGACCAATTCGATCATCAACCAGAGCTGCGTCATCAAGAGCGGCGCCCGCGTTGAGAACGCCATCCTGGACAAGAACAACGTGGTTCCCACCAACACCGAGCTTCGCGGCACGCCCGAGAACATCCTGGTGCTGGGAAAGGCCCCGTTAACTTCTGATATCACCAACGCGAGCTAGCTTTGGCACCGCAACATCGCTCGTAACACGTAGAATAGCCGCCCGGTTTGCGCCAGGCGGCTATTCTCGAATTGCAACAGGGAGACAATATGGCTGATTCCAGCAAAAAGATGCAGATCGTGTTTGCCTCGGCCGAGTGCGCACCGTTTGTGAAGACCGGTGGCCTGGGCGACGTGGCGGGCTCGCTGCCTGCGGCGCTTGTGCGCGCCGGCGCCGAAGTAATCGTGATGGTGCCCAAGTACGCCACCATCAAGGACGAGTACAAGTCGCAGATGGAGCACTTCTCCGACTTTTACGTGAGCCTGGGCTGGCGCAATGAGTACTGCGGACTCGAGAAGCTCGAGCACGACGGCGTCACCTATATGTTCATCGACAACGAGCGCTACTTTGCGCGCGACTATCCGTACGGCTTCTTTGACGACGGCGAGCGCTTTGCGTTCTTCTCCAAGGCCATCACCGAGAGCCTGCAGCACCTGCCCGCCGGCTTTGAGTGCGACATCCTGCACTGCAACGACTGGCAGACGGCGCTGGCGCCCGTGTTTTTGCGCGAGTTCTACCAGGGCCTGCCGCTGTATGACCGAGTCAAGACCGTGTTCTCGATCCACAACGTGGCGTTCCAGGGCCAGTTTAGCGACACCGTGATGGAGGACATCCTTGGTGTGGCGCACATTCCGGCGGCCGCCTCGCAGCTGCGTTGCGACGCCTGCAGCATCAACTACATGCTGGGCGCCCTGCGCTATGCCGACGCCATCACCACGGTGAGCCCCACCTATGCCAACGAGATCCAGACGCCCGAGTTTGGCGAGGGCCTGGACGGCGTACTGCGCGAGCGTTCCTACGCGCTGCAGGGCATTTTGAACGGCATTGACGTTGCGGGCTTTGACCCGGCAACAGACAAGCGAATTGCCGCCAACTACACCGTCGAGGACCGTTCCGGCAAGGCCGTGTGCAAGGCCAAGCTGCAGGAGGAACTGGGCCTCGAGGTTCGCGACGACCGTCCGCTCATGGTGATGGTCACGCGCCTGACGCGCCAGAAGGGCATGGATCTGGTCATGTACGCGCTCGACCGCATCCTGTCCGGCGGCGTGCAGGTGGCGGTGCTGGGCACCGGCGACCGCGACTACGAGGACGGCCTGCGCTACTTCCAGGACAAGTACCCCGGCACCATGGCCGCACGCATCGAGTTCGATCCGGCGCTGTCGCAGCGCATGTATGCCGCCGCCGACATGTTCCTGATGCCTTCGAAGTTTGAGCCCTGCGGCCTGTCGCAGATCATCGCCATGCGCTACGGCACGCTGCCGATTGTTCGCGAGACCGGTGGCCTGAAGGACACCGTGCAGCCGTACAACGAGTTTACCGGCGAGGGCACGGGCTTCTCGTTTAGCAACTTTAACGGCGACGAGATGGGCGATGCGGTATTCCGCGCGGCGCGTCTGTTCTGGGATAACCGCGACGCCTGGAACCAGCTGGTCACGCAGGCCATGAGCCAGGACTTTAGCTGGACGCGCTCGGCCGATAAATATCTGGACCTGTACTTCTTTATGCACCCGGAGATTGAGCGCCCGGCGGCGGTTGTCGACGAGCCTGAGGCTGCACCTGATCCGGTGGCCGCAGAGGAGCCCAAGGCCGAGGAGAAGCCGGTTGAAGCTGAGACCGTTAAGACCGATCCTAAGGTGAAGGTCGAGGCTACTCCCGAGCCTGAGCCTGAGGTGAAGCCTGCTGCGAAGCCTGCGGCAAAGAAGACCACGACTCGTAAGACGACGGCTAAGAAGGCCACTGCGAGCAAGACCACCGCTGCCAAGACAACGACCACGCGCAAGCGCACAACCGCAGCTGCCAAGAAGGCCGCCGAGGCCGAGGCCGTTTCCGAGGTAAAGGCCGAGGCCGCCGTCAAGGCACCGGCCAAGACCACTGCCAAGAAGACGGCTGCGACCGCCAAGAAGACCACGGCAAAGAAGTCAACGACCACGAAGGCCGCCACGACCAAGGCAGCCGCAAAGCCGGCCGCCAAAGTCGAGGAGACGCCCGCCGAGACCAAGGCCGAGGCATCCGTCGAAGCCAAGCCGGCCGCCAAGACCACCACGCGCAAGCGTGCCACGACGACGGCCAAGAAGACCACGACCAAAGCTGCTGCCCCCAAGGCAGAGGCCAAGGCCGAGGTAAAGGCCAAGCCGGCGCCGAAGGCCGCTAAGGTCAAGGCCGCACCGAAGGCTACGGCCAAGCCCGAGCCCGCCAAGGAGACTCCGGTCTCCCCCGCCGCTCCGGCAAAGAAAAAGGCCCCGTCCAAGAAGACGTCCGTCCGCAAGGCCACGGCCACCCGCAAGCGCCGTTAGCCCAAAGACGATCCAAAACCTCATCAAACCCTAAGTAAGGGGCGCTCCAACCGGGCGCCCCTTCTCTGTAGGTAGTTGGTAAAACGATTTTCTAGGACAACCGTTCGCCGATGGTAAACGGATGTTGTTTATACAGCCTGTGTACAACAGATATACTTACATCCTGTGCGTAAAGCCCATGGCCAGCAGGCCGTGATTCTATTGAACTGGACCGTACTATGAGATTGATACACAACAGCCGTCTGCCGCAGTTTCGCACTCCGTTTGGCGCTGTGACCACCGGAACTACCCTTTCACTCTCCGTAATTCTGGAGGATGCCGATCCCGCGCAGGCAACGCTTACGCTGCGCACCTGGGTCAATGAAATCGGTGAGTCTCGGTATCCCATGACGCACGAGGGCGACGGCATATTTACCGTTGAGCTTGAGTGCACCGAGCCCTGTCTTATCTGGTACAGCTTTATCTGCAATATCGAAGGCCAGCCCGAGGTCCGCTTGGGCGCACCGCAGGGACGCACTGGCGGCGAGGGCGTAACCTACGACTACGCCGAGGTGCCGTCATTCCAGGTCACCGTCTACAAACACCGCGAAGTTCGACCCGAGTGGTACGAGCGCGGTATGGTCTACCAGATCTTCCCCGATCGCTATGCCCGCGACGAGCACTGGCGCGAGCGCACGCTGGCCGAGGTCGAAAAACCGCGTAAGGGCATTCAGCGCCGCATGGTCGAGGACTGGAACGAGCCGCCTGTGTACGAGCGCGCCGAGGACGGCTCCATCAAGACCTGGGACTTTTACGGCGGATCGCTCAAGGGTATCCAGGAAGACCTGCCTCGCATCGCCGAGCTGGGCTTTACGGCCATCTATCTCAACCCCATTTTTGAAGCCGCGAGCAACCACCGCTACGACACCGCCGATTACACCAAGATCGATCCGATTCTGGGCACCGAGCAGGACTTTACTGAGCTGTGCGAGGCGGCCGAGAAGCTGGGCATTTCCATCATTCTGGACGGTGTGTTCAACCACACGGGTGACGATTCGATCTACTTCAACCGCTACGGCAACTACCCCGGAGTGGGCGCGTGGCAGAGCGAGGATTCGCCGTGGCGTGATGCGTTTTATTTCCACGAGGACGGCTCGTACGACTGCTGGTGGGGCGTGGGCAATATGCCCGCCATCAATGAGAGCTCCGAGTTGGTACGCGAGCGGCTCCTGGGCAAGGACGGCGTGATCCGCAAATGGCTGCGCGCCGGCGCTCACGGCTGGCGCCTGGATGTGGCCGACGAGCTTTCCGATGACTTCCTGGCCGAGATCAAAAAGGCCGTGCTCGCCGAGAAGCCCGACGCGCTGCTGCTCGGCGAGGTATGGGAAGACGCCTCCAACAAGATCAGCTACGGCCATCTGCGTCGCTATCTGCAAGGCTCCGAGCTCGACTCGGCCATGGATTACCCCTTCCGCGACATGGTCATCGGCTTTTTGATGGGCTACAAAAATGCCTACCAAGCTGCCGAGGATATCGAGACCCTGCGCGAGAACTATCCGCGTGAGGCCCTGTCTTGCGCACTTAATCTGCTTTCGAGCCACGACCGTCCGCGCATCATCTCGGTGCTCGGCGGTGGCCCCGACGAGTCGAAGCTGCCCGAGTGCGAGCGCAGCAAATGGCGTCTGGACGAGAATGCGATGGGCCTGGCCAAGAGCCGTTTTTGGCTCGCGACGCTCATGCAGATGACGTTCCCGGGCGTTCCCTCAATCTATTACGGTGACGAGTACGGCTTGGAGGGTCTCACCGATCCGGGCAATCGTCGCACCATGCCGACCAAGGAAAACCTGCACGACTTCGATACGTTTGCGATCGTCAAGAACGCATCTGCCGTGCGCCGCGCGCTGCCGTTTATGATCGACGGTGAAATCAAGGCCTTCGCACTCAATGACGAGGTGCTAGCCTACAACCGTACCGGTAAAGACGGCGAGTCCGCGACCGTCATCATCAACCGCAGCCTGCGCAATTCGCATCGTGTGACGATTCCGGCGCTCGGCGAATGCGCGAGCGATGTTATTAGCGGTCACGAGTGCGAGATCCACAACGGCACAGTCACGCTCGATCTGTATCCGCTGGGCTCGTCGATCATCTATCACCATTCCGAGCAGCGCCTGCAGGAGCCGCTCGATCACGGTGCGGGTGTTGTGTGCCATATCACATCGGTGCCGACCGACGACGGCAAGCCCGGTACGATCGGCGCGCCCACGCGTCGATTTATCGACCATCTGGCCGCCATGGGCATGCACTACTGGCAGGTTCTCCCCGTCAACCCCACGGACTTCTTCCGCTCCCCTTACGCCGGTCCTTCGGCCTTTGCAGGCAATATCGACCTGCTGCCCGAAAGCCACGAGGAGCTGGCAGCCGACTTTGAGACCTGGAAGGCCCGAGGCGGCGAGGATGCCGATCCGCTGTACACCGCGTTTAAACATCGCAATGCCGATTGGCTCGAGAAGTACTGCGTCTATATGGCCGTTAAGAAGTACTTTGAGGGCGAGTCGCGCCATGATTGGCCGGCAGATGTCGCGCGCTACAACGAGCATCTGATCGACGACAAACGCTTCCACGACGAGGCCGAGCTTCAGGCGTACATGCAGTACCGCTTTGACCTGGCTTGGTGTGAGCTCATGAACTATGCGCACAAGAAAGGAATCGAGGTTATCGGCGATATTCCCATGTACGTGTCCGACGATTCGGCCGACGCGTGGAGCGAGCCCGAGAACTTCTGGCTGTCCGATACCGGCAAGGCGATTGAGATTTCCGGCGCGCCGCCCGACAACTTTGCACCCGAGGGCCAGGTGTGGGGCAACCCGACGTTCCGCTGGGACCACATGAAGCAGAACGGCTATAGCTGGTGGATGGATCGCCTGCGTCGTGCGTTTTCGCTCTACGACCGCGTGCGCCTGGATCACTTCCTGGGGTTCCACAGCTACTTTAGCATCCCCGCCGGCAAGGCCTGCGCCGACGGTCGCTGGCTGGCGGGACCGGGCAAAGACCTGTTCCAGACCGCCTATGACGAGCTGGGTCCGCTCAACTTTATCGCCGAGGACCTGGGCTATTTGACGCCCGGTGTTCGCGCCATGGCTTCGACCTGCGGTTTCCCCGGCATGGACGTGCTGGAGTTTAGCGATTACGACGTCCGTTGCGGCGTGCACCCCACGCCAGGAAAGATCCTGTACACCTCAACGCACGATACGTCGACGCTGGCCGGCTGGTGTACGCGTTCCTTTGCGGGCGGCGATGAACCGAGCGGTGTTGAGGTGGCGGCCAAGCTGATGAGCGACGCGCTGGCAAGCGACGCTCCCCTGGTGATGATGCCGCTGCAGGATGTCCTGGGGCTTGGCGACGACGCGCGCATGAACGTTCCGGGCGTGGCCACGGGCAACTGGACCTGGCAGGCTAACGAGGCGAACATTGCAGCCGCCGAGGGCAAAACCGCACAGCTCCTGCGCAACAACCATAGATTCTGGGGCGAAGCGTGATAAAACCCCCGATATAGGGTACAGTTACAGACGTTTGAATTTTTGCGGGCAGAGTAATCTGCCCGCTTTGTGCTGAAAAGGAAGTATTATGGCGCGCTACGATTACAAGTGCTCGAGCTGCGGCAACGTGTTTGAGGTTGAGCATCCCATGTCCGAGACTCCCGAGGTCGTGTGCCCCAGCTGCGGTGCCCCGGCGGCCAAGACGTTCTCGGCCAGCGGCATTAAATTTGAGGGCAGTGGTTTCTACAACACCGACCAGCGAAGCGGCGGCTCCAGCACCAACGCCACGAGTGGCTGCTGTGCCAACTGCCCGCATAGCCACTAGGAACCAAACAGCCCCGCGATCAACATCGATCGCGGGGCTGATTCTTTAGCTACCCAGGCATCTCTATGAGTTGCGGTGAAATAAGGTCTGTTTGGCGGGTAGAAGCCGATATTCAATCCCTATTTCACCGCAACTTAGTAGCTACTTGTGGACCAGGCGGGCGCAGAAGTGGCCGTCGTAGGAGTCGGCGTTTATGGGGACGCTCTGGAAGAAGCCTCGATCGTTCTGGCGCACGGCGACAAGCTTCTTGGCCTGCGCGAAATCGGGAAGCTGCAGAATCTGAGATTCGGAGAGCGGTGCCACGGTAAAGCCGGCGCCCTCGGGAGAGGCCAGGAAAGCATCCACGACCTGCGTGTTCTCTTCATCAAAAACCGAGCAGGTGGCATAGATAAGCTCACCGCCGGCAGCCACGCGCACGGCTGCTTCCTTGAGCATCGTCAGCTGCAGACGGGGCAGCTCAGTCGTAACGTCCTTCTCGGTCAGACGCCACGGAATCTCGGGATGACGGCGCATAGTGCCGGTGCCCGAGCACGGGGCATCGATAAACACCGTGTCGAACAGGGCGGGCTCGCCAATCATCGCGTCAAAGGACGTGAGCACCTCATTGAGCTCGCAGGCATCGCCCGACACCGTACGAACACCCGTTATACCCGCCTTATGCAGGCGCGCGAGATTCTGATCGCACTTGCGATCGTGCAGATCGAGCGCGGTATGCTGACGCTCATACCCGGCACGCTTGGCCTGGCACATCATCACATAGGTCTTGGTACCACGACCGGCACCAATCTCAAGGCAGCTACCAGGGCGCGTGGCAGCTGTGGCGATAAGCTGCGCGTTGAGATCAGATGCCACCGCGGCAGCACGCTCAAACACACCCGAAGCAACGGTAACCTGGGCATCAACCGGGGCATGGCAGCCCGGGAAGACAGGCGCGACGAGCTGCGAGATATACGGATCGGGCTTGGTCGCAAAGGCGTTCTCATGCAGGGCCAGCGGCGCAGGTGCCAAGTTGCCGGCAAAGTTAAGCGCACCCTCTGGCGTGTCAAACGACGCCATAATACGAGCGCACAACCAGCGCGGCAGACCCATCAGGCGCGACAGACGAACCAAGCGTCGCTCAGACTCATTCACATCGGACGCCGTGGCAAAGTCCTCAACGTTGTCCGCGACCTTATGCAGCACGGCGTTGGCCAAACCAGCGGCAGACTTAGCTCCGCTGCGCACCAGCTCAACACCCTGACTTACGGCAACGCGGCCAGGCGTATGCAGATAGAGCATCTCGAAGGCCGAGATGCGAAGCGCCATGCGAACACGCGGCGCAACCTTTTTAGGCTTATCGAGAAACTGATCGAGCAGCTCGTCCAAAATACCCTGCGTGGCGGCCACACCCAGCGCCAAGCGGGCGGCAAAAGCGGAATCGCGCTGGTCAATAGCCTTGGCCGATGCGCGAGAGGACAGCACGTCACGCGCATACATGCCGCGGCGATCGGCCTCCATCAGCACATCGAGCGCAAGCTTGCGCGCGGGAGACAACTTGCTCATGACAAAACACCCCAGATAAGATCGGCGCCCTGCAGGCCAGCAGCCCAAGCAGAAGCGGCCATAGCACGCTTACCATCGGGCTTAACCTCGAGCAGTTCAACCGCACCATCGGAAAGGCCAAGGAAAACACGCTTATTCTTAACGTCAACGCCGCCCTTGCCAAGCGAGACATCGGCCGGTGCAGCATCGAGCACACGCACGGTCTTGCCGGCAATCACGCAACGAGCAGGCGCGGTATCGGACGAAGCGAGCACATGACGCACGCAATCGAGCGCAGCCATCTGCGGATCCAGACGCATCTCCAGCTTGGAAATCTTGGCAGCATGAGTGACGAGCGACTCATCCTGCTCGGTCCAAACCGCCGAACCATCGGCAAGCGAAGGAAGTGTATCGGCAAGCAGTTTGCCGCCAAGCTCACCAAGCTCCATGGTCAGCGCCTCGGCATGCTTACCGGCAATCGTGGTCGAGGCCTGTGCACAATAAGCACCAGTATCCACGCCATGACCGATGCGCATGATAGAAACGCCAGCAACCTCATCACCAGCAAGAATGGCACGCTGAATGGGAGCAGCCCCACGCCAACGAGGCAGCAAGGACGCATGAACATTCACAATGCCGAGCGGCGCCATATTCAAGACCTCATCAGGCAAAATACAACCATAGGCAGCCACGCAGAAAATGTCAGCCTGGGCAGCCCGGAGCGCCTCAACAACCTCAGGCGTCATACGATTAGCCTCAACGACCGGCAACCCCAGCTCAAGCGCCTTAGCCTTAACAGGAGACGGCTCCAACTTTTTACCACGCCCACGAACAGCATCAGGACGAGTAACAACAAGCGCAATCTCGTTACCAGCCTCAACAAGCGAAACCAGCGAAGGCACAGCAAAATCAGGCGTACCCATAAACACAATACGCATAAAGAACGTCTCCCCTCAACCAAAGCCGAGACGGCTACAAAGAGCAGCGGAAAGCCAAGTACCCAGACCATCCGCAATAACAATTCAACAAGAACAAATATACCCAAAACCAAAGAAAGAGCCGCAATAAAAGCAGCTCTTTCAGCAAAGCACCTATCAGCGAAGACGCCCTTCCCTGGCCCGACGGCATCCGGGCGAACCGAGCCAGAACAACGCTGTCCCCGGTGCTGAGCGCCCACATATCGTCCCGCGCGCAGTTTCGCAGCAAAGCGAGAATGTTTGAGCACGGGATGATATGTGGGCGCTCAGCACCGGGGACGGTGGGACCTACTCCGTCTCGCCCGGTCGAGCGCCGCGGGCCAGGGCGTCCTGGTACTCCTTGACTGCTTTGATCCTCTGCATCGGCTTCAGTCGCTCAAACATGGTGTTGCCGTGCAAGTGATCGATCTCGTGCTGCAGGCAAACGCAGAACAAATCGCCCGAGGCCTCGTAGCGAATCAGGTTGGCGTTTAAGTCGTACGCCTCGACCACAACATGGTCGGGACGCTCGATCTCGCAGCTAATGCCAGGAATGGAAAGGCAACCCTCGCTAAAGGGCACCAGATGGTCGCTCTGCTCCACGATCACGGGGTTAATGAGCACGTAGGGGTCATAGTCGCTCTTGTCGCTGTAGTCGCAGTCGATGGTGACCAGCTGAATGAGCTCGCCGATCTGCGGGGCAGCCAGGCCGCAGCCGCCGTTCTCGAACATCATCTTCTTCATCTTCTCGGCAAGTGCCTCGATCGCCGGGGTGATCTCCTCGATGACGGCGCACTCCTGGCGCAGACGAGGGTCAGGCGACAGTACGATTCCGTTGGCTTCCATGGCCATCCTTTCGGGTTGTTACATCAAATCATAGGCGTCGACGTCAACGCTCACGCTCACGCCGCGCACGGAGCCCACCTCTTTGAGGCAGGCGTCGATATCATCAGAGACATGGTACCCCACGGGCGACTTCACAAGCAGATGGAAGCGGTAACGGTCCTTGGCTCTCTCGATTACACACGAAGCCGGGCCCAGCACCTGCGGCACGGCACTCCCCGCCCGCAAAAAGTCGGGCGCGGCGGCATGCCAGCGGCGCTTGAGGAGCTTTGCGATACGTCCGATGTAGTTCTGCGCGTCGTCTCGGTTCGCCGACCACACCAAGATGTTGACCAGGCGAACAAACGGCGGGTACAGCGCGTCGCGGCGCTGATCCAGGTCGTAGTCGGTAAAGATCGAACGATCGTGCTCGGCGACGGCGCGGATGACCGGATCCTCGGGCAGGTAGGTCTGGATGATAACCTCGCCGGGGCGATCGCCGCGGCCGGCACGGCCTGCAACCTGCTCCAGCAGATCGTAGGCGCGCTCTCCTGCGCGGAAGTCCGGCAGCTTGAGGGCGAAATCGGCATTGACCACGCCCACGAGCGTGACCTCGGAAAAGTCGAGGCCCTTGGCGATCATCTGGGTGCCCAGCAGCACCGCACAATCGGCGGCATCGAACTGCTCGAGCAGCTTTTTGTGCGCATCCTTGCCGCGCGTGGAATCGGCATCCATGCGAATAATGGCGACGTCCTCGGGAAGCATCTGGTGCAGCGCGTCCTCGATCTGTTGAGTGCCCAGACCCATTTTTGCCAGGTAGCGACTGCCACATTTGGGGCAACGGCTCGTGGGCGCGGGATACGGCTGCACGCGCCAAGACGAACCGCAGGTGTGGCACTGCAGCGTGTGTGTGCGCTCGTGATACGTAAGCGCGGTGGAGCAGTGGTTGCAGGTGGGCACGCAGCCGCATTCGCGGCACATCAGAAACGGCGCAAAGCCACGGCGGTTATGCAGCAGCATGGCCTTCTCGCGGCGCTCGACCACGCGCTCCAGGCCCTCCATCAGCGGTTTTGAGAACATGGAACGACTGCCGTGCGAGAACTCACGGCGCAGGTCGGCGATCCGAACCGTCGGCAGGACTGCGTGTCCCGGGCGCTCGGGCATCTCGACGCGCGTCCAGGTGGCACCGTTATACGTGCCACGGCGGCAGCGATCGAGGGCCTCAGCAGAAGGCGTGGCGGAGCCCAACACGAGCGGGCAGCGGTAGCGCCGCGCCATCTCGGCCGCCACCTCGCGCGCGTGGTAGCGCGGGCTGGAGCCTTGCTTGTAGCTGGTCTCGTGCTCCTCGTCGATGATGATGAGGCCCAGGTCGTCAAGCGGGCAAAAGAGCGCCGAGCGGGCGCCCACGACCACGCGGGCCGCACCGCTGGCGACCATATCCCACTGGTCCAGGCGCTCGCCGGCCGAAAGGCGCGAATGGAACACGGCGACCGTCTCACCAAAGCGCGAGCGAAAGCGGCCGACGGTTTGGGCCGTCAGCGAGATCTCGGGCACGAGCACGCACGCCGAGCGACCGGCTGCGAGCACGCGCTCGATGGCGGAGAGGTACACCTCGGTTTTGCCGGAGCCGGTGACGCCGTCGACAAGGACCACGTCGCCATGAGCGTCCAGACGAGCGCGCTCAATCTGCGCGAGCGCCTGCTGCTGGCCGTTGGTAAGGGAGACCGGCGCCTTACCGCTTGCCGAGGACAGCGTGGTCTGCTCGCTGCAGCCACGCCAAGCACGGCGCTCCTCTACTACCACGACGCCGCGCTTTTCGAGCGCCTTGATGGTCGCCGACATGCTGTTGTAGAGCAGGTTGAGATCGCGCGTCGTGACCGGGCCGCACTGGAGCGCCCCGATGAGCTGACGCTGGCGGACCGCGGTCTTGGGCGGCGTGTAGTCGAAACCCTCGGGCGTGAGCATGACCCAGCGATTTTGGATAGGCTTGACGGCGGGGCGCTCAACCGTCCACACGCCGTCATCGCCCTTGACCACGCGCGGACTTCCACCCGGGGGCAAGAACAAACGCAAGCACTCGGAAAGCGTCGCGACATACTCGCGGCTCATCCAGCGTGCGATACGGGCAGCCTCCGCGGTAAAGAGCGGTTTGCTGAGAATCGCCTCGACGGGCTTGATGCGCGCAGGATCGAAGACCCTGTTGCCTTGCAGGTCGCCCAGCTCAGACGCAATGTCAATGATATAGCCCGCGGCCGCACGGTTGCCAAAATGGACCAGGACCGTAGACCCGACTTGGGCCTCGTTGGCGAGGGATTGTGGAATGCCGTAAGCAAACGGCTCGGACAGCGCGCGGGTGGGAATGTCGAGAACCACGCTCGTGTAGGCGACGATGGGCTCAGGTGCAGGCTCGGGCTTGGCCGGGGCAGCGGCGGATGACGGTGCCGTCGGAGTCTCCTCCGGTTCCGGCGAACCAAACAGCGAAAGTTGCTCGGCCATGGCCCCAGCACCTCCTATCCCATACGTCTACAGAAACAAGAGCCCCGCTCGGGGTGAACGGGGCTCGGATACATACGTTTGCGCAGCGACTACAGTGCCATCTTGCGGGCGCGGTCGATGCGCGCCAGGCAGTCGTCGCGGCCGACGAGCGCCATGGTCTCGCCCAGCGGAGGGCTCACCATGTTGCCGCAAACGGCGACACGCACAGCCTGGAACACCACGCGCTTCTTGAGGTCCATCTGCTCGGGCAGCGGCTCAAGCGCAGCGTCGATGTTCGCGGCGGTCCACTCGGTAACACCCTCGAGCGCGGCCTTGGCGGCATCCAGAATGGCACCCATACCCTCCTTGGCCAGGCCCTTGTTGACGGATTTCTCGTCATACTCGAGCGTCTCGGCCGTGGCAAAGATGGGGGCGGCGACGGTCACGGCGTCGGCCGACATCTTAGTGCGCGGCTTGACGATAGCGGCAAGCGCGTCGATCCAGTCCTCGCCGTACTCGACGTTGCCCTCGATGAGACCTGCCTCATGCAGTTCGGGAACCATGACCTCGTCGGCAAACTGGGCGTCGGACATACCGTTGATGTACTCGGCATTGACCCAGTCGAGCTTCTTGGGGTCGAAGGTCGCGGGGTTCTTGGAAATGCGGTCGAGCGAGAACTTGCTGGCCAGGACGTCGCGCGGGATGATCGTGGTCTCGCCGTCGAGCGACCAGCCGAGCAGCGCCAGGTAGTTGACGAAGGCATCGGACAGGTAGCCGGCGTCGCGGTACTCCTCCACCGAGGTGGCGCCGTGGCGCTTGGAGAGCTTCTTGCCGTCGGCGCCCAGAATCATGGAGATGTGGGCGAACGTGGGCACGGGCGCGCCGAGGGCCTCGTAGACCATGACCTGGCGCGGGGTGTTGGACAGGTGATCGTCGCCGCGGATGACGTGGGTGATCTTCATCATGGCGTCGTCGACGACGGTCGCGAAGTTGTACGTGGGCGTGCCATCGGAGCGGAAGATGACAAAGTCGTCGAGCTCCTTGGCGTCGAAGGTCACCTCGCCGTGGACGGCGTCGTGGATGACGACGTCGCCGCGGTCCTCGGGCACCTTGATGCGCAGGACGTAAGACTCCCCGGCCGCGATGCGGCGGCGGGCCTCCTCGGGATCAAGATCGCGGCAACGGCGCTGATAGCCCTGGAAGGGGTCCTTGCGCTCCTGCGCGGCCTTGCGGTCGGCGTCGAGCTGCTCCTTGGTGCAGAAGCAAGGATAGGCCTTGCCCTCGTCCCAAAGCTTCTGGGCAGCCTGCTTGTACAGGTCCAGGCGTTCGGTCTGGGCGTAGGGGCCAAAATCGCCGCCCACCTCGGGACCCTCGTCCCAGTCCAGGCCCAGCCAACGCATGGCGCGCAGGATGATCTGCGTGTTCTCGTCGGTGGAGCGGGTGGGGTCGGTGTCGTCGATGCGCAGGATGAACGTGCCGCCGTTTGCGCGGGCGAAAGCCCAGTTATAGATAGCGGTGCGGGCGCCGCCGATGTGCAGCTTGCCCGTCGGTGAGGGTGCAAAGCGGACGCGAACGTCTGATGCCATGGAAATCTCCTCGATTGCAGAATGGATGTCTAACCGCACCAGTATAAAGCATCAAAGCAACCTCCGCACAAAGGGCACCGACCTACTCATTGGGGACAGACTTAAATGACCAGTCGTTGGAGACGTTCTTAGTTTAAGGCTGGTCATTTATGTCTGTCCCCAATGAGTAGGTGCGGAAAGGGTGTGAATGTTGGATTTACGCGATATGATGTGCCCTTGCATATAGAGCTCGGCGGAATGGTAACGGTCGCCGGGACACGTTTTGAAAGGACAATCATGTCAGAAGAACTTCGTTCCATCCCACCCCAACACGGGTCCTTTGTATTTACGTCGGAGTCGGTGACCGAAGGTCATCCCGATAAGATCGCTGACCAGATCAGCGACGCCGTCCTCGACGCAATCCTCGCCAAAGAAATAGAGCTCCAGGAGCAGGGCTACATCGCCCCCAACGGCGTGCCTGCCAACGTGGAGAACGTCCGCTGCGCTTGCGAGACCCTCGTGACCACCGGCACCGTCATCGTCGCCGGCGAGATCCGCACCCAGGCCTACGTCGACGTGCAGGAAATCGCCCGCGGCGTTATCCGCCGCATTGGCTACAACCGTGCCAAATTCGGTTTTGACTGCGACACCTGCGGCGTTATGAGCCTCATCCACGAGCAGTCGCCCGATATCGCCCAGGGCGTCGACGAGTCCTTCGAGACCCAGACCGGCGCTACCACCGACCCGATCGACCTGATCGGTGCCGGCGACCAGGGCATGATGTTCGGTTATGCCTCCAACGAGACCAAGACCCTCATGCCCATGCCGCACTACCTGGCAAGCCGTCTGGCTGAGCGCCTGGCCGCCGTGCGTCACGACGGTACCCTCGCCTATCTGCGTCCCGACGGCAAGACCCAGGTCACCGTTCGCTACGAAGACGGCAAGCCCGTCGAGGTAACGACCATCGTCATCTCCACGCAGCACGCCGCCGAGATCGAGGACATGGGCAAGATCAAGGCCGACCTCATCGAGCACGTCATCACCCCGGTCATGGACGCCGAGAACATGCCGTGGGACAACGCAGACATCTACGTGAACCCCACCGGTCGCTTTGTCGTGGGCGGCCCCATGGGCGACACGGGCCTCACCGGCCGCAAGATCATCGTCGACACCTACGGCGGCTACGGCCGTCACGGCGGCGGTGCCTTTAGCGGCAAGGACTGCACCAAGGTTGACCGCTCCGCCGCGTATGCCGCGCGCTGGGTCGCCAAGAACGTGGTCGCCGCCGGCCTTGCCGACCGCTGCGAAGTCGAACTTGCCTACGCCATCGGCGTTTCCAAGCCCCTCTCAATCATGGTCGACACCTTCGGTACCGCGAATGTTGCCGAGGACAAGATCGTCGAGGCCGTAGAGAAGACCTTCGACCTGCGCCCGGGTGCAATCATCCGCGACCTGGACCTGCGTCGCCCCATCTACGAAAAGACGGCAGCCTACGGTCACTTCGGCCGAGAAGACGCCGACTTCACCTGGGAGAAAACCGACCGAGTCGAAGAACTCAAAGTAGCCTGCGGCCTGTAATTGGGAACCACCAAGGTCACAACACGCATGCGCTTTCAAAAGAAGTACCGCCCCCAAGCGGTGCTTCTTTTTTATTAATCCGGTGGTGAAGATGCTTCGATATGAGCCTACGCGGTTGATTTCCGATCTCAGCCGAACACATTGAGCGGATAGGCCATTCCCGCAGTT
>CABUGI010000039.1 GCA_902491055.1 uncultured Collinsella sp. | reverse complement strand
ATGGATGCGCTGCGTGCCGCCGTGGACGCCATGGAGGAGATCGTGGCCGCTGACTACTGGCCGGTCCCGACCTACGACGACATTCTGTTCTATGTGTAGAACG
This sequence comes from uncultured Collinsella sp., assembly GCA_902491055.1. GTDB lineage: Bacteria > Actinomycetota > Coriobacteriia > Coriobacteriales > Coriobacteriaceae > Collinsella. The sequence goes on along the minus strand of CABUGI010000039.1, from coordinate 15,817 downwards.
TAACTGACATATCGTCACGGTATTGAGCCGGGGTCCGCATCATGCGGGCCCCGGTTTTTGTTTGCGAAGGACGCTTTGAAGCCCGTTTTGCCGCCGATTCGCCTAGGTATAAAGGGTTGTGGGCAAAAAACGTCAAATATGAGTACTGTCACAAGTCCTGTAGCATTATTTATTTGCAAAATATGCAGTGTTACGCAACATATGTCCAAGTACTTAGCCGATAAACGTCTGCAATTCTTCCGCCGTAGGACACCTGACGTCTAAATCGATTTCTGAAGGCATGAAATCGCTGTTACTAAATCGGTAACAGTACTCATATTTGCCATTTTTTGCCCATGGTCCATCGGAAGATGCCGGGATCCGCACCCTGCCGGGTCCGAATCCCGGCATATCGGTAGCAAAAAGCCCGCCACCGCGAGCAACGGGCTTCTCAGTTTAAATGGTGCCCCCAGCGGGATATCCGCGTGCGGCTGGCGCCGCCCGCTTCCGCTTCGTCGCTTCGCTCCTTGCGTGCTGCGCTGGAAAACGCTTGCGCGTTTCCTCAGCTCCGCACCCTGTCGGGTTCGAATCCCGGCATATCGGTAGCAAAAAGCCCGTCACCGCGGGGGTAACGGGCTTCTTAATTTAAATGGTGCCCCCAGCGGGATTCGAACCCGCGATATCCACCTTGAAAGGGTGGCGTCCTTGGCCGCTAGACGATGGGGACAGCGGGAAAGAGTATAGCAGACTTTTTTAGCCGTTCACATATCGTTGGCAAACTGAAAAACCACCACAAAGGTGCCTGTCCCCTTTGTGGTGGTGAGGTGCTAGGGGAGGAGCTTCATGGCGGCGTCGTGGGCGGCGTGCTCGTAGGTGTCGTCGAGGGGCTTGAGCGGCAGCAGGGCGGCGGCCTGTGCATCGCCACGGTGCTCGAGGGCATGGGCGATCAGCCAGTCGGCGAGCTCGGGGTTCTTGGGCAGCGCCGGGCCATGCAGGTACGTGCCGATGACGCCCTTGTAGATCAGGCCCTCAAAGCCATCGTCGCCGTTGTTGCCGGTGCCCGCGACGACGGACGTTCCGAGCGGCGTGGCATCGGCGTCCAAAAGCGTGCGGCCGCCATGGTTCTCGAATCCCACAAAGGGCTCAGGTGCCAGATCGGTTTTGACGGCTACGTTGCCGATCAGGCGATCGGAGCCACGTACGGTTTCGGCGGCAATGACGCCCAGGCCCTCGATGCGATCCTCACCCATATAGTACGAACGGCCGAGCAGCTGATAGCTGCCACAGATGGCAAGCAGCGAGCCGCCATCCTCAACATAGGCCGCGACCTTGTCTTTTTGGGCGAGCAGCTCGTGTGCCACGGCTAGCTGGTCGCGGTCGGAGCCGCCACCCATCATGACGATATCGGCATCGGTCAAATCAAGCGTTTCGCCCATACGGACCTCGTCCACGCGCACGGGAATGCCGCGCCAGACGCAGCGGCGCTCGAGCGCGATAACATTGCCGCCGTCGCCGTAGAGGTTAAGGGCATCGGGATACAGGTAGACGATGCGCAGCGGGTGCGAAAGTTCGACTGGCGCGATGCCGACAGGAAGAGCGCTGCCGTCGGCACGGGCTACGGCGCGCCCGGCAACAGCATCGGCGGTGGCGCCTTTCAGCCCGTCGAGCTCCTTGACCAGCGGCGGGAAGGCCGTGTAGTTGGCGACGGCGTAGAAGGTGTCATCGGCGGCCTCGTCTGCCACGGCGCCAATTGCCTGCGCGACGTCCGAGATAATCGCGGCATCGATGCCGGCGTACTTGAGGCGCACCTGCATGTCGTGCGCGCGCGTGCCTCCGGCAAAGGCGACAAGACCCGGCGTGTCGGCGATGCGCTCAAAGTCGACGTCGTAGATCCACGATACATCGTGTCCGTCGGCGTCATTGTCGTTAAGGAAGAAAGCGCAGAGTCTGCCGCCTGTCGTCTTGATGGACTGGATTTGTCGATCGAAGCCTACGGGATTCTTAGCCAGGTTGGCCTCGACGGTGCGGCCGGCGATATCCCAGCGCCCCATACGTCCGCCGGCGGGGACGTAGGCATCGAGCGTAGGCTGTAGAAGCGCCGTATCCACGCCCAACTCGTGCGCGGCAAAGAAGGCGGCGGCAACGTTGTAGACCATGTACAGGCCGTTGTAGCGTGTGGCGATGTGTACGGCAGCCGCGTCGGGCGCAGATCCAAAGACCAGGTCGAAGCCGTAGCCGTCGCAGCCGAGCTTCACGTCCGTCACGCGACGGACAAGCGCAGGGCGGGCCCAGCCGCACGAGGGGCAATGGTAGGCGCCGAGCTGGCCGTATTGCACGTAGTCATACTCCAGCGGCGTGTTGCACTTTGAGCAAAAACGTGAGTCGCTAATACGGTCGGACTCGGTGTTGGTGGCGCTGTCGATGCCAAAGGCGATGCTTGCATTGGGAACGCGCGCGGCAATCGAGGCACACAGCGGGTCGTCTGCGTTGTAGATGAGCGTTGTTGCCGGAGAGAGCTCCAACGCATGGGCGATGACCTCCTGGGTGTGATCGATCTCGCCATAGCGATCCAGCTGGTCGCGGAACAGGTTGAGCAGCACGAAGTACGTCGGCTTGAGCTTGGGCAGGACGCGCACGGTGTAGAGCTCATCGCATTCAAAAACGCCCACACGCTTGCCGCTGTCAGTGTGCTTAAGGCCGCCGCGGGCCTCGAGCAGAGCGCCCACCACGCCCGGCTCCATGTTGTTGCCGGCGCGGTTGCATACCACGGTGGCGCCGCTGGCGGCAACGGCGTCGGCGATGAGGTTGGAGGTGGTGGTCTTACCGTTGGTGCCGGTGATCACCACGCTGCGGTCGATAAGGCCGGCGAGGTCGCTTAGCAGCTCGGGGTCGATCTTCATGGCGATGCGGCCGGGGAGTACGCCGCCCTGGCGTTTGAGGACAGAGCGCAGTCCCCAGCGAGCGATATCGCTCGAGGTACAGGCGAGAGATGAGCGGAGGTTCATGAAACCGTTCCTAACGTAAACGACATGGTCGGGTCGAGTGCGTCACTAAAAACCGTAGCGGCGCGCAAATTCCTGGGCAAGCTGTGACACGTCTTCACAGGCATTGGCCCAGGGGGCAAAGTCGGGAGTGTCCGAGATAATACCGTCCGCTTCCCAAACGGCCTGGTGCGAAAGATCCCAGGGATCGCGCGGCTCGGGTCGGCAGGGAAGGTACGGCGTCTGGTACATGGGGTTCAGCAAGAAGAACGCGCCGCCCTCGCAACGGTTGGCAAACTCACGCAGCGCGCGTGTCGCCGGGCGCATCTTGTTTGTTTTGAACAAGAGGATGGTGCGGGCGAGCAGGTACCAGGGGGAGTTCTCGAGTGCATCAGCCCCCACCTGTTCCTCGAGTTGGTGAGCCAGGGCAAAAAAGCCGTTCTGGTCTTCCAGACGAGCGAGGGCGAGCAACACGGTGCCTGCGGCTCGGGTGGGGTAGCCTTCCGCCTTAAGGACGCGGCGGGCGTAGTTGGCGGCAGCACGGTAACGAGCGCTCGCCATGCACAGCTGCGAGATGGCCTCGAGTGTGTGAAGCCACCCGATAAGAGTCGGCTCGCTCACGGTAAGGTCTGCTGCGGTGACACCGTCGGCCAAAACATTATTGGCCCAGTAGTGTGGGGCCTCCATATCGAACCCGGGCACGCTTTGCTGCAGGTAATCGGCCGTGGTCGCCTCGAGCTTCATCAGGTCGCCCAGGCAGGCGTCAACGGGCGTGTCGGCCAGGATGATGGCGAGCAGCTGCGCGTCGAGGACATACGCATCGATGCGGACGATCTTGAGCAGCTCATCGCGCATGTCGTCGAACAGGCGATTGCGCGTCTGCTCGAACTCCTCGTCGCTGCCCATGTCCTCGATGCGATGGAGCTCGTCGAGCAGGTGGCGATGAACACCGGCGTAGGACAGCAGCGCCTGGGCATGCTCGGACTGCGCATACTTTTGGGGATTCGCGCTAATGTCGTTATGGACAAGCTCGCGTGCTGCATCGGTGAGCTCGGGGTGCGACGCCAGATAGGTGCGCTCCAGGTAGGCGGGGATGTAGACGCTCGGATCCATTAGAGGTCTCCTCCCTTAAACGGCAAACCCTGCTCGGCTGCGCGCAGGATGCGCTCGTCGATTTGGGAGCGCACGATGTCGTTGGTGGCGACCCAGGCGGCAAAGCTGGCGTTGTCGCGGGCGCCCAGACCCTCCTGCAGCACCGGTGTTGCCTCGGACAGTGCAAGGACAAGCTCGTCGGTCGAGCCCACGCCTACGTTGACGCGGGCATAGACGCCATCGGGAAACTCGGTTTGGAAGTAGAGCGCCTCGGCCGCGTGCGGACACGAGCGCGCAAGGATACGCAGGTAGTGCTCGGCGCCCTCGTAGTCCAGCTCGCGCCAGGCAGCGCTCATCAGCGCGATGAGCGTCCATGGGTCCAAGTCGCGCTCCGCGTCCTTGGGACGACGGCGCAGCGGCGTGTTGGCGAGATAGGGGACGGAGTGAGCGGAGCGAAAGCGCCTGAGCTCCTCGGCGGGGTATTCGAGCTTTGCCATGGCGAGCATCGCGGTGTGGCGGACACCAGCGGGGTCGTTGGGCGCAAAGTCCAAGCTGCGATTTGCGGCTTCGAGCGACATGCGGTAGCGGCCGCTAATGAGGGCGCGCGATGCCAAGGCGGCAAGCCAGCGCAGATAGGGGCGGCGCGTAAGGTCGCCTGCGGCCTCACGCTCGTAGGGGTCCTGCGCCGAGGCGATTTTGAGCGCTAGGTCGTGCTCGACCTCGTCGCACTTGGACACCAGGTACTGTACGTATTCCTCGTTGGATTCGGCGGTGAGTGCCGTCAGCATGCGCTGAGCGTCCCAGTTGGCCGGATCGAGTGCGGCCGCCTCGCGGAGCATGTTCTCGGCAGCTGCCTCTTCTTGCTCTGCCTGGGCATCGTCGGGGATAAAGGGAATGCGGTAGTCGACAGCCTCGACCACCTTGGCAATGAGGTGCCCGGCGCGGTCGCGGTCGTGCACGATGAGCGGTGCGGGGTTGCGGGTGAATTGTTCCATCAGACGCTCTACGGCGGCAGCGTCGGTGAGCGGGATATTGTCGCGGCGCAAGGCCTCAAGAACGAGGCGATGGCAATCCTCTTGAATGGGATCGAATGCCATGGGGCCTCCTTTGCTGCGGTTAGGGATCAAATGTTTCTATATAAGGTTCTAGTTTACCCGCATGTGGCACACCGGGGGTGCCGCACTTGGACTTGCACCTTTGCACCACGAAGACGGATGTCGCACAAATGTCGGCACCTTGGACGACCGAGTGGTATCACGGTGCCGCAAACGGTCGATTTTGGGCGGCAAACGGTGCATATTTTGGAGGGGCACAGTCCTGCCCAGGATATGTAGTCAACCTTGATAAAACGTTTGCCCAGCTTGGGAGTATGAATGCCGCACAAGGGTCTTCAGGGACAGAAAAAACGTTTCATCATTGGCGGCTTTAGGTGAATAACTGACCAACCAGAACGGTAAAATAGTGTTTGTCTGAGCGTTGAGACGTTTAGACATCGCGCATTGTCATCGCCGGCAACGCGCAAACCGGTCCTAACGGAGCCAATTGGGTGCTCCGTTATATACGCAAGTCTAAGAGGGGCTTGTTTAGGAGGCACAGTATGGGACGTTTTACCAATCCTCGCGATCTGTACTTTGGTGAGGGCGCTCGCCACGAGGTGAAGAACCTCAAGGGTAAGAAGGCCATCATCGTTTCTGGCGGCAGCTCTATGCGCCGCGGCGGGTTCCTGCAGGACGTTGAGGCCGACCTCAAAGAGGCCGGCATGGAGGTCAAGCTGTTCGAGGGCGTCGAGTCCGATCCCTCCATCGAGACCGTCATGAAGGGCGCAGCCGCTATGCGCGACTTCGAGCCCGACTGGATCGTTGCTATCGGCGGCGGTTCGCCCATCGATGCTGCTAAGGCCATGTGGGTCTTCTACGAGTATCCCGAGGAGTCCTTCGACAACATTATCCAGCCGTTCAGCTTCCCCGAGCTGCGTCAGAAGGCTCACTTCTGCGCCATCTCCTCTACCTCCGGTACCGCTACCGAGGTCACCGCATTCTCCGTCATCACGGATTACGAAAAGGGCATCAAGTACCCGCTGGCCGACTTCAACATCACCCCTGATGTCGCCATCGTCGACCCCGAGCTCACCTACACCATGCCCGCCAAGCTGTGCGCTCACACCGGCATGGATGCTCTGACCCACTGCATGGAGGCCTACGTTTCCACCTGCGCCTCTATGTTCACCGACGCCAACGCTCTGCACGGCATCCGCGAGATCGTCGAGTGGCTGCCCAAGTCCTATGCTGGCGACCATGAGGCCCGTCAGCACATGCACGAGGCTCAGTGCATCGCCGGTATCGCCTTCTCCTCGGGCCTGCTCGGCATCGTTCACTCCATGGCTCACAAGACCGGTGCTGCCTTCGAGAACGGCCACATCATCCACGGTGCCGCTAACGCCATGTACCTGGGCAAGGTCATCCAGTGGAACTCCAAGGATCCCCGTGCTGCCGAGCGTTACGCTTACGTGGCCAAGGAGATCCTGCACCTTCCCGGCGAGACCAACGAGGAGCTCATCGCTGCACTCGTCCAGAAGATTCGCGACCTCAACGACCAGCTCAACATTCCGCAGTCCATCAAGGATTACGCGAATGGTGGCGTGAAGGTCGACGCCGAGAACCCGCAGATGGTTTCCGAGGAGGAGTTCCTCGCCAAGCTGCCCGAGATCGCCGCGAACGCCGAGCAGGACGCCTGCACGCCCGAGAACCCGCGTGAGACCAAGGCTGCCGACTTCGAGAAGATCCTCAAGGCCTGCTACTACGACACCGATATCGATTTCTAATCGACTCTTGTTATCGTAACGAGGGGCTCCGCACGTATCTGTACGGAGCCCCTTTCTTTTTTAGAGAATGGGATAGTTATGGCTGCAATTTTCAATAGCCCCAGCAAGTACATCCAGGGTCCGGACGAGCTCGCCAAGCTCGGCTCCTATGTCGAGCCGCTCGGCGCTAAGGCCCTCGTCATCGTGACGCCTTCGGGCAAGAAGCGCGTCGGTGCCAAGATCGAGGGCGGCTTTGCCGAGGCTAAGGCCGAGCTGCTGTTTGAGGACTTTAACGGCGAGTGCTCCAAGGGCGAGGTCGATCGTCTGGTTGCGCTCGCTCGCGACAACGGTTGCGACATCATCGTCGGCGTCGGTGGCGGCAAGATCCTCGATACCGCGAAGGCCGTCGCCTATTACCTGGAGTCCCCGGTTATCATTTGCCCCACCATCGCCTCGACCGATGCACCGTGTTCGGCGCTTTCGGTGCTCTACACCGACGACGGCCAGTTCGACAAGTACCTCTTCCTTAAGGCAAACCCCAATATCGTCCTGATGGATACGACGGTTATCGCGGCGAGCCCGGTGCGCCTGACGGTTTCCGGTATGGGCGATGCACTTGCAACCTACTTTGAGGCCCAGGCGACGCACGATGCCGACGGCGGCACCTGCGCTGGCGGCAAGGGCGGCATGGCTGGTCTGGCACTTGCCAAGCTCTGCTACGAGACGCTTATGGCCGATGGCGTCAAGGCCAAGGTCGCGCTGGAGAAGGGTGCGCTCACGCCTGCTGTCGAGCATATCATCGAGGCCAATACGCTGCTTTCGGGCATTGGCTTTGAGAGCTCGGGCCTTGCTGCTGCTCATGCCATCCACAATGGCCTGACGATGCTGCCCGAGTGCCATGGCATGTATCACGGCGAGAAGGTCGCCTTTGGCACTATCGTCCAGCTGGTACTCGAGGATGCCCCGACTGAGAAGCTCGAGGAAGTCTTGGGTTTCTGCATTGAGCTGGGCCTGCCGGTCACGATGAAGGAACTGGGCGTTGCCGAGCTTACGCGCGAGCAGGCCATGATTGTTGCCGAGGCCGCCTGCGCGCCCGAGGACACCATGTGCAACATGCCGTTTGAGGTGACGCCTGAGATGGTCGCCAATGCCATCCTGGGTGCCGACGCACTGGGTCACTACTACCTTATGGATGAGTAAACTAAGGTAAGGAAGGGGCAAAGCCGACAGATGGCTTTGCCCCTTTTTGCTATGGTGCAAAGGGGTCAGGTTACTTTGCACCAATTGTTGTTGATGAAAGGGCGGATTCTCGTATGGCGCTTCCCATGGTTTATGGCGGTCCCGGACGATATGTTCAGGGGCCGGGTGAGCTCTCGCGTCAGGGCAGGTATTTGTCATGGTTGGGCTGCGCTGCCTATGTCTTGTTCGACCAGGGCACCGAAGATCGGCTGTGCAAACAGATCGTCGATGGATTTCTGGACGAAGATCTAAGTGAGCCGTTCTTTAAGATTTATGACGGTCCGTGCACGGAAGATGCTGTTGTCGAAATGGCCAAGGAAGCCCGGGCCGAGTTTTGTGACATGGTGGTGGGCATTGGCGGCGGCAAGATGCTCGATATCGCCAAGGCCGTTGCGTATTATGCCGAGTTGCCGTTATGCGTATGCCCCACGGCGGCTTCGATGGACGGTCCGTGCAGCGCGATTTCGGTGCTGTATCACGAGGATGGGTCGTTCGACCGCTACCTGATGCTCGAGAAGAATCCAGACCTGGTCGTGGTCGATACCAACGTGCTCGCGGCAGCCCCGCTGCGTATGACGGTCGCTGGTATGGGCGATGCGCTGGCAACGTACTTCGAGGCGCGTTCGTGCGTCGCAGCGCACGGTACTAACGAGCACGGTGGCGCGCCGGGACACTTGGCCCTGGTTGCGGCTCGTGCCTGCTACGACACACTCATGGAATGCGGCGTCGCTGCCAAGCGCGATCTCAAAAAGGGCCGTATATCGCCGGCGGTTGAGCGCCTGATCGAGTGCAATATTCTGCTCTCGGGTGTTGGCTTTGAGAGCGGTGGCCTGGCGTTGGCGCATGCCATCGCCAACGGTCTGACGATTCTGCCCGAGTGCAAGGCCATGCATGGTGAGGCCGTGGCATTTGGCCTGGTGGTGCAGCTGCGCCTGGAGCGTGCGCCCGAGCTTGATCAGGTGCTCGAGTTTTGCCAGCGCGTTGGTCTACCGACGACGCTCGCGGAGCTGGGACTTGGCGAGATTTCCGATACCGACCTGATGAGCGTTGCGGATGCGGTCTTTAGAAACGAGCGCAATATGGCCAACGAGCAGGCCAAGGTGACCAAACAGAAGCTCGTGCAGCTCATGTGCGAGGCATAGCTTGGCGCTTGATTGACCTTGTGCAATCGGGGCGGCGATAGGCCATGGGTTATTTCCCTCAAGGTGCACCGCGTGTAATTTGCCCGAGGTGTGGGCCGATAGCGTATCATTATCTCTTGCTTGTTTGCACTGCTCAGGGAGGGGCCGCGCATGGCGCAGGAACACGATCTGTTTGATGACATTATCGAGATCAGCAAGGGTTTCGACTTTCTTAAAAACCCGCTTGGCGGCGTGACCGATGCACTCGATCCCTCGGCGCCGCAGTGGAATCCTGCCGACTACAAGGAGCGTCCGCGCGGCAACACCATTCCGTGCCTGACCTGCAAAAACGAAAAGAGCGGCTGCACCGCGTGCATGGACGTGTGCCCGGTCAACGCTATCGAGGTCGAGGAAGACGCCATCGAGATCCTCGACTCCTGTCGCAAGTGCGGCCTGTGCGCCGCTGCCTGTCCGACCGAGGCAATCATCTCGCCGCGCCTGGCGCCCAAAAACCTGTATGACGATATCGTCTCTGCTGCTACGAGCCACGAGACCGCCTACGTTACCTGCACGCGCGCCCTTAAGCGCATGCCGCGCGAAAACGAGGTCGTCGTCGCCTGCGTGGGCGATATTACGGCCGAGACCTGGTTCTCGGTACTGGCCGACTATCCCAACGTGAGCGTCTACCTGCCGTTGGGCGTGTGCGATAAGTGCCGCAACACCGGCGGTGAGGACATTCTGGGCGAGGCGATTGCGAAGGCCGAGGAGTGGTCCGGCACGGGTATGGGCTTGGAGGTCGACTCCAAGAGCCTCAAATGCCATAAGCGCCGCGAGTACGAGCGCAAGGAGTACATGGAAAAGATTGCCCGCACCACGGGCCTGACGGTGACCAAGCTCAATCCGGCGACTGCGGCACTGGCCTCGGTGACGCAGAAGTTGAAGGCCCACCGTCACCAGATCACGCAGCTTGAGCGCACGCTCAACACCATGTGCGGTACCACGACGACCAAGCGCCGCCGTTCGCTCACGCACGGGCGCCAGCTGGTGCTCTCGACGCTGCAAAACCACCCCGAGCTTGCCCAGAACATGCAGGTGAGCACGCCGGAGTGCGATTTTGACAAGTGCACGTCGTGCGGCGAGTGCGTCAATGTATGCCCCACGTTCGCCTGCGATTTGGTGGGAAGCGGCCGCTTTGCGTTGGAGTCGACGTATTGCTTGGGCTGCGGTGCCTGCGTCAAGGTGTGCCCCGAGCATGCGCTCAAGTTGGTTGAGCATGACGCGTCCAATCTGGTCGTCGTCGACCCCGAGGCCGAGGAAAAGGCCGCCCAGAAGGCGAAGGCTCACGAAGAAGCTGAGAAGGTCAAGGCCGAAGCAAAGGCCAAGCTCGACAAGATGCTCGATCAGGTGGAGAAGCTCGCGGACTAGCCAGCGACCCCAATCTTTGCTTCATTTGCGCCGCCGCGGTGTCCGGATTCGCCCGGATGCTGCGGCGGCGCTATACTTATGCAGTTTGAAGTACCTGTACCAAAAGGAGCTGTCGTGTCCCTTTCCATCGGTATCGTGGGCCTGCCCAACGTGGGCAAGTCGACGTTGTTCACCGCGCTTACCAAAAAGACCGGCCTTGCCGCCAACTACCCGTTTGCCACGATCGACCCCAACGTGGGTATCGTCGATGTGCCCGATAGCCGCCTGCAAAAGCTCGCCGACATCGTCAGCCCGGGCCGCATTGTGCCGGCGACGGTCGAGTTTGTCGACATTGCAGGTCTGGTGAAGGGCGCTAACGAGGGCGAGGGCCTGGGCAACCAGTTCTTGGCAAACATCCGCGAGACCGATGCCATCTGCGAGGTCGTGCGCTACTTTAAGGACCCCAACGTCATGCGTGAGGTGGGCCGCACGGGCGAGTTCGTCGATCCCGCCGGCGATGCCGACACCATCATGACCGAGCTCATCCTGGCCGACATGGGCACGCTCGAGAAGCAGCTGCCCAAGCTCGAGAAGGAGGCCAAGCGCGACAAGGAGCTCATGCCCAAGTTCGAGGTGGCCAAGCGCCTGCTTGCCTGGCTCAACGAGGGCAAGCGCGCCGCATCCATGGAGATGACCGACGAGGAGCGTGCCGCCGCCAAGGGCCTGTTCCTGCTCACCATGAAGCCCATCCTGTATGTGGCCAACGTGGACGAGGATATGCTCAACGACGATCTGGCGCCCATCGATGGTGTCAAGCCGCTGCCCATCTGCGCCAAGATCGAGGCAGAGCTTTCCGAGCTCGATCCCGAGGACGCCGCCGACTACCTGGAGAGCCTGGGCCTGGAGCAGCCCGGCCTGGACGTGCTCGCGCAGGCGGCCTATAAGCTGCTCGGTCTGCAGTCGTTCTTTACGGCCGGCGAGATGGAGGTCAAGGCCTGGACGGTTCGTCAGGGCGCGACCGCCCCGCAGGCCGCCGGCGTTATCCACACCGATTTTGAGCGCGGCTTTATTAAGGCCGAGGTCATTGGCTATGACGACTACATCGAGCTCGGCGGTGAGCAGGGCGCCAAGGCCGCCGGCAAACTGCGTATTGAGGGCAAGGACTATGTCATGGCCGATGGCGACGTCGTGCACTTCCGCTTTAACGTGTAAGGGCGACGCATATGTTTAAATACGGCAAAAAAGCTGGCTACATGGGTATTGCGCTGCTCGTACTTGCGGTGATTCCGCTGGTGGTCGCAGCGTGCGTTATCCCCAACATTGGTCCCGAGGTGGCAACGAAGTTTAACGCCGCCGGCGAGGTGACGCGCTGGGGCAAGAGCTACGAGTTGCTGGCGCTGCCGGTGCTCAACCTGCTGCTGAGCGTGGCGACATACTTTACGGCGGGACGTCAAGCTAAAAACAATGATGACTCCGCCGCCATGGCGCGCATCGTGTGCGAACGCTACCTGCGCAACGGTTGCATCACGGGTGTGTTCCTCAACGTGATCAACGTTTACTTTATGTACTCGGCGATTACCGGAACGGGCTTTGGCTTTGGTTTCTAGCTTGTCCTTTTAGGCAACGAGTCTGCACACATATTCGATAGCTGCTGCGAGGCCGCCGCTCGATCGTGGTTTAAAGACCATGTCGGCGGCGGCCTCGTTTTCGTATCCGGCGCCGCGAAGGGCGAGTGCGATACCGGCTTCCAGGAGAAGGGGCAGACCGCGTTGGCTGGTTGCGATCACGGCAGCCTGATTGAGCGAGCAGCTGTGCGCCTGGCATTGGATAGCAAGTTCACCTTGCGCCGGGCAAGGGACCAGAACGGCGGCGACGCGACTTGATAGCAATGCAAATGCTGTGCGCTCATCGGGCGAAAGGCATTCTGATTCAACGACGACGAGCTTGGGCGGCGCGCTGTTTGTGCGAGGCGTGGCTCGGTACATGCGGACCGAAGAACCCGACATAGAAAACTCCTGTGTATTCGGCAAAACGTAAACTATAGTTTACGTTTATGTTCGGCTCCATTTCAAACTCGGCTGCATGGACGAACGTGCGAAACAGATTCTTGGTAGGCGGGTCGAAGAGACACGCAGAGACCTTGGTATCTCCAAGGTTGATTTTTGTGTGGCGACAGGAATCAGCCGACCCTACCTCGACCGAATCGAAGATGGGACGGCAAATTTCACGCTCAAGGTTCTATTTAAGATCGCGCCCGCACTCGGCATGACGGTATCTGAGCTTCTCGAGGGTATTGAATAAAGGACGCCTATTGACCGGTGGTTACGCCATCGGGATGCGGTCGTGGTTGACTTGGCTGTAGAACAGGCGCTGAATCTCGGCGGCATCGCGTGACTGGCCGAGTGCCCACATGGTCTTGGCCACGAGCGTCTCGGTGGTCATGTCGTCGCCGCGCAGAATACCCGGATGATCGGCGTAAGCGCGGCCGACCTCATAAACGCCCAGATCGAGGCCCTCTTCGGGGACCTGCGTGGTCATAACGACGGTGCGGCCCGAATCGACCCAGCGAAAAATTGCCTCTTGGAACGACTCGCCCGACTCACCAAACTCGGGGATACCGCCAATGCCAAAGGTCTCCAGAATCACGGCGTCGTAGCTATCGGCAAGGGCGTCGAGGATGCCCGGGTTTACGCCGGGCGTAAGCTTGAGTACAAATACGCGCGGGTCGATGCTGTCGTAGAAACGCACCGGGTTTTCGCCCTGATGCGTGCCGTGAAGCCCGTTGCGCACAATGCGGTCGTTGCGGATATAGGCGATGGGCGGATAGTTGACGCTAATGAACGCGTTAAAGCTCATGGTGCGCTGCTTGCGGGCGCGCGTGCCGGCAATGGTGACGCCGCCAAACACGATCGAAACGTCGTGCGAGTGCTCGTCGAGCGCATAGAGCAGGCTCTGGTACAGATTGAGCTTGGCATCGGTAAAGGGGTTGCCCATGGGCTTTTGCGAGCCGGTGAGCACGATGGGCTTGGGGCTGTCTTGAATCAGGTAGGAAAGCGCTGCTGCGGTGTAGCTCATGGTGTCGGTGCCGTGCAGAATCACGAAGCCGTCGTGGTCGGCATAACCCTCGACGATGACATCGCGGATGCGCATCCAGTCGCTCGGGCGCATATTGGTGCTGTCGATATTCATGGGCTGCACGACGTCGAGCTCGCAGAGCCCCGAGATCTCGGGGACGCTCTGGGCGAGCTCCTCACCGGTCAGGGCGGGGGAGAGACCGTTGCCGTCTTCGGTCGATGCGATGGTGCCGCCCGTGGCGATGAGAAGGATGCGTTTCATGCTGGTATTCCTATCGTATTTGCCGCCGCAGAGGCGGAATCGTTCGGCAGTATTGTGGCACAGGGCGTCCAATGTTCAAACGTATTACATCATCCGTAACGTTTGGTAACACTTCAATTGTCGTCAAACAGGGGCCCAGGTCGTGCGTTTGCCGTGCGCTGATGGCTGCGAGGGACGAGAAACCCCATATAACGTGTACACTATGGAAGTTATTTTCGTTCATTCGCGCGGGTGGGCACCGGCTCCCCGCCAACAAGAGGGGGAACCATGGATCAAAAGGCTTCCGCAAAGGTCCTCGTACTCGACTTTGGTGCGCAGTACGGTCAGCTCATTGCCCGTCGCGTCCGCGACCTCAACGTGTATTCCGAGATTGTCCCCTGCGACATCTCGGCCGATGAGATTCGCGAAATGAACGCCTCTGCGCTCATCCTTTCCGGCGGCCCGGCTTCCGTGTATGCCGAGGACGCTCCGTCTATCGATCCCGCCATCTTTGACCTGGGCCTTCCCGTCCTGGGCTTTTGCTACGGCCATCAGATCACGGCCGTGACGCTCGGCGGCAAGGTCGGCCACTCCGAGGTGGGCGAGTACGGTCGCGCCACCATTACGCGCACGGCTGGCGCCAAGCTCTTTAACTCCACGCCCATGGAGCAGACCGTGTGGATGAGCCACCGCGACGCCGTGTCCGAGGTGCCCGAGGGCTTTACCGTTACCGCCAGCACCGACGTGTGCCCGGTCGCTGCGATGGAGTGCGTCGAGCGCAAGATCTTCACCACGCAGTTCCACCCCGAGGTCAAGCACTCCGAGTACGGCCAGCAGCTGCTGAGCAACTTCCTGTTTGAGATCTGCGGCCTGGAGCCCAACTGGAGCATGGACAACCTGGTCGAGACCATGACGGCCGAGTTCCGCGAGAAGGTCGGCAACGACCGCGTGATTCTGGCCCTGTCCGGTGGCGTCGACTCCTCCGTCGTGGCCGCCCTGGGCGCCCGTGCCGTGGGCAAGCAGATGACCTGCGTGTTCATCAATCACGGCCTGCTGCGCAAGGGCGAGCCCGAGCAGGTTGAGGAGGTCTTCACCAAGCAGTTTGACGTCGACTTTATCCACGTCCACGCCGAGGACCGCTATGCCGAGCTTCTGGCCGGCGTGACCGAGCCCGAGGAGAAGCGCCGCATCATCGGCACGCAGTTCTGGAAAGAGTTCTTCGCCGTGGCGCAGCAGCTCGAGACCGATGGCAAGCCGGTTAAGTATCTGGCTCAGGGCACCATCTACCCCGACATCATCGAGTCCGGCGCTCGCAAGACGGGCGGTAAGACGGCCACCATCAAGAGCCATCACAACCTGATTCCGTTCCCCGAGGGCGTGCACTTCGACCTCATTGAGCCGCTCGACCATTTCTTTAAGGACGAGGTCCGCGCGCTTGGTCTGGCGCTGGGCCTGCCGGGTCACATCGTGTTCCGCCAGCCTTTCCCGGGTCCGGGTCTGGCCATCCGCATCATCGGTGCGGTCGACAAGGAGAAGCTCGAGATCATCAAGAACGCCGACGCCATCGTGCGCGAGGAGCTCGACGCCTACAACCAGCGTCTGTTTGAGCAGACCGGCGAGCGCAACTCCGAGCACAGCTGCTGGCAGTATTTCGCGGTCCTGCCTGACATCAAGTCCGTTGGCGTTATGGGCGACGAGCGCACTTATCAGCGCCCGATCATCCTGCGTGCCGTCGAGTCCAGCGATGCCATGACCGCCGACTGGGCCAAGCTGCCCTACGACGTGCTGGCCCGCATCTCCGGCCGCATCGTGGCCGAGGTTCCCGGCGCCAACCGCGTGTGCTACGACATTACGTCCAAGCCGCCCGCGACCATCGAGTGGGAGTA
>CABUGI010000038.1 GCA_902491055.1 uncultured Collinsella sp. | reverse complement strand
GATCGCAACCGTCACCTTGTGGCCGTAGTACCAGTTGGCAAGGGCGGCCGTGTCGGCAAAGCGCTGGTCGTTGGTGCTGGAGTTCAAAACGACGGTATAGGTCTCGTCGCCATCGCGGTCGTAGGCTGCCGTAAAGCAGTAGCCGGCATCGTCGGTAGTGCCGGTCTTGCCGCCGATATTGCCGTCCTGCCCCAGCAGCTCGTTGTGCGTATCCATTGAATGTGAGTGGTCGGAGCCATCGGCGCCTGTAACCTCAATCCAGGAATCATCGCTCGCCACGATCTCGCGGAACGCATCGCTCTTCATTGCTTCCTGCATCATCAGGGCCGCATCGTGCGCGGTCGAGTGCATGTCGCCGGCCCACTCATCAAAGTCCAGACCGTGCGGATTCTCAAAAAGCGTTCCCGTGCAGCCGAGCTCTTTAGCGCGCTCGTTCATGGCCTTGACAAACGTGGCCTCAGCATCTTTGGTCTTGGGGCCGATCTTTTTGCCCACATGCTCGGCAAGCACGATGGCGGCGTCATTGCCCGAGGGAATCATCAGACCGCGCAGGGCCTGTTCCACTGTGAGCTCGTCGCCTTCGAGCAGGCCGGCGGTCGAATTGCCCACGGTTGCCGCGGCGCTGCTCACCGTGACCTTCTCGTCCATCTTGCAGTTCTCGATGGTCAAGATTGCGGTCATGACCTTGGTGATTGAGGCGATCTTGACCTGCTCGTCGGCACTGCGGGCGTAATAGATGGAACCGTCCTTACTCATGACGATGGCGTTGGTCGCATCGATATCGGGCAGATTATCGGCCGTGATGCCGCGGGCGTCGGCGGTCTTACCGCAAACGATATCGGTCGTAAGCACCTGGGCATTGGCGATAGACGGCGCACCGGCAGCAAGGGCGAGAGCGCAGGCAATGCCGGTGGTCAGTTGCGCGGAGCGCTTTACAAGAGAACTAAGGGTCTTCACAGATTTCGCTTTCGACGGGATGGTCTCTTTAGAGTTCAAAGTATATCGTTTACCGGCGCGGACAATCAGTGCGCGGGCGTGCGCGGCCCATGTCTGCGCCCGAACGGACATATAGGTGCTTAAGGTCGACTTAATCGCCCGCGCTTGTTGTGTGTGGCGCACACTGCCTCGGGCATAATGGAGCGCGAGAGGAGCACGCATGAACGAGCGCATTTTGGTAGTTGATGACGAGAAGGCCATCGCCGACTTGGTTGGCATCTACCTTACAAAAGAGGGCTTTGATGTCCAGATTGCCTATAGCGGGGCCGATGCTGCCAAGGCGATTTTGGAGCAGGAGTTTGATTTGGCGCTGCTGGATGTCATGCTGCCCGATATCGATGGGTTTGAGCTGCTGCGTACGATCCGTTCCAGCCATACCTATCCCGTGATCATGCTGACGGCGCGCGATGCCCAGCAAGACAAGATCGGGGGCCTTTCGCTTGGCGCGGACGATTACGTGGTTAAGCCGTTCCGTCCGCTGGAGCTCATCGCGCGCGTGCACGCTCAGCTTCGCCGCTACACCAGCTACGGTAGCCGTGCACAGGCGGCCGAGTCGCCGACCATTCAGCTCGACGGCTTGGAGATCAACCGCGACGCTCGTTCCGTGACGGTGGACGGTGCACCGGTACGCCTCACACCCACCGAGTATTCAATCTTGCTGTATCTGGTCGAGCATCGCGGCAGCGTGGTGGCCGTGGAGGACCTGTTCCGTGCGGTGTGGAACGAGGATTTTATGCCCGGCTCCAACAATACGGTGATGGTGCACATTCGCCACTTGCGCGAAAAGATCGGCGACGACGCACAAAAGCCACGCTTTATCAAAAACGTCTGGGGCGTCGGCTACATCACCGAATAACGCTTTTCGCTTGTGAGGATCTTGATATGACAAAAGACGATAGGCAAGCGTTCGAGGTGCCCGATCGGCTCTTTGAATACGTGAGGTCGGTCGTCGACAACCGCGCGCTTGCAACGGTGCTGCTCTTTTTGCTGAGCCTGCTGCTGATTGGCATCGACAACATCGTCGGAATCTTGGCGGTGCTGCTTGTCGGCTTTTTGCTGATCGATCGATTTGAGATCGTGTGCCGCTGCGTGGTGATTGGCGGCGCCGCGTGGGCCATGACGTTGGCGATTGGCGCCATGGCGCTCGGCGGCATCGAAGGGCCGGTGCTGTTCGATGCCGGCTTTGTATTCAACATGCTTGGCTTTGTGCTGGCGCTTGCCGCGTGCGTGCTGTTCTTGTGTGGCCGCGCCCTGTACTACCAGGGCTACGAGCAGGGCGAGCAGCATGCCGATTGTGTGCTGGCCGCTCGTATTCAAGATCGCCTGATCGATCACCCCGACACCTGGGATAACATCGACGGCGACTTCTTGGAGGTCGAGGGCGCCCTTAACCGCGTGCGTGACCGTGAGCGCAAGGTGCAGCAAGCTCTGCGTGACGAGTCGCATCGCAAGGACGATCTGGTCACGTACTTGGCACATGACCTACGCACCCCGCTTGCCAGTGTGGTGGGCTATCTTTCGCTGCTGCAAGAGGCTCCTGAGCTGCCGGTTGAGCAACGTGCGCACTTTACGGGCGTGGCTCTCGACAAAGCGCACCGGCTCGATGCGCTCATCGAAGAGTTCTTCGATATCACGCGCTTTGACTTCCACGATATCGTGCTCACGCGCGGCTATGTTGATCTGGGGTTGCTGCTGGCTCAGGTGGCTGACGAGTTCTATCCCATCCTCAACGAGCAGCATAAGGAAGCCCAAGTTGATATTCGCGAGGACCTGACGGTGCTCGTGGATGGCGACAAGATGGCTCGCGTGTTCAACAACATCATGAAAAACGCCGTTGCCTATAGCTATGAGGGCTCGACCATCACGATCGAGGCCAGACGCCGGGACGGCGGTGGCGTGCGCGTGCGCTTTATCAATCAGGGCGATCCCATCCCTGAGGCAAAGCTCAAGGTGATCTTTGAGAAGTTCTATCGCCTGGATGCGGCGCGTGCGACCAATCGCGGCGGCGCTGGACTGGGGCTTGCCATCGCCAAGGAGATCGTATGCGCGCACGGCGGTACCGTTGCATGTGAATCGACGCCCGAACACACGATATTCACCATCGAGCTGCCCGCCGCATAGCCAGTGTGCCCTTACAAACACTTGACAATGCGCTCACGTGCATATGAGCCGCGATTCCTACTATCGATACTGCTGAATTGATATCGATGTGGAGGTATGCGGTATGACGGCTGCTGCGGCTGTGGAGCCCACGGAGCTTGAAGAACTCATGAAAGCGCAGGCCGAGGCCGCGCGCGAGCGCGAGGTTGGGGATGCGACTCGCCCCACGGCAGAGGATCTTGCCGCCTCGCCGACGCGCATCGATGTCGAGGGCCTCGACCTGTTCTATGGCGACCATCATGCGCTCAAGGACGTGAATATCAAGATCCGCGACAAGCAGATCACCTCGTTCATCGGGCCTTCGGGCTGCGGAAAGTCCACGTTGCTGCGCTGCTTTAACCGCATGAACGACGGCATCAAGGATTGCCGCATCGAGGGCAAGATTGCGCTCGATGGTCAAGATATCCTGGGCGACTACGACATCTGCCGCTTGCGCCAGCGCGTGGGCATGGTGTTCCAGCGCACCAACCCGTTTCCCATGAGCATCTACGACAACGTCGCCTACGGTCCTCGCGGCATGGGAGTGCGCGACCGCGTCGTGCTCGACGAGCTGGTCGAGGATTCCCTTCGTCGCGCTGCGCTATGGGATGAGGTCAAGGACAAGCTCAAAGAGTCGGGTCTGGGTCTTTCGGGCGGCCAGCAGCAGCGTCTGTGCATCGCCCGCGCACTTGCCGTGCAGCCCGACATTCTGCTGATGGACGAGCCGACCTCGGCACTCGACCCTGTGTCGACGCTGGTGGTGGAGCAGCTGGCCTGCGAGCTCAAAGAGACCTGCACGCTCGTGGTCGTTACGCACAATATGCAGCAGGCGGCGCGTATCTCCGATTCGGTCGCATTCTTTTTGCTGGGTGAGCTGGTGGAGCACGCGCCCACCGCGCAACTCTTCAAGAATCCGACCGATCCGCGCACGGCGGATTATTTGACGGGGCGTTTTGGCTGATACCATCTAGTAAAGGTACCTTTAGGGTTAAGATGCGGTCATGCCGGCCGCAAAGGGGTTCAACATGATCTATTACGTCGAGGACGATGACAACATCAGGGATTTGACGGTCTATGCGCTGCGCAAGCAGGGGATTGAGGCCGAAGGCTTTTCGTGCGACGGTGAGTTTAAGGCTGCCGTGGCGCGACGGGTACCCGATGCCGTCCTGCTCGACATCATGCTGCCCGATACCGATGGCTTGGCGATTATGCGTCGACTGCGTGCCGATCGCCTGACGGCGACGGTGCCCATCATGATGCTTACCGCCAAGGATACCGAGCTCGACAAGGTGATGGCGCTCGATGGCGGTGCCGACGATTACCTGACTAAGCCGTTTTCGCTCATGGAGCTCGCCAGCCGCTGCCGCGCACTGCTGCGTCGCGGCGGCATGGTCAAACAGGCAAGCGATGTGCTCAGCGTGGGCGACATTGTGCTCTCGCCCAGCCATCGTGAGGTGACTGTTGCCGGCGAGTCGCTTAAGCTCACCCTGCGCGAGTTCGACCTGCTCGAGTACCTCATGCGCAAGCCCGGCGTGGTCTTTACCCGCGAGTCGTTGCTGCAGAGCGTGTGGGGCTGGGACTTCGACGGCGGTTCGCGCACCGTTGACGTGCACGTGCAGACGCTTCGCCAAAAACTGGGCGAGCATGCCAGCGCCATCGAGACCGTGCGCGGCGTGGGCTACCGCTTGGCCGAGCCTTCTGCCGGTGATGGTGCCGAAGGTGACGACACCGCGGCCACCGCATCGGAGGAGTAACCCGTGGTCTTCGCCCCCCAGGGAAAACATACGCTGTCGCACCGCGTTTTTGTGACGATCTTTGTCTGCGCCATGGCGGTTATCGTGGCGTTTACGGTGCTGGGTGCGTTCTTTGTGCAAAACACCTTGGCGGATGCCACGAGTGCCAACCTGGCGCAAGAAACCGAGCTCATTGCTGCCGCCCTCGACGAGCAGCAGGAGCCCATCCCGTTCTTGCGTAGCCTCGATCGAGAGGACTTGCGCATCACGCTGATTAACAAGGATGGATCGGTTGCCTACGACAACGAGGCGTCGCCTTCCACACTGCCCAACCATGGCGATCGCCCCGAGGTCATCGAGGCCTTTGAGAGTGGTTCGGGTTCCGCGGAGCGCGCAAGCTCTACGCTCGACGAGATTATGCTGTATCGCGCCGTCGCCCTTGATAACGGCCAGGTTGTCCGCTTGGCGCAGGCCCAGCCTGGCGTTGCGGCGATTTTGCTGTCGATGGTGGCGCCGATGCTGCTTATCGCAGCAGCGGGTGCGGTACTCTCGTTTTTTATGGCGCGCCGCGAGTCCCGTGCCATCATCGCGCCTTTGCAAGAGGTGGATTTGGACCACCCACGCCGTAGCTATGAGCACGCCTATGCCGAGATGGTCCCCATGCTTGAGCGTATTGAGTCGCAGCGCCAGGAGCTCAAGCGCCAAATGGCGGTGCTGGCGGACAACGACCGTATGCGCCGCGAGTTCACGGCGAATATCACCCATGAGCTCAAGACGCCGCTTACGGCGATTTCGGGCTATGCCGAGCTCATCGCAAACGGCATGGTCGAGGGCGAGGGCGACCTGCGCAACTTTGGCGGTCGCATCTATCGTGAGGCGGGCCGCTTGGCAGCGCTTGTCAACGATATCCTTACGCTGTCTAACTTGGACGAGGCCGAGCGTGCAGCTGAGGGCGAGGCGGTGCCCATTGGGTCCACGGAGCCTATTGAGCTCTCGCGTGCCATCTACGCGGTCGAGCAGCGCCTTGAACAGGTCGCCCGTCAGGCGAATGTGACGATAAGTCATGAGACCAAGCCTGTGGTCATCGAGGGCGTGTCGCGCTTGATTGACGAGCTCATCTATAATCTGGCAAGCAACGCCATCCGCTACAATCGACCCGGCGGCACGGTTACGCTGCAGTGCGGCACCAACGACGAAGGCCATCCGTTCCTTGCGGTCGCCGACACGGGAATCGGTATCGCGCCTGAAGAACAGGGCAAGGTATTTGAGCGGTTCTATCGCGTGGACAAGAGTAGGTCCAAGGCACGCGGCGGAACCGGTCTGGGGCTTGCCATTGTCAAGCACGCGGCCCTGTATCATCACGCCACGCTCGATCTGTCGAGCGAGTTGGGCGTGGGAACCACCATTACGGTGACGTTTCCCATACAGCAGGACGAGCCATTCGCATAGCGATACAACATAGATATTGATGTAGGCGCCGCACTTGACTTTCGGGTGCGGCGTTGTTGTGCAATTTTACGAATGCTTCCGTCATTTTTACAGGAGAGCCTGTTTCTTATGTATAGAGTTTGGTCTCGGTAAAAAGATGCGATAACATACGGACAGTTTTGTCAATCCGAACTGGGGAAATGAAAGGCAAGCTGCATGACCCTTCTCGAACTGTTCCAGCTGCTCAAAAAGCACCTTCAGCTGGTCATCACCCTTCCGGTGGTCTGCGCGATCGCCATGGGCATCGTGTCCTTCGCCGTGATGGACAACACCTATACCGCGACGACAACCATGTACGTTCGTGCTAACAACACCGACGATAACGGCCAGATGAACTACAACGACCTCTCGGCGAGCCAGATGCTTTCCAACGATATCGCCACGCTGCTGGATAGCGATAGCGTTAAGAGCGGCGCCGCCAAGGAACTGGGCCTCACCGATCTGGATGACTACAAGGTTTCTGTTTCCTCCGAGACCACCACGCGCGTCATTACGCTTTCGGTTACCGGCACCGATGCCAAGGAGACGGCTGAGGTCGCAAAGGCCATGGCCAGCTCGGTGAGCACGGTCGCTCAGAACGTCGGCGCTGCCCAGAGCATCAACGTTATCGACGAGGCCAAGACCCCCGAAGCCCCCAGTGGCCCCAAGCGCACGCTGTATATTGCCGTTGCGTTCCTCGCCGGTATCTTTATCGCAGTTGCCTATGTCGTTTTGGCAGACATGCTCAATACCCGCATCCGCGGTGCAGAAGAGGCAGAAGAGCTCCTGGGTATTCCCGTTGTTGGCCGAATTCCGGCTATGAAAGGTGGTAAATAGGCATGGCTAAGGCAAAGAACACCGATAAGCTCGTTGTACAGAATGCCGCCAAGACCCTTCTGGCCAACATCCGCTTTGCGAGCGTGGACGACCCCATTCGCACCATTACCGTCACGTCCTCGATTCCCAACGAGGGCAAGTCTACGGTTTCCATCAACCTTGCCCAGGCTATCGCCACGAGCGGCAAGTCCGTGCTCCTGGTTGAGGCCGATATGCGCCGCAGGTCCCTTTCCGATATGCTCGGCGTTCGTTCGCGCGGCGGACTCTATGCGGTCCTTTCCGAGCAGATCTCCATTGACCAGGCAATTGTCGAGACGGGTCAGAAGAACTTCTACTTCCTCGATGCCGAGCCGCACATTCCCAATCCTGCTGACATCATCGTCTCTCACCGCTTTGCCAAGCTGGTAAAGGCACTGTCCGCCAAGTTTCAGTACGTCATCTTCGATGCTCCCCCGGTTGGCACCTTCATCGATGCTGCCGAGATCGCAAGTCTGACCGACGGCACGCTGTTCGTGGTGCGCGAGGACTTCACCAAGCGCGAGGAGGCACTCAACGCTATCGGCCAGCTTAAGAAGTCCGAAAAGGTCAAGCTCATCGGTACCGTTATGAACTACTGCGAGACCGAGACCAGCGAGTACTACTACTCCTACTACACCAAGGACGGTAAGAAGGTGAAGAAGGGCTCCGACGATCAGGGGACTTCCAAAAAGGGCATCTTCACCAACCGAGCA
Source organism: uncultured Collinsella sp. (assembly GCA_902491055.1). GTDB lineage: Bacteria > Actinomycetota > Coriobacteriia > Coriobacteriales > Coriobacteriaceae > Collinsella. Next base: position 8,361 of record CABUGI010000038.1, on the reverse strand, counting down.
AACGTTTAGTTGATTAAGGCTGACCTATGCGTGACATTCATTGCCATATCTTGCCGGGTGTAGACGACGGCGCCGCCGATCTCGATGAGAGCTTGGCGATGCTCGAGGCTGCCAAGCGGGCCGGTGTAACCAGAATCGTTTGCACTCCTCACTGCCGTGATCCCTATTTTGATTACGACAAGATGTGGGATGCCTTTGAACTGCTGCGTGATAACGCTGACGATTTTCCGCTCCAGATGGGCTTCGAGGTCAACCATCGAAAGCTCGTTGAGCTTGGTATCGATGCCGCGGAGCACTTGCATTTCGATGGGACCAACGAGTTTCTGCTCGAGCTTTCGACGCATGCCGATGCGTATGCGTTTAGAGAGTACGAGAACACGATTTACGATTTGCAGTGCCGTGGCTACCAGGTGATCATCGCTCATCCTGAGCGCTATCGTGCGGTTCAAAAGGATGTAAGCGTGGCAGAGCGTCTGGTCGATATGGGCTGCAAGCTGCAGGCTTCGGCGGACTTTATTGCCGGCGGTCGCTTTGGTCGCGAGAAAAAGCCGGCACAGCGCCTGTTCGATCAGAACCTGTACAGCTTCATCGCGAGCGATGCCCATAACGTGGGTCATTACGACTGCCTGGCGAAGGCTCGCGCGAAGTTTAGTGTGCGCGGAGCTCATTTTCGCTAATATCTGTCCCTAACGTTCGCATTGAATGAAAGGGCAGCCATGGATATCCAACTTAAGACGGGATGCTTTGATGACGCGGCGTTGGTGCGCCGCGTCGTTTTTATGGACGAGCAGGGCTACGAGAATGAGTTCGACGCTATCGACGAGGATCCGAACTGCATTCATGTGACGCTCTATGTAGACGGCGAGCTTGCCGGTTGCTCGCGCGTGTTTCCCGAAGAGCTTGAGCGCGTGGCTGACGCAGAGGCCCCGGTGTTGCCGGCATGCGACATGGACGAAGGCGTTGTGGCGGGGGAGACCTACATTATGGGGCGCGTCGCCGTGCTGCCGGCTATGCGTCGTCGCGGACTGGCGAGTGCGATCGTCGATACCAGTGCTTCGTGTGCACGCGATGCCGGCGCTAAGCTTATTAAGCTGCATGCGCAGGAATACGTGCTGCCGCTCTATGCAAAGGCGGGCTACACGCAAATCGCCCCGGTAGATTACGAAGACGAGGGCCAGCCCCATGTCTGGATGGCCAAGCGCGTAGATGGCAGATAGGGACGTTCCTTTTCTGCCGGCAGCTGGGGACACTCCTTGGCATCCGCCGCACGGTCGTTTCAACATACAGTTTTTCGATTCCGTATGTATATATGCGCGCTAATGGGTTATAAAATCTAAGTCTGAACATAGCAGGTCTGCGATGCGGCTCGGGCGACCGGGCCGTTTTTGCGGGCGGGGGTAGCGCGAAAGGACTGCACATGCGTCAATTTAAGACCGAGAGCAAAAAACTGCTCGACCTCATGATCAACTCCATCTACACCAATAAGGAAATCTTCCTGCGCGAGCTTATCTCTAACGCGAGCGACGCCGTCGACAAGCTCAACTTTAAGAGCCTGCAGGACCCGAGCGTTAAGATCGACCAGGGCGACCTGGCCATTCGCGTCTCCTTTGATAAGGACGCCCGCACCATCACGATTTCGGATAACGGCATTGGCATGACCGCCGAGGAGCTCGAGCGCAATCTGGGCACCATCGCTCATTCCGGCTCCGAGGAGTTTAAGACCGAGAACGCCGAGCAGCAGGGTTCGGATGTCGACATCATCGGCCAGTTTGGCGTGGGCTTCTACTCGGCCTTTATGGTCGCCAGCCATGTGAAGGTCGTCAGCCGCGCCTATGGCGAGGATGTCGCCCATGTGTGGGAATCCGACGGTCTTGAGGGCTACACCATCGAGAACGGCGAGCGCGCCGAGCACGGTACCGATGTCATCCTGACGCTGCGCGAGAACGAGAAGCTCGATGCCGACGGCGAGGCCGAGACCTACGATCGCTTCCTGACCGAGTGGGGCCTCAAGAGCCTGATTCAGCAGTACAGCAACTATGTGCGCTACCCGATTCAGATGATGGTGTCCAAGAGCCGCCAGAAACCCAAGCCCGAGGACGCCGGCGACGATTACAAGCCCGAGTACGAGGACTACCAGGAGCTCGAGACCGTCAACTCAATGACACCGATCTGGAAAAAGCGCAGCTCCGATGTCGAGCAGAAGGACTACGACGAGTTCTACAAGTCCACGTTCCACGACTTTGACGATCCTGCGCGCACCATCAGCTTCCATGCCGAGGGCACGCTCGAGTATGACGCCCTGCTGTTTGTGCCGGACCGCGCGCCGTTCGATCTGTACAGCAAGGACTACGAGAAGGGCCTGGCGCTCTACAGCTCCAACGTGCTGATTATGGAGAAGTGCGACGACCTGCTGCCCGACTACTACAACTTTGTTCGCGGCGTCGTGGATTCTGCTGACGTGTCGCTCAACATCTCGCGTGAGACGTTGCAGCAGAACCGTCAGCTTAAGGCCATCGCCAAGCGCGTGGAAAAGAAGATTACCGCCGACCTTGAGGATATGCGTGACAACGACCGCGAGGCCTACGAGAAGTTCTTTGAGAACTTTGGTCGCGGTCTTAAGTACGGCATCTACTCGAGCTATGGCATGAAGGCCGATGAACTCGCTGACCTGTTGCTGTTCTGGTCTGCCAAGGAACAGAAGATGATTACCCTGGCCGAGTATGCCAAGGGCATGCCCGAGGATCAGAAGGCCATCTACTACGCCGCTGGCGACTCGCGTGAGCGCTTGGCTAAGATGCCCGTGGTGAAGGGCGTGCTCGACCGCGGCTATGACGTGCTGCTGCTGACGCAGGACGTGGATGAGTTCACCTTCCAGGCTATGCGTGAGTACGTTGCCGCCGATATGCCCAAGATCTACGAGGACGATGCCGCCCGCGAGGCTGCCGAAAAGGCCGTGGCCGATGGTGCCGAGCCCGAGGTTGAGGATCGTCACCTGGAGCTCAAGAACGTCGCAACCGGTGATCTTGACCTGGCGACCGAGGACGAGAAAAAGGAGGCCGAGGACGCCACCAAGGAGAACGAGGACCTCTTTAACGCCATGAAGGAGGCACTCGGCGACAAGGTCGAGAAGGTTGCCGTCTCTGCGCGCCTGACCGATGCTCCCGCGTGCATCACCACCGAGGGCCCGCTTTCGCTCGAGATGGAGAAGGTGCTCCAGAAGGGTCCCGAGGGCGCGCCCGACGGTATGCCCAAGAGCCAGCGCGTGCTCGAGCTCAACGCCAAGCACCCGGTCTTTTCCAAGCTCGTCGCCGCTCAGAAGGCGGGCGACGCCGACAAGATCAAGCAGTACTCCGGTTTGCTCTATGACCAGGCCCTGCTGGTCGAGGGCATTCTGCCCGAGGACCCCGTTGCCTTCGCAGCAGCTGTTTGCAACTTGATGTAGTTAGGTATTTACGCGGTTTTACCAAACCGCGTAACGGCTCGACGCTGCCCTCAGTTCCGCCGTTCTAACGAACGGCGGACCAGTCGACGCTGCGCGGGCGCCAGAGCGACAACTTGTCATTCAAAGAGGACGGCATGACCAGAAGGTCTATGCCGTCCTCTTTTCATGCCAAGTTGTCGCTCTGGCGCCCGCTCGCTGGCATTGCCAAAACATCGACGTTGCCGTGGTCCTAAGTAGTCATTGGGGACGTTTTTGTTTGACTAGTCGTTTAAGAACGTCCCCGATGACTATTTGAATTGCTAATTTGTGCGGGTTGTGGTTTTGTGACCTGCTGAAATTTAGGATACTGTACATCTGTACGTTAACTCATCTTCGTAGTATATTGCTACCCGCAAAACTCAGCACCATTGTGCCGCGAGGCACTAAAGCGCCTACGTACAATGGTTGTCGATAGTACGATTTGATTCAACGACAGGATGGATGGTCCAAGCGTGAGTCTCGGCAGCAAACTATCCAATGCAAAGGTCTCCTTTGCGATATTGAAGCGCGACATTAAGCGACTGCTTTTGAACCCCGTCGCCCTGGTGGTTACCCTCGGCGTGTGCGTTATTCCCTCGCTGTATGCCTGGTACAACATCGTGGCTAACTGGGATCCGTACGGAAACACCCAGGGTATCAAGATTGCCATCGCCAACAACGATCAGGGCACCCAAAACGACCTGGTGGGCGAGCTCAACGCGGGCGATAAGGTCGTCGATCGGCTCAAGGAAAACGATCAGCTGGGCTGGACCTTCGTCGATTCGGCGGCCGATGCCAAGGAGGGCGTCGAGAGCGGTGAGTACTATGCGGCCATCGTAATCCCCAAGAACTTCTCGGATAACCTGGTTTCGATGCTCGACGGTAACTACCATCAGCCCAAGCTTACGTACTACGTCAATGAGAAGAAGAGCGCCATTGCGCCCAAGGTTACCGACACCGGCGCAAGCACCATCGAGGAGCAGATCAACTCGGAATTTGTCTCCACGGTGGGCGAGACCGTTGCCAGCATTGCCAAGGATGCCGGAGTCGATTTAAAGGACAAGGCAACCCAGACCCAGGATTCGTTGGCAAGTTCTGTCTCCGAGGCATCCGATACCTTGGGCGAGGTGCGCGATTCGATTGGCGACATGAATGCCGCCATCGATAAGACGAGTGGCGCTATCGCCTCGGCTGATGCGGCACTTGCTGGCATGCAGGGTCAGGCGCCGTCACTGACGCAGGCGATCTCCCAGGGCAACGACCTGCTGGGTGAAGCTCGCACCACGGCGGGCAACTCTATCGCCTCGCTCTCCAAAGCGCTCTCGGAAGGCAGCCTTGCGCTCACCAAGACGTCGGCCTCCGCGAACGCTGCCATCGGCAAGCTGACGGGCACGGTCACATCTACGACCACCCGTATCGACAACTCGCTCGAGTCTCTCCAAGCGACGATCGACCACAATAAGGCCGTTATCGGGCACTTGGAGATTCTCGCCAATGACACGTCGACAGGTTCCGAGGAAATTGACGCGCGCATTGTATCGACCATCAATACGCTCCGTGAGCAGAACGAGAAGTTGCAGAGCATCAAGGACGGTCTGTCCGCGCAGTCGAGCGCCATGGCGAATGACGCCGCGGCTGTTTCGGGTGCCAGCGACGCTATCAATAACGCAATCCAGACCGGTGCGACCAACCTTGGCCAGGCCCAAACAAGTCTGGGCCAAAACGCGCTGCCGAAGGCCTCGAGCGCGCTCGATTCCTTTGCCGCCGTCTCGGGCGATCTGACGGGAATCGTGTCTGGCCTCACGCCTACTATTGCAAGTGCGCGCGGTACACTTTCGCAACTCAACGCTACGCTCGGTCAGGCCAAGACCACGCTGTCCCAGACCGATGCCTCGCTTGCCAAGGTCCAGGACAAGCTCGCAACCGCCGCCAACGACATCGCGGCGCTACAGACCTCCGAGTCCATGGGCGAGCTGGCCGGCCTGATGGGCGTCGACGTCGATGATGTTGCAGACTTCATGGCATCTCCGGTCGAGCTGACCTCAAAGTCAATTTACCCGGTCAAGAGCTTTGGTTCGGGCATTGCCCCGTTCTATACCAATCTGGCGCTGTGGGTGGGCGGCTACGTGCTCATCGCCATCTACAAGCTCGAGGTCGACCGCGAAGGCATCGGCAGCTTTACCGCGCGTCAGGGCTACTTTGGCCGCTGGTTGCTCCTGGTGATCCTGGGCGCGTTGCAGGCCATCATCGTTACGGTGGGCGATCTGGTGATCGGCGTGCAGTGCGTCAGCCCGCTGCTGTTCGTGCTGGGCGGCATCGCCATCTCGTTCACCTACGTCAATATCATCTATGCGCTGTCCACCACGTTTAAGCATATCGGCAAGGCTATCGGCGTCATTCTGGTTATCGTGCAGATCCCGGGTTCGTCGGGCATGTACCCCATCGAGATGATGCCAGGCTTCTTCCAGTGGCTGCACCCGCTGCTGCCCTTTACCTACGGCATCAATCTGCTGCGCGAGACGGTCGGCGGCATGTATTCGTTCAACTACCTGTTTAACCTGTGCATTCTGGGCGTGTTCTTGATCGTGGCGCTCTTTATCGGTCTGCAGCTGCGTCCGCTGCTGCTCAACCTTAACCTGCTCTTTGATAAACAGCTTTCCACGACCGGTATGATGATTTGCGAGTCCAACGACCTGCCGCGCCAGCGCTACTCGCTGCGCACGGCCATGCGTGTCATGCTCGATTCCGATTCGTACCGTCGCGAACTGCTCGATCATGCGGTCGCCTTTGAACATCGCTACCCGTACTACATCAAGGGCGGTTTTGCCGCCGTGGTGGGCGTTCAGGTCCTGCTCTTTGTCCTGTCGACGGTTCTCGATATCGACAATAACGGCAAGATCATCCTGCTTGTCATTTGGATCATCTCGGTTATTGCCATCTGCGGCTGGCTTATCAATATCGAATATATCCGCGCGAGCCTCAATACCCAGATGCGCATCTCGGCGCTTTCGGATGAGGACCTGCGTCGCGAGATGCGCGAGCACACGGCCGCCATTCCTGCCGCCCGCCACATGTTTGGCCTCAACGCCAGCGAGCGTGGTGCCAAGGGCGGCGATCAGTCCACGGGCCGCTTGCCGCATATCGGCTCGCACCATAAATCTCAGGGCAGCGACAGCACAGCCACAAATGATGGAGATACCACCGCGCTTGGCAAGCACTCCAAAGGAGGTGAGGCATAAATGAAGAACATCCTGCATCTGTTTAAGCGCGATGTCCAAAACGTGTCTCGCTCCGTAATCGGCTTGATTGTCGTGATGGGCCTCATTATCGTGCCGTGTCTGTACGCGTGGTTTAACATCGCCGGCAGCTGGGATCCGTACGGCAACACCGGCAATCTTAAGATCGCCGTGGTCAACACCGACGAGGGCTACGAGAGCGATCTGATTCCCGTCGAGGTCAACGTGGGCGAAAACGTAACCGCCACCCTGCGCGGCAACGAGAACTTCGACTGGGTCGTGCTTAACGATCGCGATAAAGCTATCGAGGGCGTTAAGTCGGGCGCGTACTATGCTGCCGTCGTTATCCCCAAAACGTTTAGCGCCGACATGATGACGCTTTTCTCGACCGACGTGAAACACGCCGATATCGAGTTTTACGAGAACCAGAAGGCCAACGCCATCGCGCAGATCGTGACCGAGAAGGGTTCGAGCGCCGTTCAGAGCCAGGTTAACGAAACTTTTACCGAGACCATTACGAGCATCGGTCTTAAGACGGTGTCCAGCCTGCTCGATTACATGAGCACCGACCAGGTCAGCAACTTTATCGCCAACCTGTCATCGACGCTCGGTGATTCGGTCCAGGACCTGCAGGACGTTCAGGCCAGCGCAACGTCGCTTGCGGGCATTTTGAGCTCCACGTCCGATTCGCTGACGTCGGCGGGCGGTCTGCTCCAGCAGACGGGTACGGTCGATGAGTCGACCAAGCAGTTGATGGAGCACGCCAAGAGCGGCATGAGCGATTCCAAAGAAGCGCTGAAGGCCGCCAACGACGCCATCAACGCCGCGATTGACGGAAGCGCTGGCTCGTTCGACAACGTGTCCGCCGAGCTTGCGAAGGCATTCGATGCCGCGAATCAGCATGTTGACCTTACGGTGTCTCAGCTCAACGATGCCGCGGCGGCGCTCAATACACGTGCCGACGATATCGACGCCACGGCCGACCAGCTCCGCGGCTTTGCCGAGCAGGTCAGTGACGAAAAGCTCCAGGAGAGCCTCAAGTCTGTGGCAACATCGCTGAACAGGATCGCGGTGGAGTATCGCAACAACGCCAAGGACCTGACGGCAACTGCTAAGTCCCTTTCTGACAGCATGGCAGAGGTCAACAGCACGCGTGCCGAGGTCGACCAGGCCATCGCCGATGCCAAGGCGGGCATTTCGGGCGCCAAGTCCGACTACGACTCCACGTTCTCGGTCAAGGCAAAGGAGCTCAAGAAGACGGTTTCAGGCATCCTGGACTCGCTGGATGGCATCTCGGGCGATCTGGATAGCGCCGTAGACGGCCTGACCGACGCATCCGGTTCGCTGGCAAAGGGCCTCTCCAAGGCTGCAAAGCTGGTCAACAAGGCTTCCGATCAGCTGGGTGAGGCGTCGGACAAGATCAGCGCGTTTAAGGACGAGCTCGACGGTGCCTTGATGTCGGATGACCTCGCTACGATCAAGACGATGATCGGCAATGATCCCGAGGGTCTGGCCGTGTCGCTTTCCGGCCCCGTCGCGCTCGACCGCAAGCCGGTCTATCCGATTCGCAATTACGGTTCGGCCATGGCGCCGTTCTACACGATTCTGTCGCTATGGGTCGGCTCGATCGTACTGGCAGCCATGATGAAGGTCTCGGTTGACGAT
>CABUGI010000037.1 GCA_902491055.1 uncultured Collinsella sp. | reverse complement strand
TCGAAGTCGCCGAGCTCATCGCCCGCGGCCTCGACAACAAGGAGATCGCCGCCACGGCATACATGGGCGAAGGCACCGTGCGCAACCACATCAGCTCGATCCTTGCCAAAATGGGCCTACGCAACCGCACGCAGATCGCCATCGCCTACCTGCGAGGGTAATTACCCAACGGCCGACCGCCCCGGCATAGCAAAATGGCTGCTACCGATTTAATGCCATTTCAAAACTATGCCGGTTTACGGGGCTAAACTCAGGACCCTCATCCATACCCGTGTTTTCTGCAAAATGACGGCCCGTCTACCTGCGGTTTTATTTTCACGAATATCGGCATGGTTGGGGACTCGTGACTCAGCCCCGTAAACCGGCATAGTTTTGTTCGGGCGGCCCCGCACGAGTGCCTCCGCCAGCCTCGCTGGACCAAAATGATCCGTTTTCTTCCGTTCCCAAGGGATCAACCGGAACCGCTCGCCACGAAATCGGCCCATCTACTACGTTTAACTCGATACCCCTGACCATACCTTCGTTTTGAGCAAAACCACAGGCGTTCTACCTGCGGTTTTGTTTTCGCGTTTTTTTGGCATGGTTGGGGGTAAGGGGCTAAACGTAGTAGATGGGCCGATTTCGTGGCGGTCCCCCCTACGCACAAAAGCGCCGCCACGGAGGAGGGAGATACCTCCGTGGCGGCTGGGGGTGGGGCGGGGGGCTGTGTTCTGGCTCCCCGCCAGCCGCCCGGGGCCTTTTGGCCCCGGGCGCTGCCAGCGCGTCTAGCGCTTACGGATGCCCCAGACCAGAGCTCCGACGCCGGCCATGGCGATGACGAATGCCATGAGCAGTGCGGCAGCCTGCTGGTCACCCGTGGTGGGCAGGAAACCCTTGACCGTCTTGACGATGTTCGTCACGGACTTGGGCGTGCCGGGGTCGGGCGTCGGCGTAGGAGTCTCGGGCTTCTTGTACGTGTTGTTGAACACGATGCCCTCGACGCTCTTGTCGCCCTTGGCAAAGGCGACGCTTGCCTTGAGGCTGCCCTCGCCGTCATCGACCACGTTGACGGTCGCGGTAAAGACGGACTTGTCGTAGGTCATACCGGCCTCGTCGCCCTTGACCTCGCTGATGGTGTAGGCGTGCGTACCGGGCTCGTCGTACTCAAACTTGTCAAAGTTGATCTTGCCGTCGGCATCGTTGGTAACCGTAGACTCGATGTCCTCGCCAACGAGCTTAAAGCTAAACTCGTCCTTCTTGAGTTCGCGTCCCTCGAGCACCTTGATAGCGCCGATGGAAACCTGCGTAGGCATGGCGTGATACTTGTTGGTAAAGCCAGCCGACTCGGTGGTTCCCTCGAGCTTGTGCGTCGCGGTCAGCGTGCCGTCGCCGTTGTCGGAGACGGTGGTCACGACGGTGTAGGTCGTGCCGTCATAGGTGACGCCCTTGTACAGGCCGAGCGCGTTGGGGCAAGCCTCGCGCAGCGTGTACGTGTGCGTGCCGGGTGCCTCGTAGCGAATCGGGCTCAGCGTCACGGTGCCGTTAGCGTCGTTGGTGCCGTTAGCGACAACCACGTCGTCCTCGAGCAGCTCAAACGTGAACTCACCTGCTGCAAGGTCGCGTCCAGTCAGGCGCTTGACTGTCTTGACCTGATCGGTCACGGACGAATCGGTAGGTGCCACGCCGTAGGTTTTGGTAAACGTGAAGGCAGCACCGTCGTCGCCTTCGCGCTTGACGCTCAGATGCCCGGCACCGTCGTCAGACACGGTGTAGGAAACCTTGCGCGTGGCGTTGGTGTCATTGGTCACGCCAGGGGCACTACCGGACTCGGTCACCGTGTAAGTAAAGGTGTGCGAGCGCGGAGCGGTGGGGGCTGCGGGCTCGGGCTCGTCGCTGGGCTCGTCGGCGTTGGCATCGGTGTCGGCCTCTTCAGCCTCTGCCTCGTCGGCCTCTGCCTCGTCGGCCTCGGCTTCGTCAGCTTCGTCTGCCTCGGCCTTATCGGTCGCATCGTCCGTCACGCCCAGAGCGCGGTTGAGGTCCTCGAGCGTAAAGTGGATCTTGCCAAAGTCCACGTTGCCAGCCGCGTCGTTGGTTGCGGTCGTGCGCTCGGGCATCGGGGCACCAGCCTCGTCGGCGGTCACGGTAAAGGTGAACTTGCCCGTGATGTCAGCCGGGGTCAGGCCCTCGGCAGCTTGGAGCTTCTTAGCGCCGGTGAGCGCGGCATCGACGGCTTCGGCGCCGTAGACGTTTTCGAACAAGGGCTCGACGCCGCCGTAGTCGACCGTTGCCGTCAGGGTACCGTCACCGTTGTCGACGACGATAACCTTAAAGCCAAAGCTCCACGTTGTAGCGGAAACGCCATTCGGCAGCCCGAATAAATCTTCGTAGGCCGTGTAGTTAATGGTCCAGGCGAGCTTACCGTCCTTATCGGTACGATAAGCAAGCCCAGCAGCCTCAAGATTAGCAAGCATCTTAGTGTCGTAGTGCAGCGTATCAAAGCTCACGTGCCCGCCGATATTGGGCTTGAGGTTTTCGTATGCCACAAGCTCACCCTGATAGGCGATGCCGAACCAGAACTCGCCGTCGGCCATCGGGCGACCGGTCAGAGTCTTGGTGGCAACGACCTGAGCAGCGGTACCACCAGGCGTGTTGGTCGTAGCGCTGTAACTGTTGTGGAACGGCACCAGGGCCTTCTCGACCTTGTTCTCGCCACTCTTGTGGACCGTCTCATGCGTGCCCTCGGGACCGCCGGAAACGGTCGTCGTAGCAGTGAGCGTGCCGGCGGTGTCGTCGGCGATGGCGATCGTCACCGTGCGCACGGCGTCGTCGTAGGTGTAACCGGGCTGGCCGTCGTTCTTCTCGGCCACGGTGTACGTAAAGGTCTTGCCGGCGTCAGCCTGCGTAAATATAACCTCATGACCAGCCAGAATGTCGATCAGTCCGACCGTTGCCTCTGCCGCTGCGGGGGACTTGAAGCTATTAGCCCCGGGCAGCAGACCGAGCGCGCGAGCCGAAGCGTCGTCAGCAGGTGTCACGGTAAAGGTGAACTGACCCTCGGTCATGGGGCGGCCATCCAGATACTTGCTGAGCCACAGACCGCCGGCAGCGGTGTAGTTAAGCTCAGTGCGGTACGTGTTGGTAAAGCGTCCGTTTTCCTTCTTGGTGACGTTGGCGGTCAGGCTGCCATCGCCGTTCTCGGTCACGGTCACTTCGGCGGTTGCGACATGCGCGTCATACGTCATGCCGACCGTGCTGCCCGCGTTCTCGCGAATCTCGTACTTATAGGTTCCGGCGGCAGCGTAGTGAATCTTGCCGAACTTGATGGCGGCAATGCCGTCCTTCGCGTCCTTCTTGCTCACGGTTACGGTTGCGGGATCGGGCAGTGGGGCGTCTTCGGGGGCGGTGATGGTAAAGCTGAACTCGTCCCCATCCGTCCAGTCGCGGCCGCTGATGACCTTGCTCAGGTCAAAGTCGAGCTCCGCATCGAGCGGGGCCACGCTGTAGGTGTTCTTGAAAGTCGCAGCCGTGGCGTCCTTCAGGACATGCTCGGCCTTGAGGGTGCCGTCGCCGTTGTCCGTGATGGTGGTCTCGATGGTGTACTTGGCGTCACTGTAGGTGATGCCCTTGCTGGTGGTTCCGCCCTTGATCTCGCGCAGCGTGTAGGCGTGCTTGCCGGGCTTGTCGTATGCGACCTTGCCCATCGTAATCGCGCCGTCGGCAGCGTTAGTGCCGGTAGCGACAACCTTATCGCCCTCGACGAGCTCGAAGGAGAACTCGCCTTCCTTGAGCTCACGCCCGGTCAGGACCTTGTTCGCGGTGATCTGGTCGGTGACGCTCGTCTCGACAGGCGTCACGTTATAGGTATTGGTGAACGTGAAGGCCGCATCACCGTCCGGCTTGCGGGATACGCGCAGATTCCCCTTGCCGTCATCGGTCACGGTGAAGGAAACCTCGCGCGACGGCTTAGCGTCGTTGGTCACGCCAGCGACCTCACCGGACTCGGTCACGGTGTAGGTAAAGGTGTGCTCGCGCTTCTCGGGCTTCTCACCCACAGCCTTGTTAAGGTCGTCGAGCGTAAAGGTAATCTTGCCAAAGTCGACCTTGCCGTCAACGTCGTTGTGCACGCTCGTGCTCGCAGGCATAGGTGCGCCCTCTTCACCGGTCACGGTAAAGGTGAACTTGCCGGTGATATCAGCCGGGGTCAGAGCGTCGTCAACCTGCAGATTCTTGATACCCGCAAGCGATGCCTCGGTAGCATTCGTGGTGTAGGCGTTCTTGAACTCGATGCTCTTGACGTCCTTGGCGTCCTTCAGCTCGTGCGTGGCAACCAGCTGGCCCTTGCCGTTATCGGCGATGGTCGTCACGATGGTGTAGACCGCGTCATCGTAGTCAATACCGCCGGAGTTGCCCTTAACCTCATGCAGCTTGTAGGTGTGCTGGCCGATCTCGGTGTACTTGATGGCACTGAACGTCACCTTGCCGTCGGCAGCGTTCTTAACGGTCTCGATAAGCTCAGAGTCCTCATCCTTAATCTCGCGCAGCTCAAAGCTGAACTCACCGACCGTAAGGTCGCGCCCGGTCAGAGACTTGGTCACGGCAATCTGACTGGTTACGCTGGACTCAACAGGATTCGTAGCGTAGGCGTTCTTGAACTCGGTCTCACCCGAGGTCGCCTTCACGTCAGCGCTCAGTTCGCCCTTCTTATTGGGCTTCACCGTCACGGTGATCTCCGCGACGTTACCGCTGTAGGCGATGCCGTCAATCGTGGTCCCGGCGTGCTTTTCACTGACCTTGTAGACGTACGTGCCAGGTTCGGTGTATTCGACCGTGCCGAAGTCGATGACGGCCTTGCCCTTGTCGTCCAGGTCAGCCTTGCGCACGATCGCAGTCGTAGTCGCAGGCATCGGGGCGCCGTTCTCGGACGTCAGGCCAAACTCAAACGCGTCAGTATCCCTCCAGTCGCGGCCCTCGAGCACCTTGGTTAGACCAAAGCTGGCTTTGGTGTTCACCATTGCCGGCGTCATGTCATACGCAAAGCTGATCTTGCCGTTGTTGCCCAGGTAGGAATTGACATGCGTCGCGGCCGCCTTGGCGGACATGTTGTTCCACTTGGGGTTGAGAACGTCGGTCGCGGTGCCAGTGTTGTTGTCGCCCACACTCTCCTTGGTGGTGTGGAGCTCGTCGATAAAGGCTAGGCGCGCGGTTCCCACGCTAAACGAAAGGTTGCCGCCCTCGTCGGCAACAATAGCGCCGTCAAACTTCGCAGCGTCGCCGCCGATAAACTCGATGACGGTGGTGGCGGGCTTGGCCTCGCCGTTCTCGCCCTGCTCCTCAAACTCATCCTTGTAGTAATAGGTGCCGGTATCTGCCAGTGAATTCTTTGCGGGCTGTGTGCAGTCCTTGTCCGTGTAAATGGGAGTCTGCTTCTGGAAGTAGTAGTAGCGGTTGGTGTCGGCCGGCTCAAAGGTCGCAACCGTATCACCCAACGCACCACCGCTCCACTTGTTCGCGTAGAAGCTCACGGTCTTGGTGCCGTCAACGACAGTCGTATTATGCTCGATGTAGTCCTTGAGCCCCGTGACCTTCTCGGGCGTAAACAGGTTGTCAAGTGCGGCGCTCTTCACGCTCGAGGCATACTTCACCTGAATGGGCTTAACGTTGTCGACCGAAAGCTTGCCGTCTACGGTCTTAAAGTGGCTCAGCGGAATCAACGACGTAGGAATGTTAACCGTTACAATATCGCCCTTCTGGGGATTGTCAGCGCCAGCACGCTGCACGGTGATGAGCAGGTCTTTTGCCTTGCCGGTGAACTCGTATGTGTCGGTATTGGTTTCTTTGTTGAACGTCTTGCTCGCCTCGGTAAACGGCGTGCCGTTGATGACGACTTCGGTAAATCCGTCGACCTGCATAAAGTCGCCCAGCTCGTCGGTAAACGTAATGTAGCCGGACTTGGTCTCGTCGTAGCCCTTATGGATTTCGGTCGGATAAGGCGCCTCCGATGTGATGGCCTGTGAGATGTCGTCGAAGACCTTCTTGAGCTCTTCGGCGTTGGTCGCCGACTTGTAGTAGTCGGAGTTTTCCGCGCGTGTGCCAAGCTTGTCGCTCGCATACGACGTGGCATCGGGATAATTACTCGACACGGCGTGCATAAACTTGTTGACGTCGCTTGTCCCCTCTTTCGAGGGATCGTCAGCGGGGTCCGCTCCACTAAAGATGCCGATGGTATAAACGGTGGCTTTGCCATCCTTCATCTTCTTGGCAGCCGTCACGGCACCCATGGCGACGTCAGAATCAAACTCGCTGAAGCTCGTTGGCTTGCCGTCGGTAAAGAACACAACGATCTTCTTGGCATCTGCGCGGCCAGAAGTGATATCCCCGGCCAGTTCCAGACCATAGTCGGCACGCGTGGCACCGCTTGGTTTGATTCCAGCAACTGTATCCTCAAGAACTTTCACGTTGCCGCCAGAGCAATCGGTCAAACCCTTCATCACCTGCGAGTTGTTGTACCAAAATTGCCCTTTCTTGTACTGGTCATTGCCGACCTTATTGGTCTTATCACCCGCAAACTTAACAATGGCAACCCTGTGCTGCCTATCGACACCCTCGATACCCTCGTTTTGCTTGGCAATGGTATTGATAAAGCTGTTCGCAGCGCTCTTCAGTGCATCGATACGCTTGGTGGAATCTCCGCCACCCATAGGATCATCCATCGAGCCAGAGGCATCCAGCACCATCACGATGTCAAGCGGCGTGGTGACCGTCACGGTTGAATTAGACGTCGAGGACATCGCCGAAAGCGTGGTCAAAAAGTCCGACTCTTCGTTTTCCTCGGTTGCCTTGACCGTCTTGTCGGTCCAGATTCGACCGACGTTTTGGGTCGTTACCTTATTGCCACCGTGGCCTGCCGCCCAGATTTCCCAGCGACCGCTGGTGTCGGGGTCGGCGACCTTTCCGGTCATTATCGGTCCGTCCATTCCTGTGCTGGACCTGGCGTTGGCCTCGGGCAGCATGGCGAATGCTGCGGCTGGCAACACCAGCACTACGGCCAGTATCACCGCCAAGAGACCCCTCGTGTACTTACCCATCGTGTCTCCCTTCTCGCGGTCTCAGACCTTGCATCAGCCTAAAGTTACGGAATGAGACACAATTAGGGCAGGTGACACATGTTCCAGATTCGGTTTTGAGCGTGAGACAAATGTCTCACCAAAGTTGAGACACGGCGTTTTCGCAGGAAAACGGGTGCGACTCGGAGCCATCAGGCAAAAATGACCCACTTTCCTCCGTCCTTGGGGGATCAGGAGCTGTTACGGGTATGGTGCCATTTCGAAACTATGCCGGATTACGGGGCAAAAGTCGGGGCCCTCATCCATACCCTCATTTTTTGAAAAACGGCAGGCTATCTACCTGCGGTTTTGTTTTTGCGATTTTCTGTATGGTCGGAGATTCGCTATCCAGCCCCGTAATCCGGCATAGCTTTGTTCGTGGCGGCCCAACCGCGCGTTTAAGCGCGGGGCCGATGGGGCATTTTTGCCCCACCGGCCCTATTCCAGCGCTATTCCGGCTTGGTTTCTACTGTGGGAGTCTTGTCCGCTGCGACTGGGGTGCGGGCGGTGTCCATAGTCAGGCAGTGCTTGGGGCAGCTCTCGATGCACTCACCGCACACCACGCAGGCATACGGGTCGATCGACCACGTTCCACCCTTGCGATCGACTGCGAGCGCGCCCGCCGGACAGCGACGCGCACACATGCCGCAGCAGATACACACGTCCATGTCGTTGACGATATGCCCGCGCAAGCGCTCGGGCGCCGCGAGCTTCTCCTGCGGATAGCACACCGTAACCGGCTGCTTGACCATAGAGCCCAAGGCCGTCTTGGCAAATGTCAGCAAACTCATGCCGCGCCTACCTTTCCGTGCAGCTAATGCAGGGGTCGATGGTCAGGATAATCATGGGAACGTTGGCAAGGAGTACGCCCTGCAGCGCATGCGTCAGACCCGCCAAGTTCTGCGACGTCGGCGTGCGCACGCGGAAACGGTCCAGGTTCTTGGTGCCGTTGCCGCGCACATAGTAATACGCCTCGCCGCGCGGCTGCTCAATCACAACCTCGCCGCGCGCGCCGTCGGCCGGTGTGAGCTTGGTACGCCCGCCGATGCCGTCGTGCGGAATCTTGCCGACAAGCTCCTTGATAATGTCCATGGCCTGCGTGACCTCGGCGCAACGCACCTGGCAGCGGGCATAGCAGTCGCCATCGGTAGCAACGATGGGCTCAAATGCAGCCAGGTCCGCATAGGCACCGTCACCGAACAAGCGCACGTCGTAATCCACGCCCGAGGCGCGGCCGAACGGGCCGACCATCGAAAGCTCCAGTGCATCTTTCTTGCTGATCACGCCCACGCCATGCAGGCGCTCGCCGCAGCTGGCGTCGTCCAAAAACGTATGCACCAGGGTCTCGTAGTCGGGGCGCATGGCGTCGAGCGTCTGGACAATGCCCGCCAGCTCGGAGTCCTCAATGTCGTGCTTAAGGCCGCCGATCTCGTTAATCGAAAGGATCACGCGGCCGCCGCAGGTGCTCTCGAAGATCTTGAGAATCTGCTCGCGCAGGGTCCACGACCGATAGAACAGCGCCTCGAAGCCAAAGGCATCGGCGAGCAGGCCCAGCCACAGCAGGTGCGAGTGAATGCGCGAAAGCTCGTGCAAAATGGTACGGATATGCTGCACGCGGCCAGGCACCTCGATGTCGAGCATGCGCTCGCAGGCGCTGGCATAGCCGCAGCTGTGGCCCACGGCGCAGATGCCGCAGATGCGCTCGGCGATGTAGCCAAACTGGTGCATGTCGCGCTTTTCGGTGAGCTTCTCGAGTCCGCGGTGCACAAAGCCGATCTGCGGAATTGCCTCGAGAACGCGGTCGTCCTCAATCACCAGGTCCAGATGAAGCGGCTCGGGCAGCACCGGGTGCTGCGGGCCAAACGGAATGACGGAGCGATGTGCCATGGGCCTTACGCCTCCTTTTTCTGCTTGTCGCGGGCGGCCTTGGCGGCAAGCGCCGCGCGGACCTTGGCTGCTTTCTCGGGATCCATGGCAGCGAGCTTTGCCTCCATCTCGGCAGCCTTGAGCGCGGCCTTCGCAGCAGCCTCATCGTGCTGAGCATCGGAGCCCGCGGCATCGCCGGCGCTCGCAGCGCCCTCCCCTGCAGCAGCCGCAGCAGCGGCGGCCTTTTCGGCAGCGGCCTTGCGCGCCTTGGCTTCGGCGGCGGCACGGACCTTCATGGCCTTCTCGCGCGCGGCCTTCACCTCGGGCGTGATAACGCTCATGGGCTCGGCAGTCGAGACCTGGTAGAAAAAGCCCTTAAAGTCGATCTGCATGTCGGTGATGGCAAGCCCAAACAGGTCGTGCGCTTCGTTCTCAAACGGAAATACCGCCGGATAGTACGAGCTGATGGACGGAATCTCCTGGTACTGGTCGATGCCCTCAACCACCAGGTTCTCGATCGCATAGCTGCCGTCCTGCGCAATATGCTCCTGAGCAGCACGAACGTTGATAAACGTATAGACCAAGCGATACGAGCCGTCGTCGACGTTGCGTTCAGCGTGCATTTGCACAAAGCGCGCGCCGACGCCCTTAAGCGCCTGGACATGCGACAGGAGCTCTTCGATCCCGACGGTGGTATAGATTGCCTTTTGCATTACTCGGCCTCCCTTGCAGCGGCGGTCGCGTCGCCGGCCTCCGCAGCAGCCACAAACCCGTCCTCGCCCAGCTCAACGCCACCGTCCCAGGTTGCGGCGCCGCCCACGGTAAGCGGGTCGCCGCCGGCGCGCATCACGGCCTCCTTCTGGTCCAGGATGCCACACGCCTCCACGATGGCATCGATCACGGTCTCGGGACGAATGGCGCACCCGGGCGCGTACACGTCCACGGGAATCGCGCGGTCCAC
Organism: uncultured Collinsella sp.; assembly: GCA_902491055.1. Taxonomy (GTDB): domain Bacteria; phylum Actinomycetota; class Coriobacteriia; order Coriobacteriales; family Coriobacteriaceae; genus Collinsella. The sequence continues at coordinate 6,802 of CABUGI010000037.1, read as the reverse complement.
GCCGCCGATCACGTTATAGGCATCGCGGAACACGCCGCCCGAGCACGCGCAAATGCCGCACGCCACCACGCACTTGGGCTCGAGCATCTGATTGTAGATCTGGCGCACGACGGGCAGGTTCTGGGCATTGACCGACCCCGTCACCAAAAAGATGTCCGCATGCTTGGGGTTGCCGGTGTTGACCACGCCAAAGCGTTCCGCATCGAACAGCGGCGTGAGCGAGGCCAGCACCTCGATATCGCATCCGTTGCAGCTCGAGCCGTCGTAATGAATAACCCACGGCGAGCGCGACATTTTATGATCCATGGATGCCGCCTCCTAAATAAACACGTCGACGAGGATGGGCATAAGGTTGAGTAGGCCAAACACCAGCGCCACGCCCCATCCGAGCTTAAAGCAGCTGCGCCAGGTGCTACGGGCGAAGGTGTTGTCGATCAGCACCTCGACAAAATACGTCGCGGCCATCACGACCAGGGCGACCACCCAGCTCACCGGGTTGTCCCAAACAAAGAACATGCCCACCCACATCAAAAACAGCACGGTCTCACACCAGTGCATGAGGGTCATCTTGGCCAGCGTGCCGCCGCTCATCTCGGTGGCGACGCCCTGGACGATCTCCTGATGCGCGTGATGCGAGTACGAAAGATCGAACGGCGACTTGCGCAGCTTGATGGTGAGCACCGCGAGCAGCGCGAGGAAAATGGGCGCGCTGTACACGATGATGGGAGCCGACTGCCCCGTCACGGCGATGGAATCGAAGCTGTCGGTGGCAAGGTACAGGCCCACGCTCATCAGCAAAACGGCGGGCTCGTAACTCATAACCTGCAGCAGCTCGCGATCGGCGCCGACCTGGGCAAACGGGCTTTGCGTCGAGGCGGACGCCAGCACCACAAAGATCGCGGCGAGCGTCACCATAAAAGCGCATAGCAGCGTGTTGGAACCCGACACAAAGATGCCGCCGCCCACCACGGTAAAGATGAGCGCGCACGCCATGTAGGTATCGTCCATGGTGTTTACGCTGGCAGGGGCTTTGCGCAGGAGCTTGGCAACGTCGTAGAAGGGCTGCAGCAGGCGCGGGCCCACGCGGCCCTGCATGCGGGCCGAAAGCTTACGGTCAAGACCGTCGATCAGACCGCCCACAAGCGGCGCCAGCAAGGCAAACGCCACGGTGCCAATAAAAATGCCCACGACACCCGAACCTTCGAAATACTTGCCGCGCAGCACCGAGGGCGCGCTCATGGCAAGTCTCTCGGGCCCAATCCACGCGCAACACAGCAGCGCAAACAAGATAATGCTGCAGCACACGACGCTACCCGCGGGGCCAATACGCTTCTCGCCAAGGGCGTCCTCCGAGTACCAATTGCGCTTTTCAGCCTTCACCTCGTGTCCCATCGAGCCGCGAAAATGGCGATATTTGTCGGTTCCCACGCCCGAAAGGTACACGTTGACGTGCGGCTTATTGCTCACGCGGAACGACGTCAGCAGCACCACGGCGATAAAAGCCACGATAACCACCATCAGATACATGGCGTCCTTGCCAATAACGTACGGCACGCGGCCAAACACCATGGCCAAGTAAGGCGACACCAGACCGCTCGAGATTACCGGGAACGCCACGCAGCACAGAATCAGCAGCGCGGCGATGGTGTTGAGCGCCATCCATTCGGTCTTATGGACATTGACCTCAACGTTTTGAGCCGTGGGGTCGACGCCCGAAAGCTTGGCAAGCCACTTGCCCCAGAAGAAGAACGTCGCGGCCGAGCCAAAGGCCAGCACCATGATCATGAGCACGTTGCCGGTCTGGGCAAACGCCACCAGGGCACCCCACTTGGACACGAGCATGCCAAACGGCGCCACAAACATGCCCATGATGCCCAGCATCATCAGACGCGTCAGGTGCGGCATGCGGCTGAACATACCGTCCATGTCCTCGATATTGCGGCTGCCGATATGATGCTCGGCCGTGCCCACGCACAGGAACAGCAGCGACTTTGCCACCGTGTGGAACAGGATCAGGAAGATGGCCGCCCATACGGCCTCGGGCGCGCCGACACCCAAGCAGGCACTGATGAGGCCCAAGTTGGAAATGGTGGAGTACGCGAGAACGCGTTTGGCGTTGCTCTGCGAGATGGCCATGAGGGCAGCGAGCAAAAACGTGATGGCGCCCACACTCGTGACCATAAAGCCGGTCACGGGATAGATGGCATAGAGTGGGCTCAGCTTGACCATCAGGAACACGCCGGCTTTGACCATGGTGGACGAGTGCAGCAGGGCGCTCGTGGGAGTGGGGGCAACCATAGCACCGAGCAGCCAGGTATGGAACGGCATCTGCGCTGCCTTGGTGAGTGCGGCGAGCGACAGCAGGACGACCGGCATCACCAGCAGCGCGGACTGCGCGGTACCGGCGCAGGAAAGCTCGATCATGCCCGAGATGGTCAGCGGCATGCCGTTGACGTGCAGGAACATAAGGCCCGCCAAGAACGCGATGCCGCCCAGCATGTTGAGGATGATCTGGGTGAAGGCGTTTTTGATGGCCTCGGGCGTGCGCGTGTAGCCAATCATAAGGAACGAGCACACGGTGGTGATTTCCCAGCCGCAAAACAGCCACTCAAGGTTATCGCTCGTCACGATGACGAACATGGCCGAGAGGAACAGGAACATAAGCGCCAGGAACTGCGGGCGACGGTCGGGCGTGGTCTGCCCGCGCAGCGCAGCCTCGTGCTCGTCGTGGGCCTGGAAGTCCTTCATGTATCCCAGGGCATACACGCAGATCAGGCTGCCGACAATGCCAACGGCGAGGACCATGATTACGCTCATGTAGTCCAGGTAGAGCGGGGTTGCGGTGACGGCTTCGGTCGCGGGCAGCGTCATGGTCGCAAAGGCGAGCGAGCCCACCAGCTGGACTATGCCGAGCACCGTGGTGAGCGCGTTCCTATATTTGTACGCGTTGTACAGGATGACGGCGCACAGGATGACATCGATGGCGGAGCTGATGATCGAGAGCACATGCGAGGTGCCGGGGGCAACCTCAAAGCTCTGCGGACCCGTGCCAAAAAACAAGACGGCGACTACAACTGTCACCGCCATAATAATGCCGGAGCCTACAAGCCCCACCGCATCGCGGGCGCGGTCGCCGCGCGCGAACAGCATGCCCAGCGCCGGTACCAGCGGAAACAGGGTAAGGAAATACAGTAGCGTCATACCATCACTCCCCCATGCAAAAACGCTGCAATTGTTTAACGTTATAGCTCAATTGATGAGTAGCGGCAGCGGGTTTTCGGTCAACTGGGGAGTTTTAGGCATACGGGGCAAGGAGTCTGTCCGCATTGGAGTAGAGGGGCGGCAAGAAAAATGCGCCCCTGTGGGCGCACCATCCCGTTTGCTATTCCGCCTTTTTAACGCGCGGCTTGCGACCGCGCGGCTTATCGACCAGTGCGGCCTCACCGCTCTCGCGGTACTGACGGCACCAAGCCTTGACCGAAGACTCGCTGGGAATCTTGTGCTTGATCATGGCCTCGCGAACCGTCAAGCCGTTTTCCAGACGGTCCTTAACCACAGCGAGCTTTACGTCGTACGAATAGGTGTGATGATGCGAACCGGCATTGAGAACGGCGTCGGCACCGCCCACGGCATACGCGCGGGCCCACTGACGAGCCGTGGCCTGGGGAATGCCAAGCTCCGCGGCGAGGGCACGATGACCGACCCCCTCTTGGAGGATCTCGACGGCGCGCTGCCTAACCTCAGGCGCATGCGTGCGAGTCCTAGTTGCTTCCGACATACCTGCCACTTCTTAGCCTTAACCGTTAATCTGCTTTCTTACGTGCAAGTTAGATAGTAGCATTTTACTGTTTGCTCAAAGCAGTTAATTAAAATAGACGCGGCGTTATCTGGGCATTTGGCACCAAATTACGACATTTCTTTATCGATTATTTACGCTGGTAGCTGACTCGCAGCTAATCGTCATTCGCTTGTCAACAAAATTGACATCTCTTTATGTCCTTTAGTATAGAGGATATAGTTATTAACCCCTCCCCCAATAATTTTGAGTGATCTGCAAGGCAGTAGACCTCCTCACTCCTCATGATTACCGCGCATTGCCATCCACCGGAGCAAAACAAAAAGGGCGGGACCTGCTGCGCTTGCAGGCCCCGCACCGGTTGACACCCGACGGGACACAGCCGGGCGAGACGGATCCGTGCTACCGCCCCGCCTGGCCGCGATGTTCAACTACAGCTCGTTGGCCGCGTGATATGCCGTGCGAATGGCGCTCGCAATGTCGGCGGTGCGCTCGCCCGAGCAGTCGCCCACGCAGGTCACGGGCACCGTCGCGCCGTCCAGGTCAAACGCGTTGGCCTTGGAGCCCACGGCCATCACCACGTAATCGCAGGCGATCTTCACCGGCTCCTCGGCACCATCCTCGGTGGTACGTACAGCCTCCACGCCCTCGTCGGTAATGGCGGTCAGGCGGGTCTTAACGTGCTGCTCCACGTTATGCTCTGCAAAGTCGCTCATGATCAGCGGCAGAATGGTCTCGGACTCGCCCGCGGCAATCTTGTCGAGCATCTCGACGATCGCTACCTCGCAGCCGTGCTGCAGCAGGTACTCGGCAGTCTCGGTGCCCACCAAGCCACCGCCAATGACAGCGACGCGCCCGCTGAGCTCCACCTTGCCGGCCAGCACGTCCCAGCTCGAGACGACCTTCTCCGAGTCGGCGCCCGGAACGGGGATGACCACGTCGTGCGCGCCCACGGCCACAATCGCGGCGTCGGCGGCGTTGAGGTCCTCAGCGGTAGCGACGTGGTTGAGCTCGACCTTCACGCCCAGGCCAGGCAGAATCTTCTCGTAGTACTCAACGGAGCGCATGATCTCATCCTTGCGCGGGGGCGCAGCGGCCAGCACAATCTGGCCACCCAGATGATCGCTCGCCTCGTAGACGGTCACGTCGTAGCCGCGCTTGGCCGCCACGCGCGCGGCCTCCAGGCCGGCAATACCGCCGCCCACCACGGCAATCTTCTTGTCGCCCTCGCCCGGCTTAATAGCGATGGTCGCCTCGTCGCCGTTCTCGGCATTGAGCACGCACGAGATGTACTTGCGGTTTTGAATCGCGTCGACGCAGCCCTTGTTGCAGTTGAGGCACTCGCGGATGGGCTCGCCCGTGGCGGCCTTCAGCGCAATGTCGGGGTCGCACATGAGCGAGCGGCCATAGGCGATGATATCGGCCGCGCCGTCTTCCAGAATCTTCTCGCCGGCCTCGACCGAGACAACACGGCCGACGGTTGCCACCGGCACGGAGACCAAGGCCTTGACGCGCTCGGCCACGGGCAGCGTCCAGTTGTAGGGCATGGCGCCCATGGGTGGAATGGTGTCGCCCATGTTACCGGTGTGGTTGGCCTGCGCAACCTGGATCATGTCGATACCCGCGCCCTCGAGCAGCTTGGCAAACTCGCAGGCCTCGTCGGGCTGCAGGCCGCCCTTGCCGCGCGGCGTGCCGTCGGGGTTCTCCATGATCACGGGGAGCTTGTACTCCACCATCAGCTGCGGCGCGGCTTCCTTGATGGCAGCGACGACCTCCAGCGCGTAGCGAACGCGGTTCTCGAACGAACCACCGTACTCGTCGGTGCGCTGGTTGAGGATGGCCGAGCACAGCGAACCCACCAGGCGGTCGCCGTGGACCTCGATGGCATCGATCCCGGCCTGCTGTGCGCGAGCGGCCGAGGCAGCGATGGCCTCCTTGATCTGGGTGAGTTGCTCCACACTCGCCTCGTTCACAAAGTGCTGCATGTCGTGGTGCAGCTTGGCGTAGGCCTGGTTGCGGATCTCGTTGGACTCGGCCATCTTGGCGGCAAAGGTCTCCTCGTCGCCGGCGGCCTTGGCCTCCTGCGCGGCCTTGGCGGCGGCCATGGATCCCATGACCATGCGGCCGACACCGGGCACATCGTACTCGGGGTGGAACAGCTGCAGCGCGACCTTGGCGCCGTGCTTGTGGACGACGTCGGCCAGGGCCTTAAACGTGGGGATCTGGGCGTCGGTTGCCAGCTTGGGCGTGGGGCTCGCGGTCATGACGGGAGCGACGTCGCCGATGACGATGTAGCTCACGCCGCCACGGGCCAGGCGCTCGTAAAAAGCCAGGCTGCGCTCGCCGATGGAACCATCACGCTCCTCGTAGCCGGTGGTCAGCGGCGGAAACATAATGCGGTTCTTGAGCTCAAGGGGGCCAACCGTAATGGGCTGGAGCAGCTTGGATGCAGGTGCGGTCATGGACATTCCTCTCTTGTAGGCGCGGCGGCGATGATGCCGCGTAGTTGTCTAGAGGATATGGCATGGGGGCACAGCGGCACAACGGAAATCGGCGAATATCAGGTGGCAGCAGGTGGATGGGGCGTGGCGGCCCGTCGGTTTGTCTCAATCTGTAACAACAACTCGGCAAAACCGGGTCTTACTGTTACAGATCGAGATATTCCCCTCGACCCAACCTCAACAATCTCAATCTGTAACAGCTAGGCCCACTTTTGACCCCTACCTGTTACAGATCGAGACAAACCAAACCCGCCTGCTAGAAAATCTCAATCTGTAACAACAACTCGGCAAAATCCGTCCCTCGTGTTACAGATTTAGACAAACACGACCCAACCCACCGGTATATCTCGATCTGTAACACCTAGCCGCCCAAATCGGGTCTAGATGTTACAGATCGAGATTTTGTTTGAGAGGCCGAGAATTGAACCGAAGAAACGATCCCGGAATAACAATCAGAACCACCCTTAAAAAGGGTGGTTTGCTCTTAGGGTATAACCCACGGGCC